>DATKCT010000206.1:0-3347 GCA_035513055.1 Verrucomicrobiales bacterium | reverse complement strand
CTCTTGCCTGCGAACCCGGGTCCGTGCATCGTCGATGAGGATGTCCGCCGTCCCTCCGGTCTATCGCTTTCGCTGGCTCTCCCTCCTCCTGCTTGTCCTCGCCGCTGCCGCCGGCTTCGTGGCCGCGAGCGGCGACAGCTTGTGGATGGATGAGTTTTTCACCGTGCACTTCGCCGAAGCCGCCGGACTGAACGGCTTCTTCCGCCGGCTCATCTCGTGGCCCTGGTCGGAAGCACAAATGCCGCTCTACCTGCTCAGTGTGTGGGCGTGGTGCCAAGCCTGGGGAACAAGCGAGTGGGCCCTACGGCTGTTCAATATCCCCTGGTTCGTGCTCGGCGCGGCCGGTCTCCTCTATTGGTTCCGCGACACTCCCCGGCTGGCCGCCGCCGCCGTCGTGGTCTTATGCCTTTCGCCTTTCGCCTGGTACTACTTGGACGAGGCCCGGCCCTACGCTCCGCTGTTGGGAGCGTCCTGCTGGATGCTCGGTCTTCCCCTCGCCGCCCTCGGACGCTCGCCGCATGCTCCCGGCACGATCTCTCCGCGCGATCTCGGGCTCTTCCTCAGCGCGAGCTTCGTCGCTTGCGCGCTCCACCTCCTCGCCGTCCCCTGGTTCGGCGCCGCTTTGCTCAGCCTGACCGTGCTCCTCCGTTCCGGATCGCTCTGTCTCCCCCCGCCTCGCCGGACCATCTGGCTGGCAGTCCTCTTCGCAGTTCCCTTTGCGCTGCTGGCCGGGTACTACCTCCACACACTCGCACAAGGATCGCGAGCCCGGATCAGCCCTTCCAATCCCCTCCTCAACGCCGGGTTCAGCATCTACGAACTCTTCGGATTCGCCGGTCTCGGCCCAAATCGCTTCGACTTGCGCACATGGGGTTTCGCCGCCTTTGGTTCGACCCTTCTACCGGTCGCCTGCCTCGCCGCCGCCCTCGCCCTTCTCGCCCTTATCTGGATCCGGCAGGACCGGCACTCCTTCACCCGGCGCCGCGTCTTCGCCGCCCTGCTGCTCAGCGCGCCTCCCTTCCTCTTTCTCGTGTTGCTCAACGTGATGCAGGATTTCCGATTCCTCGGCCGGCATCTCACCCCCGCTCTCGTTGTTGTCGTTGTCTGGCTCGCCTGCGCGTTTCGCAGCGCTCTTTTCTCGTTCGCGGGCAAAATCGCCTCCTCCTCCTCCCTGCTGCTTCTCGCCGTTTCCTGCCTGACGCTCCGCTTTCATCCGCGACACGCCAACGAGGACTACCAGGGCGCGGCAGAAGTCGCCCGCGCTGCGCTCCGGAACGGAGATCACCTGTGGTGGCTGGCGGCGCCCAAGGCGCTGGACTACTACGGACTGCGGGACCTCGTTCCCGAGAGCAATTACGCCGAAGATCTCACCTCCCCGCTGCAGACCTCGCCAGGCGGCGTGCTCCGGACCGGCTTTGACGTTACGTTGCTCTTGAATCCAGAATTCGCCCCGGCGGACCTCCCTGACCTGATGCTGATCAGCCGGCCCAGTGACTACGACCCCGCCGGCATCGTCCGCACGTTTCTGACCCAGTCCGGCTACCACGTCGCCAAACGTCTCCACATCTTCGAGGTCTATAAGGCGCCGGAGGACTGAGGGGAACACCCTGATCCTCACCGCGCTTGCCGCCACTCACCTCCCAATTACCAGTCCAGTCATGCCCACCCAAATCCCCTCCTCGTCCGAGTCCGCCACCCGCGCACGTTACGCCGCTGCGGCCTATGCGCCTGAAGCCGCACTGTGCTGTCCAGTCGATTACGATCCGCAGTACCTCAAGGCCATTCCCGCCGAGATCATCGCGACGGACTACGGCTGCGGGGATCCCTCCCAACACCTCCATCCTGGGGAAACCGTCCTCGATCTCGGCTCGGGCACAGGAAAGATCTGCTTCATCGCTTCCCAGGTTGTCGGTCCTAACGGAAAAGTCATCGGCGTCGACATGACCGACGAAATGCTTGAAATCGCTCGCCGCAACGCGCCCGTCGCCGCCCAAAATATCGGCTACGCCAACGTCGAATTCCGCAAGGGCCGCATCCAGGACCTCGCGCTCGACCTGGAACTTCTGGACCTCGAACTGCGCAAGAATCCGGTCGCCGGCGCCGCCTCCTACCTCGCGGCCGAGGAACTCGCCGCCAGTCTCCGGGTCCTACACCCGCTTATCACCGATGACACCATCGACGTGGTCGTTTCCAATTGCGTCTTCAACCTCGTCGAAAACCGCATGAAGCGCCTGCTCTTCGACGAAATCTTCCGTGTGCTGAAGAAGGGCGGCCGCGCCGTCATTTCCGACATCCTCTCCGATGAGCCGGTCCCCGCGCACCTGCAAAACGACCCTCAGCTCTGGAGCGGCTGCATCAGCGGAGCGTATACCGAGCAGGGTTTGCTACAGGCCTTCGCAGATGCCGGCTTCCACGGCATCGAAATTCTCAAACGCGACGACGCGCCGTGGCAAACCGTCGCCGGCATCGAGTTCCGCTCCGTCACTATCCAGGCTTGGAAAGGAAAACAAGGTCCATGCTTCGAGCGCAATCAGGCCGTCATCTACAAGGGCCCATTTCTCGAAGTCCTTGATGACGACGGCCACGCCATGGAACGGGGCAAGCGTTACGCCGTCTGCGACAAGACCTTCCAGCTCTATCGGAAAGCACCCTACCGGAGTCATTTCGCCTTCATCGAACCCCGCGTGGAAATCCCCTTAGAGGAAGCCCAGCCTTTCGATTGTTCTGGGATGCGCGAGCGCCATCCGAAGGAAACCAAAGGCCACAGCTATGACGCCACCACAGAAGCCGCAACATGTTGCGACGGCGGGGGCTGCTGCTGAGCATGTTCGCGGGCAGGAGCGGCCGCGCTGAAGGAGAGAGGGCGCCTCGCCAAGCTGGCGACGCGCCCCTGATCCCCCCGGCACGAATTAGGGTTAGCGTGGCCGCTCGACGAGCACGTAGCCATCGCCACTTGGTAGATAGTAGGTGTCGCCCGCGCGATAATAGCGAGTCCCACGGTGCGTCATCACCCGGGCCCCGCTCGGCAATGTTCGAATCACCGTGGTTCGCCCGCGATCATAACCATCTCGTCGATCGTCGCGATCATAACGCCCATCACCGCGATCATCGCGGCGGTCATAGCGATCATCGCGGCGGTCATAACGATCCGGCCGGCCGTAGCGACTCCGGTCCGCCCAGCCGCGACCGCCCCGCGGCGGGGCCACTACGATGTAACGATTGCCCCGCGGACGGTAGTAAACGTTGTCATAGTGGTAATACCGGACTCCGCCAATGATCTCCGTCTGATAGTAGGGCGGCAGAGTGTTGACCACGTATCCCGGACGGTAGCTGCTGACGGTAGCCGA
>DATKCT010000205.1:0-5452 GCA_035513055.1 Verrucomicrobiales bacterium | reverse complement strand
GGTTCTTCGGCACGGGGCGGATTAAACCAGAAGTACGGGAATCGTACAAGAGACAATTTGTCACACCCCGCAATCTAACAATACGCCTGCTAGACCGCCTCGACGCCCGACTAGCAGGGAGCATGCCGAACACTAATGGCGGGACGCCTTGCCTGTGGGTGCAAGCGGCGCCCGCTGCACGGCGCGGGCGGGAGGCTCTCGGGCAATTGGGCTCAGTTCATAGGCAGGATTTCAGGAATTGCGGTGGAGCTGAAGGGGTCCGGCGCGATAGACAGGACAAGGGGTGCAAAAGAAGCGCTCAGAGTCTTTAGCCGAGCACATGGCGCAGCGCCTGGGGATTGCTCATGGAGCGTTGCCAGGAAGGCAAAGATGGAGCGCCGGTCCTCTCGCGATGCTTGAGCAAGTTGTAAAGGCCGATGGCTAAGTTGCGCAGGGTGACGAAATTGCGGGCGGCCTTAGGACGGGCTACCCGGCAGCAGTCCTCGCCGAAAGTGACGTCGCGCACCCAGTGGGCGCCGTTCTCGATGGCCGCCCAATGACCCACAATGGCCTCCAGAAGCGCGGTGTCGTCCATCTCCGCTTTGGTCTTACTGCACACGTAGTAGGCGATCTCGGTGAGCGGTGTTTGCTCGCTGGGCACTTTGCTCAGATCGATGGTAGGCCGTTTGACCGCGGCGATGCGCCAGCAACCGCAGCGTCTTTTTTTGGTGTCTGACACATCATATTAAAAGCGGTGCAGCTTTCTCATGCCGCCACCCTGGACCTCCCGTACCCGTTGGTCCACTTTTCTACTATGTGTCTGACACATTATATTAGACCCTCCGGAATGGGACAATACCACGGCGTGCATGGTTTTCGGGAATTCAGCCACGCAAAAGCGATCTACCGGCAGTCGCGCTCAAAGACCGTGATCGAATTCTTCAGGCCCCCTTACGGAGAGCGGACTCGGAAGAGGATCGCCGCATTGGCTGGCCTGCGGTGACGTATTGTCAGTCCTATCGCTGTTGGTTGGGGTGATAATCGGATTGTCCCCGGGGAGTTCCAGTGTCTCGTCACCGTCGTGATCTGGGCGAGGCTTATCGAACCCAGCAAGTAACGGTCTCCGCTATCGACCGGCTGCTCCCGCCCCGGCTCCGCCCGGCGCGAATGCGGCCGCATTTCTCTCCAGCATGGAAGCCGGAGGAGTATGCGATTGGCGGCTGCAGTTTCCGCAGCCTTGCAAATCACCGACAACTAACGACACCGTTGCGCAGATCCCGCACGGACCGCAATTCGCCCCATTCGGCTCCCCTCATCTTTCGCGCCGCCGATTCTCGTCCGGCGCTGAACAATTCCCTCCGCGCCTGGAAAAACTCCTCCAAATACGCTGCTGTCCCCAGCGCCACCCCCTCGGTGAAATACCGCACCCGGCAGCGCAGCGCCACCGCGAGCGGCAATTTCCCACCCGCTCTCAGCACCTTTTCGACCTCCGCGCGAGCGAAACCCCGTTTGGCTGCCTGCATGCCCTCCGGTGTCAGGCCTCCGGGCCGTTCTTCCCCCTCCACATAGAGCAGCATCCAGAAATAGGGGTTAGTCAAGGTTGTAGGCCGATTCGCCGTGTGCGGATTGGTCGAGGCCGGCGTTTTCCTCGTCCCTGGTGACGCGAAAACCTGCAACAGAGCGTATGACGAAGACGATGAGGAGGGTGACCAGCGCGGACCAAATTGCGGTGACCAAGATGGCGAGAGATTGGATCCCGAGCTGCTGGACCACGTTCTCGACCCCGCTGCCCCCGAAAACCGCGGAACCGAAGACCGCGACGAGCAGCGAGCCCATCATTCCGCCGACGCCGTGCACAGCGAAAACATCCAGGGTGTCGTCGACGCGGAGGACGCCTTTGACGAATCCACACGCGAAGTAGCAAACGATCCCGGCGAGGATCCCCAAGAAGATGGCTCCCATGGGCCCGACGTTGCCGGAGGCGGGAGTGATCGTGGCGAGACCGGCGACCATCCCGGTGACGATGCCGACGAGACCGGGCTTGCCTGTTTTCAACCATTCCACCGTCATCCAGGTGAGGCTGGCTACGGCGGCGGCGATGTGGGTAACCAGCATGGTCATGCCTGCGGCTCCATTGGCGGCGATCTGGCTTCCGGCGTTGAAGCCGAACCAGCCTACCCAGAGCATGGCCGCTCCGATCATGACCATGCCGGGACTGTGCGGGGGATGAAGACTGCCGGGAAATCCGGCGCGTGGGCCCAAAAACTTGGCCACGACGAGCGCCGAGACGCCGGCAGTGGTGTGCACGACGAGGCCGCCGGCGAGATCGAGGGTTCCGCGGACTTGCATCCATCCGCCGCCCCAGACCCAATGGGCGACGGGAGTGTAAACCAAGAGGAGCCAGAGGGCGGTGAAGAGCAGCACCGCGGAAAAGCGAATACGTTCGACGAAGGCGCCAACAATCAGAGCGGGCGTGATGATCGCAAAGGTCATCTGAAACATGACGAAGACCGTTTCCGGAAAGCTGCTGCCGTTCAATTCGTCCGGTGTGATCCCCCTGAGGAACAGGTGCTGCAGGTCGCCGATGCAGGGGTTCCCATCGGAGAAGGCGAGGGTGTAGAGGATGGCTACCCAAAGGACCGAGGCGAGGCAGGCGATGGAGAAACACTGCATGAGGACGCTCAGACAGTTGCGCGCGCGGACGAGACCTCCGTAGAAAAGAGCCAAGCCAGGGAGGGTCATGAACAAGACGAGGACAGTCGCGGTGAGCATCCAGGCCGTATCGCCCGAGTCGAGCGTGGCCGGGGCAGCGTCGGCGGCGAAGACCTGTGGGGTCCAGAGTGTGAGGCAGAATAGGGGGAACAGACCAGCGAAGCGGCGGATCGAGGGCATGGTGGGAATCGGGGGTTTGGAAGGCCTTGGCTAGCATGGATTGCCTCGCCCTTCCAAGCTGGAAATTCAGCGGCGCTCTTTTGCACACTGCCTACGCATCAACAGGACTTCTTGGGAGGGCGCGTTTTGAAGAGGGGGAGCGTAGGCGGCCGCAGTCCAAGAGCCCAAGAGCCTCCGGTCTCCCTTTGGGGTCCTTGTCTATCGGGCTCTCAGGCTCTTCTCCCCACCCCTGTCCGGCTTTTCATCACAAGCGCGGGCGGCGAGATTCCGCATTTGCCGCGAGAAGGGGACGGGTGAAGGTTTTTCTGTGCAAGCGACGAGACGCTCGGCCATGGACGAGGCTCTGCCACTACAGGGCTGGGCATCGTGTCCAGCTTGCGGCGAGGCGGTCCAGCCTCCTGTTCCTGGGATCCCCTCGGCAACCTGCTCGCGATGCGCCGCGGCCTGGATTCCGGTGCTGCGCTGTCCCGGTTGTGCGTGGACCGGGCGAGCCTGTGAAGCGATGCCCGCGGCGGGTATCGCCTGTCCAAATTGCCGGAGACATCCTGTGGTCAACGGATTGCTGGCAGCGCCCGCCGGTTGGCGAAGCAAGGTTTTCGAGGGCGACGTTCCAGGGGAAGCGGAAGACCGGCTGCTGGATCCGAGCGGACGGGCGGCGCGCCGGGCCCTGATTGCGGGCGGATTGCTCTTGGCTTTGGCGGCCTTAGTGGGCGTCTCACGAATGCTCCAATCGCAGGAAAGTTCCCCGGCGGAAGGCGCCGGGCTCACTGCTCCATCGGATGCGAATTCCCAGGCGTTGCATCCGTCCGCGGAATCCGGCGAGCGCGGAGAATTGTCCTCATTCCTCTTGCTGACCGATCCGGTGGCCCGGTCGCGGGCGTTTTTCTTGGAGTTGTCGGCTGCGTCCGTGCTGGAGCTTCCGGGCTTGTTGACCTCGCTGCGCGAGCTGCCGGATGCCGGCCAGCGCGAGAGCTTCGAGCGATCTCTGGCCGAACGCTGGGCTACCTTGGATCCGCGAGGAGCGCTCCGGTATTTTCAGCGTTTTCCGAATGCGGACCCGGAAGGGACCCTCAGCGGTGTTGTGTTCGGAACCTGGGGGCGCAACGACCCGGATGTGGCGTTAACCGAGGCGATGCGCCGGGAGGACGGTCCGGCCCGGCACGCGGCGGTCGAAGCTGTGATTCTGGCGCAATGCGGCGAGGATCCGGCCGGAGCGTTCGACTTGCTCAACAAACTTCCCGAGGACGCCTGCGACCGGTTGGAACTGCGGACGCAGGTCTTGCGTCGTTGGGCCGAGCGCGATCCCGATGCGGCGGTGGCGGCGATTTCGGACCTCTCTTTTTCCGAGCGCGGCGCTGTCTCTGTGAAGTTAGCGGAGGGATGGGCGGAAAAAGATCCCGCGGCCGCCTTGAAGTGGGTCGAAGGGCTTCCGGCGTCCGATGCGCGCCAAGAAGCGCTGGCCGGCGTCGTGGAGTCTTGGGCGGAGCAGGATCCGGCTGCGGCGGGGAATTACGTTGGGGAGTTCCCTCCCGGAGCGTTGCGGGTGGCCATGCTCTGCAGCGTGGCGCGGGGCATGGCCTCGGCGGATCCGCGCCAAGCGATCGCCTGGGTGGATGCCAACTCCTTCGCCGACGATCGCAACGAGGCGCTCGACGAGGTTTTTTTGGAATTTGCGGCGACCTCGCCGCGCGGAGCGCTGGAGCTGGCTAGCGCGACGGCGGATTATGGATCAAAGGAAATTGGCGAAAGGATTCTCGCGAGCTGGCTGCGCTTTAGCCGGGCGGAGCCGCTGGCATGGGTGTCGGGAATCGAGGACCCGGAGCTGCGGGCCCAATGGCTCCCCATGGTCTTGGAGGCTTTGTCGCAGGAAGATCCGCGGTTGGCAGGCGAATATGCCATCGCGCAGATTCCGGAAGACGGCGGAAAATCGGCATTGGCGGCGGCGCGCAAGTCGGCGGATCCGCGAGAGGTTTTGCGCTGGTCGAAAGATATCGATGATCCGGCATTGCGTCAGGAAGTCATGGGTTGGGCCGTCAAACACTGGGCGGAGTTGGATCGTGAAGACGCGGCGGACTACGCGCTCGAAGCCGAGGACCCGGCTCTGCGCGGCGTGCTTTGGGGCGCGGTGGTCGAGCGCTGGCTTTACGAAGATCCGCACTGGGTTTCCGGATGGTTGAGCAAGGCCCCGGCTTCGGACGATTCGGATTGGCTTTATGCTGAAGTGGCCGCTTCGTGGATTCATTTCGACGCCCGGAGCGCTTCGGAATGGGTCGCCGGCTTGCCCTTTGGAACCGCGCGAGACGCGGCGGTCGGCTCGCTGGTGGAAGAAGTGGCGCCCTGGGATATGGAAGGGGCCCTGCAATGGGCCAGCGTGCTGGGCGATGAAGCCCAGCGCCTGCACACGGTGATTCGTTTGTTGGAACAACAGGCCCAGAGCGACGCCGCGCGAGCGCTGCAATTATTGGAGACCTTGAGCGTGCCGCCGGAGACGCGAGAAGCGTTGCGGCATCACTTGGGAGGCATGCAGCGGCAGCCTTCGATCGAGCCCTCGGACATCTAACCAGCATTTCTCATACCGTTT
>DATKCT010000204.1:0-33148 GCA_035513055.1 Verrucomicrobiales bacterium | reverse complement strand
GAGCGGCAGGAAGGACTAACCCCGGGGCAGGCCGATCCCTCATATCCGCCAGATCCGGCCGCCTCCACCGGCTCAACGCTGCGGTAGGTTCTCGACTCACCCTGGAGGGGCAACCAGGGCTGTTTCATCTGCGGAGCAAATGAACAAGCCCTGGAAAGAAAGTGTGAAAAACGACTAGATTTTTGAGGCCGGCTTTGGCAGGAAGTGCGGAATGAAAAAGCCGCAGCCGGGCCAGGAGTTGCACAGCCGGGTGAAGATCCGGCTCATGGAAGAGAGCGAGCGGGAGCAGTTCGATGAGTTGCTCGAGGAGAAGCACTATCTTCGGAGCAGCCGGATCGGGGGACGGCACATGCGCTACGTGGCCGAAGCCGATGGGCGCTGGGTGGCCCTGCTGAGTTTCAGCGGGGCGGCTCCACACCTCAAGGGAATATAATGTGTCAGACACCAAATAAAAAATGTGACAACTGGGCGCGAGGGGCCAGGGTGGTGGCATGAGAAAGCTGCGCCGCTTCCTGCTCGGTCCCCAGGGGCAGACCCATTGCTATCACGTCGTCTCCCGTTTCGCCGGCCGTCACATCGTCTTCGGCCAGAGCGAACGGGAGTTCTTCCGCACCCTGCTGCGCAGACAACTGCGCTTCAGCGGTCTGCGCACCCTGGCCTGGTGCTGCCTGGGCAACCACTTCCACCTCCTGCTCGAAGTCCCCGATAAAGAGCGGGCCCTGGCCGGTTGGACCCAGGAGGACTTCCTGCAACGCCTCCAACTGCTGGCCGATGAGCCCTACACCCGCAAACTCCTGGCCGAAGTCGCCCAGTGCCAGGCCGATGGCGACGCCGGCCGCTTGGCCGAAATCGCCGGATCGGTGCGGGAACGCCTCTTTGACCTCTCGCGCCTTAGGGGGGAAGGGCCGAAATCGCCGCCAGCTTCCTTCGGATCACCCGGATGGAGTGAGTAAAGGATAATCGGTCCGGGTCGAGGTTCTCGCGCAGGGCGGCTTCATTCATGAACACGCGCACAGCGCGGTGGGCCAGCATCATCCCACAAAACTCTTGACTGACCAGTTCGGGCGTCTTGCTGCGCAAAACCACCCGCCCGCCCCGCATATGAGTCTTGAACTCATCGAGGGTCGTTTCGATTTCCCAACGTTCTTCGTAGAGGCCAGCCAATTCGTGGGCGGGATAGGTCTGGGCATCCAGCAGTGTGGTGATGAGGCGGTAGAGCGCTTCAGCCTCCTCAACGCCCTCCAATTCGTATTCGATTACGCGCACCCATATGCCTCCCTCTTTCCGGCGCTTGGCCTTTGCGCTGGGATAAATCCGGGATAGGTCCGGGCCAGCAAGCCGATGCTCAAGTGTTCGGCGATGCGGCCCCCGGACCTCATGGTCATTGCCTTTCGTGCCATAGGACCCCAAGCAGAGCGGGGAGTCGGCCCGGTTGCCAATCATTAAGTGAACAGTATTGGGGCTAATCACGGGCCGCCGCTCGAGGGATTGCCCCCCAAGTCTTGGGCGAGGCGGTTCCGGTCGATCTTCCCTGTGCCGGTGCGGGGAAACGCGCTGAGCACCGATATCCGCGACGGCACGCCATAGTGAGGAAGCCGGCTCGCAGCGTGCGCTCGAAGGCACTCGCAACCGGCGCCGGTCCCTTCCCTCAGAATGACAGCGGCGACGATCTCCTTCTCACCTTCTCCGGCGGAGAGAGCGACCGCGGCGGCTTCAGCCACGGCAGGATGACTGGCCAGCACGGCTTCCACCTCGTCGAGTTCGAGACGGTATCCTCGGATTTTGACGAGGCGGTCCTTTCGGCCGAGGAAGAGGAGTTCCCCGTCCCCACGGTCGCGGACCAGATCGCCGGTCCGCAGAAATCTCTCGCGGAATCCCGGGATTGGTTCGCAATCGAAGAAGACTCGCTGATTGAGACCGGGCTGATTCCAATAACCCCGCATCATGGCGGGGCTTCGGACGAGAAGCTCTCCGGGCTGGTGGGCGGCAACGGGGCCGCCTTCTTCGTCGACGACAAGACCTTCGGCGTTCTCCCAGACTCGTCCGATGGGAATGTTGTCAGGAACATCCTCCGGACTCGCGGGAAGGTGGTAGTAGGCGCACTGGTTGACTTCGGCCGGGCCATAGACATTGCTGAAGCGGGCATGGGGCCACAGCCGCATGAGATTGCGCAAATGGCCTGTGGGAAACGGTTCTCCTCCAAAGAGAACCCAGCGAAGCGAACGGCAGTCGCAATCCTGGACTTCGCCGCGCAAGAGAATCTGAACGAGCGCCAGAGGCACGGAATACCAAAAGGTGAGCCGGGCGGACTCGATGAGCCGGCTCATGCTCACTGGGAACACAGTTGTTTCCTCCGGAATGATCACGGTGGTTGCCCCATGCAGGGGACCCGTGAGGTACTCGAAGGTGGACATATCGAAGTGCAGAGGAGAATGATTGCCGAGCCGGTCTTCCGGCGACACATCGTAGACCCGGCCTGACATACGCGCATAGGCGAGGCCGCTGGCGTGGGTGTGCATGAGCCCTTTCGGGCTTCCAGTGGATCCCGAGGTGTAAATGATATAAGCGAGATCGAGTTCGGTCCGGCGCGGCAAGACCGAGAGCGGGTCCCGGGCCCAGATCTCGGACCAGGGAACACAGTGCGCTCCTTCCACATCTCCGGGCTCGAGCCCAATGATGGAATCGAGCTGGACCCCGTCCCGGACCAGAGCGGTGAGGGCCGCGCGCCGTTCCGGGCCGGCCACGAGATGGCGAATGCCGCAATCCTCGAGAATGAAGCGTAAGCGCCCGGGCGGAGCGGCGGGATCGATGGGGACGTACACTCCTCCGGCGGCGAGAACTCCGTAGAGGGCGGCGGGAAGTTCCAGGCATTTGCGGAGATAGAGACCGACCCGGCCGGAGGGCGCCAGGCCACGCTCTAGCAGGTATGCGGCCAGGCTCCGGGCTCGCCGGGCGACATCGCCGTAGGTGAGAACCGCATCGCGGAAGATGAATGCGGGATGATCTGGAAACCGCTGGGCGGAGTCCTCCGCGGCAAGAGATAGAAGGTAGGCCGGAGACGCCGCGCTCACAGTCCAAGAAGACGGGCCACCAAATTGCGTTGGATGTCCGAGGTGCCGGAATAAATCACGCCTCCAACCGAATCGCGGAGGTCGCGTTCGATCTCGAACTCGGAGAGGTAACCCCGGGCTCCGTGGATGCGCACGGCGTCCATGCTGTTGGCGGCGAAGGATTCGGCGAGGTGAAGGTTGGCAAGCGCCGCTTCAAGGGCGGCCGGTTCATCGCGCTGTTTCATCCAGGCCAATTTGTAGAGGAGCAGTCGCGATGTTTCCAGACGGAGGCGCATTTCTGCAATCCGGTTAGAAACGGATTGAAAGGACCCGATGGGCTGACCGAACTGGCTCCGCGTGCGAGCGTATTCGATGCACTGCTCGAGTTGCCTGGCCATGGAGCCGACGTGACTGGCGAAGATGAAACTGCGCTCCCAGTCCATGGAGGCGTTGAAAAGACTCATTCCCACTCCCTCAGGACCGAGGCGGTTCTCTTCCGGAACAAAGCAGTCTTCGAGGATCAAGTCGCCAAGCGGCGCCGTGCGAAGACCCATCTTCGGGCGGGCCGGGGGCTGATGCAGTCCTTTCGTTCCGCGCTCGATGAGAAAGACTGAGATGCCCCAAGCGCCCAACCCGGGATCGGTCTTGGCAAAAACGAGAGAGACATCCGCTTCGGGCGCGAGACCGATGTAGGATTTGTGTCCGTTAAGAATGTAACCGCCAGCACTGGGCACGGCGCTGGTCTGGAGGGAAAAAGCGTCGGACCCCGAGCCCGGTTCGGTCATGCCGTGGGCGCCCAACCAAGCTCCCGAACAAAGCCGGGGAAGGAAGCGCTTCTTCTGTTCTTCGCTGCCGAAGCGCAGGATGGGTTCCTGAATGCTCCACATCTGTCCGTTCAGAGCGAGAGTGAGACCGTTGTCGCGGCAGCCTTGGCCCAGGGCCTCCAAAAGAATCATGGTGGTGACGACGTCATAGCCACGGCCTCCGTAGGCTTGAGGGACGCAGGCGCCCAAAACGCCGAACGCCGCGCACTTGTTCCAGTTTTCCCTGACAAAAATACTGTCGCGATCCCGGCTGGCGAGATTGTGGTTCAGTTCCTCGGTGGCGAACTCGAGAACCCTCTCGCGGAGGGCTCTTTGTTCGGCAGTCCAGGTAGAATCCACGGGAAACGAGGCGCGAGAAAGGACGAGGGCGAGACAAACGGCGCGAGATGCGTTGGCGAGGCCGGGCGCACAAGCGGACTGGAGCAAACAGCGATCAGGCCGGCGCCTGCGAGTGGACCGATGAACTGGACTTGCGGTGATTCAGGGAGGATTGCAAAAACCCGTAGGGATCCCGGGGATCGGCCGAGATGCAGGCCAACTCGACGTCGCTTCCAGTCTGATATTCTTGCGAGAGTTCGAGAAGCAGATCCAAAGCGATCGCATCTTCGTACGCCCAACCGGTGGAATCGAATACGGAAAATTTGCCCTGCAAGTGAGACCAGGTTTCCGGTTGCCGCACGATGACGGCCAACGAGGGGCCGATCTCGGAAGGGTCGAGTTGCTGGCATTCGCCTTCCACGATCGCTTGCGGGGAGAAATCCGGCACGACGACAGCCCGCCGCAGAAGTGAACGCGGGACTTCGAATTTGCCGGGATAATCGGAGCCAACGGCGTTGATGTGGAGGTGAGGACGGAGGGTGGATCGATCGTGAAACACGGGACCGTTCCCCGGATCCGAGGAAGTGCAGGTGCACAGGATGTCGACGGAATCGACGAGGCCATCAAGGCCCCCTGCATCGACGGTCTCGAAGCGGAGGTCGAGAAAAGAACAACGCGACGCCAGGGATTCGGCCGCGGCGTCTTGAATGTCGAATGCGAGGACACGTTCCAGGGGAAAGGCGCGGGCCAAGGCATGGACCTGGGTTACGGACTGGGCCCCGCAACCAATGATTCCGAGGGTGGCGCTGCCGGGATGAGCCATGACCCGGCTGGCGACCGCCGACGCGGCTCCGGTGCGCAAGGCGGTGAGAAACGTGGCGTCCGCTATCGCCAAGACATGGCCGGATCCGGCATCGAACCAGAGGGTGGACGAGAGGATGGTGGGGAGGGCTTGCAAGCCGGGGTTTGAGGGATGATAACCGACCATCTTCATGATCGAACCGCGTCCCTCGATCCGGCAAGGCATCCACTCGAGAAGCCCCGCGGCGGAGCTGAAGCCGCTTCGCACCGGTGTGAAGACGGCGGCTTCATCGAAATCGATGAGGGCCTCCTGGAACCGGGCGATGAGGTCGTCCATGAGGCGATCAAGCCCGTGGAGAGCAACGAGCTTCGCGATCGCATCCGAGGTCAAAAGGCGGGTTTTCATTCCCCTCGCGGGCGGGTGCGGTTATGGCGGTCCGGTTCGATTTGCTTCAGGGATCTGTTGTCAAAACACGGTGGACCGCAGTACTTAGCTGGTCACAGAATCAGTAGCATGAACGGGCGAGCGGAGTACTGCAAGAACGAATCGGCCTCCAGCGTCGAAAGCCCGGCCGGACAGGCGCTAACCCCGGCTCAATTGCGGATCTGGCTGGGCGAATCGTCCTGGGGCCAGGGGCCTCTCTATCACATGGCGATGGCCTTCACGCTGGAGGGCCCCGTGGACCCAGGACGTTTCCGGAGAGCCTTTGCCGCCGTGGTGAACCGCAGCGATGTCCTGCGGACGGTGCTGCGAGAGCGATCCGGAAAACCCTTGCTTGAGCAACGGCGAAATGTGGACGCCGAATGCGTGGAGCTTCAGGATTTCTCGGCCTGTGAGAATCCGTGGGCGAGCTTTTCCCGTTGGGCCGAACAGCGAATCGGCCGCCGGTTCGAACCGGGAAACCTTCTTTTCGACAGCGTTCTGGCTCAGCTCGATGGCGGCCGTTGGGTCTGGTATTTGAATCAGCATCATCTCATTGCGGACGCCCGCTCGGTCGAACTCGTCTATCGCCACACCGGAGAGACCTATGCGGCGCCGGCGGATTCGACGATCGCGATTTCCTCGTCGTTTCCCTCCTATTACGTAGTCTACGCCGGTTTGGTTTCCCAATCGCAGGGGGACGCCGAGGCGGCGGAGGCCTACTGGCACGAGGCGGCGTCCAGCCGGTTCCCGCCTCTTTCCTTGTATGGAAAAGCCCTGGGCACGGAAACGGGAAAAAGCCGAAGAAGAGATCTCCCGCTGGACCCGGATCTCTCGATGCGGGTGCGGACCCTGTCGGGCGAACCGGGTTTTCGGAGCTTATCGCCGGAGCTGTCTGCGTTTGCCGTTTTGGGAGGGTTGACCGCGGCATGGTTGAGCCGGGTTTCGGGACAGGACGCATTTTGCTTGGAAATTCCCCTGCAAAACCGGCCCGCCGCAGCGCGGGAAACGATGGGGCTGTTCATGGAAACCTACCCTATCCGTATGCGCGTAACGGGGGACGAGACACTGCGAGAACTGGCAAGCCGGTTTCTCGAGGAGACCCTCTTGGTGTTGCGCCAGGCTATCCCCGGCGCCGGACATGTGAACCGCCCATCGGAGGCCAATGTCGTGTTGAACTACACGCCGGCTGTCTACGGCCCTTTCGCGGGGATCCCCGCCAAAGTAACCTGGCTGCACCCCGGCTATGTGGACCCGAAGCATGTCCTGCGAATTCAGGCGCATGATTTGGAAGGATCGGGCCAGTACAAGATCCAGTTCGATGCGGCGGAAGAGTTGTTCTCTGCGGAGGATCAAGCCCGGGCTATGGCCCATTTCAAGAACCTGACCCGTGCGCTCCTCATGAATCCGGATCGGCCAGCGGGATCCGTCGACATCCTGACGGGGGAGGAGCGCACAAGGATCCTCGAAGGATTCCACCAGGACGCCGGCGGTAACCCCAATAATCTGCCCCCGCTAGCCGGGGAACGCTTCGCCCAGTGGGCGGCGCGAGACCCTGGACGGGCGGCGGTGCGAGACGGCGACCGTGTGTGGACCTATGGAGAATTGGAAATGGCCGTCGAGCGGGAGTCGACGCGGTTGGCGGCCCTTGGCATCGGACGCGAAGTAGTGGTGGGCGTCTGTCTGCCTAGGTCGGTTGAACTCGTGGTTACAATCCTGGCGATTCTCCGTGCGGGGGCAGCCTTCCTTCCGCTGGATCCTGCGCATCCGGCGGCGCGGCGGCGGGCTATCCTGAAGGGCAGTGGAGCGGCGGGCCTGATAGCGCTCGATCCGGCCGATGGCGTGCCCGAGGATCTGCCGGTTTGGAAACCCGGCGACATGAGCGACGCTTCCCCGGTCGACGGGACTTCTCGGCCGGGACCGGCGCCGGCCGGCCTTGCTTATGTGATCTATACTTCAGGATCGACGGGCCAGCCCAAGGGGGTGGAAGTCGAACACGCCGGTTTAGCCCGTTATTTGGACTGGGCTGAGCGCGTCTACCTGCGCGGGGAAACCCTTGTCTTTCCTTTGTTCACGTCGCCGGCCTTCGATTTGACCATCACTTCTCTGTTTCTCCCCTTGGCGTCCGGGGGCGCCTTGGCTATCTACAGGCAAACCGAGGGCCCAGTGGACACGGCGCTGGTCGACGTGATCCGTGACAACGCGGTCGACGTGATCAAGTTGACGCCCGCTCATTTAGCCCTGCTCCGACAGTTAGACATGCCGGGAAACAGGATCCGGCGCTTCATCGTGGGAGGCGAAGATCTCCGCGCTTCGTTGGCTGCCGCGACCGCGCAACGCTTTTCCGGAGAAGTAGAGATCTATAATGAATATGGTCCCACGGAAGCGGTGGTGGGCTGTATGATCCATCGTTTCAATCCCGCTCAGGACAAAGAGGGAAGCGTCCCGGTCGGGCGTCCGGCGGATGGAGTCCGGATCTATGTGTTGAACCGCCAGGGTCAACTCTGTCCCGAAGGAACGCCTGGCGAGCTTTGCATCGGCGGGAACCGCCTGGCGCGTGGTTACCGCCGGCTGCCTGCGGAGACGACGGCCCGGTTTGTGGATGACCGGTTTGGGCCCGGCGGACGGGTCTATCGTTCAGGAGACTTGGCTCGCTTCGCGCGCCCGGAAGTCCTGGAATGTTTGGGGCGCATCGATCGCCAAGTCAAAGTGCGCGGCTTTCGGGTGGAACCCGGCGAAATCGAAACAGCGCTCGAGGAGCATCCGGAAGTGACGGCCTGTGTCGTGGCCCCCGCGTCATGGTCGGAGTCAAGACCTGAGGAAACGGAGCTGCGGCGTTGCCTGCGTTGCGGGCTCGATTCGACCTATCCGGGATTCCGCCTCAACACGCAGGAAATCTGCGAGCTTTGCGCGTCTTACGAGACTATCCGAGACCGGGCCCGGGATTACTTTCGCGATCTGGAAGACTTGCGCGCCTATTTCGACAAACGGCGCGAAGAAAAGAGCGCTCGAGCCGATTGTTTGATGCTCTTGAGCGGAGGCAAAGACAGTACCTACGCCCTGTGCCGGCTCGCGGATATGGGCCTGAAAGTGCACGCATTCACCTTGGACAACGGATACATCTCTGAACAAGCCATGGCCAATATCCGGCGCGTCGCGGAAGCCCTGGGAGTCGAGCATGAGTTCGGATCGACGCCGCACATGCGGGAGATCTTTCAGGACAGCCTGACCCGGTTCAGCAACGTGTGCAACGGGTGTTTCAAAACGATCTATACGCTGGCGGTGCACTGCGCCCGGTCGCGCGGCATCCGGGTCGTCGTCACCGGCCTGTCGCGCGGTCAGTTCTTCGAGACCCGGCTCAGCCCGCATCTTTTCGAAAGCGAAAGCTTTCGCCCGGAGGAAGTGGACCGGGCCGTGTTGGAAGCGCGAAAAGTCTATCACCGGCTCGACGACGCCGTGTCCCGCCGGCTCGATGTGGCGTGTTTCCAGGATGACCGGCTCTTCGCAGAGATTGAGTTCGTCGATTTCTATCGGTACTGCGACGTTGGATTGGAGGAGATGATGGACTACTTGGACCGGCGCGTTCCCTGGATCCGTCCCAGCGATACGGGCCGATCGACCAATTGCCTGATCAACGATGTGGGGATCTATGTGCATCGCCGGGAACGCGGTTTTCATAACTACGCATTGCCCTACAGTTGGGACGTGCGGATGGGTCACAAAACACGCGAAGCCGCCTTGGATGAATTGAGCGACGCGATCGATCCGGCCCGGGTCCGCAAGATTCTCGACGAGATCGGTTATGACTCGGATCGCTTGCCGGCCGAGGAGAGGGTGGAGCTGGCGGCTTATTATGTGAGCGACCGGGAAATCCCGGACCGGGAATTGCGAGAGATCTTGGAAGCCCGGCTTCCGCTTGGAATGATCCCCGCCTCCTTCGTCCGTGTAGAACGCATTCCGCTCACGGAACACGGCAAAGTGAACTACCGGGCTCTGCCCCGGCCCTTTCCAGGATGGGCTGGAGAAAGCATTGGATCGGGAGGGGAAGCCGAGCCGCCCGCAGGTCCCGTGGAAGAACGGATTCAGGCCATCTGGAGCGCCGTTCTGCGACGACCCGTGACCTCGCGTCGCGCTCGCTTTTTTGAGATGGGAGGGACCTCGCTGGCGGCCATGGAAGTCATTTTCAGGATCTGCCGGGAGTTTTCCGTGGAACTGCCCCTCCAGACCGTCTTTCAGCATCCCACCATCGGGGCGCTGGCGGAGCAAGTCGAGCAAGCCGTGCTCTCGGAGGTGGAAGCATTGACTGAGGAACAGGCGGAAGACCTCGTGCAGGGGGGAGGGCCGGCGTGAGCCAAGGCGCGACTCCCGATCCCCGGGAAGGGCTTTCGAAGGCGAAGCTCAAACTGCTGGAGCAACGCCTGGCGGGTGTGTCTCGGCGCGACGCACAGCCCGCTGGAATCCCCAAACGCTCCTCGCCCGGGCCAGTCCCGCTGGCGCCTGGTCAGGAAGGCCTTTGGCTGCTGCGCCAGCTCCATCCCGATTCCCCGAGCTACAATGTCACCAGCAGTTTCCGGGTGGAGGGACGCTTGGATACCGGTCTGCTGGGGCGTTGCGCGACTCGAGTTGTCGAGAGGCACGAGATCTTGCGGAGCGTCCTGCGGTCCTCTGGGAGTTCGGGAACCGAAATCCTGACACAACCCGCAGCAGAAATCGAGGTGGCGACCATCGAGTGCGGATCGGAACCGTTGATGGTTCGCGCGGAAAGACAAGCCCGGCTGCCCTTCGAACCCCAGCGCGGCGCCATGCTGCGCCTCGCTTTTCTGCAACACGCAACGGAGGGATCCCTTCTCATGCTCGTGGTCGATCACCTTGTCTGTGATGAATGGTCGTTGAGCGTGTTTTGGAACGAGATCGTGCAGTTCTACCGGGCGGCCCTCACGGGAACAGAACCGGGCTTGCCAGAGCCGGTTCTGCAATATGCCGACTTCGCCCTCTGGCAGCGGGAGCGGCTGGCCGCGGGGCTGCGGCAAGAGCAACTGGCGTTCTGGCGGGCCGAACTGCGGGACATTCCGGCCGCCTTGGACCTGCCTACGACCTGGCCGCGCCGCGTTCCGGCGGGCGAAGATGGCCGTCTCGAAAAACGGCTCCTCGGCGGGGGTCTGACCGCGCGCCTGAAGACTCTGGCGGCCTCCGAGAACGCCTCGCTGTTCATGCTGCTCCTCCTCGCATACCAGATTCTGCTCGGGCGCTACAGCGGGCAAAGCGATTTCGTGGTGGGAATACCGGCGGCGAACCGGAAGCGTCCCGAACTAGCCGGCGTGATCGGTTTCTTTGTAAGCACGATCCCCTTTCGCGCTCGATTGGCGGATGACATTAGCGTCCGTGAAGCGTTGTGTGAGGTGAGGGACAGGGCGTTGGCCGGGCTCGCGCGCCTGGATCTTCCATTTGATGAACTCGTCAGAGATCTCGATCCGCCACGCGCTGCAGACCGGGACCCTATGTTCCAAGTGATGTTCGTCTACCAACGAGAGGCAGAGGCGGCGCAACGGGTCGATCTCGGGACGGCCAGGCTTTCCCCCGTTCACGTCGAGACGCACACGGCCAAATTCGATCTGACTTTGTTTGCGGTAGAGTCAGGAGAAAATACGGAGTGCTTCTTGGAATACCGCACGGAACTCTTCGATCGACGCATGATGACGCGGATGTTGGGGCATTACGAGGCGTTGCTTTGGGAGATGGCGCGGAATCCCGGGAAACCTGCTGGGTCTTTGGAGATGCTCGAAGGCGAGGAAATGGCGGAGATTCTGGCGCTGTCAGCAAGCGCAGCGGCGGACGCGGCGGAGGCTCCAATGGTTCACGAAATCATCTCCGGTCTGGCCCAGGCGGCGCCCACCGCTCCGGCGATCGTATTCGAGGAAACGGTCGTGAGCCGGGGCGCCCTGGATGCGCGCGTGAAAGCGCTGAGCGCCTTGTTGGCGAAGCGCAAGGTGGGACCTGGAGACCGGGCCGGCATCTTCCTGGACCGGTCGCCAGACGCGATTGCGTCCATGTTGGCAGTGCTTCGCCGCGGGGCAGCCTATGTGCCCGTGGATCCCGGCTATCCCCCGGCGCGCAGGCGACTGCTATTGCAGGACAGCAGCCCCCGCGCCGTCTTCAGCGAAAAGCGCTTCCAGCGCGAGACCGGCGATTCATCGCTCAGTGAATGGATTTGCATTGATGAAGAGAGCCTGGAGACGGAGTGTTTGGCAGACGGAAAGACCTCCGGCGAGTCGGGACCGGACGATCCGGCCTACCTGATCTACACTTCCGGATCGACCGGCGTCCCGAAGGGTGTGGCCGTCACCCGGGGCAACCTCCGATTCTCGACATTGGCGCGGCTCGCCTGGTATCCTTGGAAGCCGGAGCGCTTCTTGCTGGTCCCCAGCTTCGCATTCGACAGTTCGGTGGCTGGGATCTATTGGACCTTGGCCGCCGGGGGGGCGTTGATCTTGCCAAATGCGGAAGAAGCGAACAGCCCGCGTGCTTTGGCTGGATTGATAGTGACAAGAAAGGCAGACAGTCTCTTGTGCGTCCCATCCCTCTATGCGGAGATTCTCAAGGAACTCAGGGGACGGTCGCACGCGTTGCAGCGGGTTATCGTGGCTGGTGAACAGTGCCCGTGGAGCTTGGTCGAAGCGCATCATAAGGCCCTGTCTGGCGTGTCGCTCTACAACGAATATGGTCCCACGGAGTCGACGGTATGGGCGACCGCTGCGGAACTGGGCGCAGCGGAGGACGGGCGTCGTCCCGTTCCCATTGGGCGTCCGGTTCCAGGTGTGCGGACGTATGTCGTGGACCAACGCGGGCGTCTGCAAGCGGTAGGAGTTCCGGGGGAGATCTGGATCGGCGGCGGCGGCGTGGCGGCGGGTTATCACCAGCGGGAAGAGGAAACGCGCCGGGTTTTTGTCCCCGATCCCTTCGCCGTCGAGCCGGGCGGTCGAGTCTATCGCACCGGGGACCGCGGCCGCTGGCGAGAAGACAGAGTTCTGGAGTTTTTGGGTAGGCAGGATGAACAATTCAAGATCCATGGATATCGCATCGAACCCGGCGAGATCGAAGAAACCTTGCGGCGGCTTCCGGGAGTGCGCGACGCCGCGGTAGCGGTGACCCGGGCGCAGAGCGGCAGGGAAGAGGAGGATCCCGGCGTCGAAGAACTGTGCCTTCGCCTCGAGCGATTGGAGGAGACCCAGCGCCAGGCACTGTTGGAACAAGCGGAAGGACCTCCTCCCCACGCCGAAGAACGGACGCCGGAACAAGCGGCGCGCGAGGTGCGAAGGCCGCGCTTCCGTCTGACTCTCCGGTCGCGGCCGGGAGAGTTCGTGCGCACTCCCCGGGCCTTGCAACGCGATTGGTTGCTGGAGCAGGCCTTGGCCGAGTTTGCCGACGACCTCGACCATCTCGACGCCCTCGCCCGGACTTTGGCG
Source organism: Verrucomicrobiales bacterium (assembly GCA_035513055.1). Taxonomy (GTDB): domain Bacteria; phylum Verrucomicrobiota; class Verrucomicrobiia; order Verrucomicrobiales; family DEV007; genus DATKCT01. Next base: position 20,271 of record DATKCT010000204.1, on the reverse strand, counting down.
CCAGGTCAAGAATCCGCGCTGCGGGATGAAAACTGGGACATCGCCCAAGCGGCGTTGCCGGCGCAGAAGATCATGGAGGATTGGCAGGTCCCTTTGATGCAGGCCATGGCTGCCCACGTGACGGAAGGCCACGGAGACGTTCTCGAGATCGGTTTCGGCCGCGGTGTTTCGGCTGAGTTCATTCAACAAGCAGGGGTCCGTTCGCATACCGTTGTTGAACCAAACCATCATAGTGTGGAGCATTATTTCCGTCCCTGGCGCCAACGGCATCCCGAGAAGGACATCCAGCTTCTGCAGGGTCGCTGGCAGGAGGTCGAGGATCGCCTGGGCTCCTACGACGGGATCTTTTTTCACGCCTTCCCGTTGAACGAAAAGGAGTTCATCGACTACATTCTGCGCAGTGTGACCTTCGCAGAGCATGCCTTTCCGGCGATGGCGGCGCACTTGCGGGAAGGCGGAGTATTCACCTATCTGACGACGGAGATCGATTCTTTGAGCCGGCGACATCAGCGGGCATTGTTTCGTCACTTCCGTTCGTTGACCCTCAGCGTGCAGCCGGTGTCCGTGCCTGTAGACACGCAAGACGCCTGGTGGGCTCCTAGCATGGTAGTCATCAAAGCCGTCAAATGAGCCAGGCCGAGGAACCTATGGGAAGTCCAGCAAGACCGGGCCTCACAGGAAGAGCAGCGCTCCGGCAACGCGTGGCCGGGCTCAGTCCCGAGGGGCGGAGGCGGCTTGGAACGGCGCTCAAGGAGTGGGGCGGAAATGCTTCTCCGGGGCAGAGATGGATTCTCGTCGCCGCGGTCGTGCCGGAGTCCAGCGCGGAGCTTGCCGCCGAACACGGAGAAAACCTGGTCGCAGCTCTGGCAGAAATCCTGCCATCCTGGATGGCGCCGGCCCGGGTAGCGGTGCTCCCTTCAATACCCCGCAGTCCCAACGGCAAGGTCGACCGGAAGGCGGTGGCTACCGCGATTTCCGCGGCCGCGGATGAGCCCTCGATCGCTGCGGATTCGCGCCCGGTGGAATGGGATTCCGGTCCAGAGGCGGCGCGCACCCGGATCGAAGCTGCCGTCGCCCGCTTGATGGCCGACGTGCTCGAGCGGCCGTCATTGCGGTTGCGAGACAACTTTTTCGAACGGGGAGGGCATTCTCTTCTCGTGGCCGAACTGACGCGGAGGATTCGCGATACCTTGGGCGTCAACCTGCCTTTGCGGGCCCTGTTCGCAGCGCCGACTCCGGAACGTTTGGCGGCGCTCGTCGAGGAAAAAGAAGGAGGAAGCCGCTGGCCGTGTTTGGTGGGGATTCGGACCGAGGGCCGAGGCCCTATCCTCTTTCTGGTGCATGGATTGGGCGGCGGGGTATTCGAGTATTACCGTTTGGGCGAACATTTTCCGGCAGGATACCGGCTGTACGGTGTGCAGGCTCCCATGGAACCTTGGACGGACTTGCCGGCCATGGCCGCATCGTACCTCGCAGAAGTGCGGAAAGTGCAGGAACACGGCCCTTACTTGTTGGGCGGATATTGCCTGGGTGGAAACGTCGCTTTCGAGATGTCCCGGCAGCTTACGGCAGCGGGGGAAGAGGCGGCGTTTCTCGCCTTGATCGAGAGTTCGCCGCCGGCGGGAGCCGTGCATCGCCCGGCGTCGTTCGCTCCCCGGATGGTTCAATCCACGCGCCGAATGGCCGAAGGCGGGCCAGCGGTCTGGGTGGACACGGTGCGGAGGAATGTGCGGCGCTTGGGACGGCAAGTGGGCAGGGCCATGCATGGAAAAGGAGCAGGTTGGCGGCAAGAAGCGCACGACGTCATCGACATGGAATCCTATCCGGAAGCCTACCGCGAGGCGGCGGCGGCGCATTTCCGGGCCCTGCGGGATTACCGGGCCCAACCATGGCCGGGCAAGGCCTGGTTGTTCCGGTCGAGCGACGACAAATTGGCCTACCTGGGGCGAGCCCTTGGCTGGGAGCAGTTGATCCTGGGAGGAGTCCGGGTGGAACAGATTCCCGGAGATCACCATGGGACCTTTCAGCCAGGGACCATCGAGGTCTTGGCGGAAGGTCTGAGCCGGGCTTTGAGCGAACAAGCGTAGCCCGCATTTCACCTACCCGCTCTGCTGTGGCGCGCTGCGCTCCATCCAGCCTTCGTTCCGCCTTCATCGGGCTTGTGAACAGGGTCGACTCACCCAGCTCTGCGCCCTCGGCTGCGCGCCGCGGGATTCCTTCAAGTCCGGGTCTTACAAGCGATAACTCAACGGCCTTCTTCAGCTTGGGCGAGACTGGCGGCGTCCAACTGATGCTTCTCGATTGTGATTGCGCGGCCGTTTCTCGCCCGCAATGTTACGGAATCGGATCCGGCGCGCTCGAGCCTCGCTTCGATACGAGTGCCGTGGGTGCTCGTCCACCATTGGTAGGGAGCGCCTTCGTCTTCTGCGGCTCCGTCTGCGCTCTTGGCCTGGGCCTGGTCGCGTTCGGTCGAGGCCACGCGGCCGTTCCGCCCTGGCGAGCTGCTCTTGGCGTCCGCGCGCAGGGCTTTCTTGGCTTCGCGAAAAACCGAGGTGAGATTCTGCGCCCTCAGGAGGCCAAGGTGGTAACTGCCGTAGACCTTACTGCCGTCGGCGCTGGCGATCACCACGAGGGGAAGTGAACCTTCCAAGGAGGCCAACGATTCCTGAACGGCTTTGGGCGCGAGAGCGAAGTCTCCAGTGTTCTTTGTGTCGAGGAGAACGACTTCGCCGAGAGAACGGCCTTCTTTCAACACCGCCAAACTGACGGTTCCGGAGCAGGTGCCTCAAGTGGGCTGAAGCGAAGAGTTGGTCCGGACGAAGACGAGCGCCTTCTTGCCTTTGAGCGCGTCAGCCGAGGCTTCGGAGAAGGCCGAGGCCGCATGCACGTAGCGCGGAATGTCGAAAGCCCAGCCCAGCGAGGGGGCCGCGAGCATCATTGCGATTAGCAGGAAGGATTGCTTGGTCTTCATGGTTCATTCGAGGTGGTAATTCACACGGAATACCTCGCCGGCTTAATGGGTCGGGTATGAAACCCCGGCGCCCCCAGTCACCTGGTGAGGCTCAGAATCTCGCATGGGAATGGGAGAATTGTCAACGGAAACCGTCGAGGCGAACGCCCATCCGGAAAGAACGCCTTTCTGAAGGACCCGAGCGCGATCTGGGCCTGGCGCCGGGCGTGTGGCCCGGCGCCCGCCCCTCTCGAGGGAACCCCTGAAATGCGGGCTAGACGAAGGGTGCGAGCTGGGCTCGCATCCGTTCCGCCAAATGATCCACAGCGGGTGGCTCCAGAAAATGATGATGATCCCCGCGGATCTTCTCGACGGTGAGTTTGCCGGAGACCCACTCCGACCACCCAAAATCGGGTCTCATGGCGGCGTAGCTCAGTGGTTTGGCGACGCGAAAGATGACCACAGGCCCGCTGTAGCGCCTGGGAGCGTAGCGGAGCAGGGCGTTCCAGTGAGTCTGCACGTAGCGGCGCAAATGGGGCGGATACTCCGCCAGACTGATGGGAGCATCCAACTGCTCCTCCGGAATGTCGCCGAGGCCGGCGGTCGCGACACGGCTGGAAGAACGACGGCGGCGGCGGAGCCGGGATATGAGCTTGCGGGGGAGCCTTTGCCAACTGGACCAGGGCATCCTCAGGTAAAAGCAACCGCGCCGCGCGAGAACGCCAAGACCGGTGGGCGTAAGGGCGTAACGGAGAAAGCCACCCGGCAAGCGTCCCGCAGGTGAACTCTCCAAGAGGAAAACCGCGGCGACGGGGATTCCGCGCCGTTCCATCTCACAGGCGACGGCGTAGGCGACGTTCCCGCCGAAGCAGAAACCGGCCAGGCAGTAAGGTCCTTCGGGGCGAAAACGGGTGATCACGTCGGTGTAATGTCGCGCCATAGACTCAAAATCCTGGAACGGTTCCTCGGGGGCCTCGATGCCAAATGACGGCCGGTCCCCGCCCAGTCGCAGAGCGGTCTCGCGGTAGCGGAGCAAACCGCCGCCGCCGCCGCCCCCCAGGGTGTGCAACCAAAACACCGGGGGAAGCTGTCCATGGGGCTGGATGGGGACCAGCGCCGACCACTTTCCTTTCTTGGATTGTCTGAACTCCGCGGCCAATTGCCGCACGACCGGAGAACGAAAAAGCGCCGCGAGGGGCAGACGGTGGCGGAAGACGGCTTCGGCCTGGGCGAACACCTTCACCGCCGTGAGACTGGCGCCTCCAAGCTGAAAGAAGTCGTCAAGTGGACCCACTTTCTCGACACCCAACACGTCGCGGAAGATCTGGCAAAGTTGCAGTTCCCAAAGGTTCGCGGGAGATTCGCTGCCGGGAGTGGACGAAGCCTGAGCCAACGGCGGTTTGGGCAAGGCGTTTCGGTCGACCTTGCCGCTGGCGTTGAGCGGGAATGTCTCCACCTCCATCAACGCCGAGGGCCTCATGTACTCCGGCAGCCGTTCCGAGAGGCGCTGCCGCACGGCCTCCTCTTCGGCACGCAATTCCGGGCTGCTCGTGTAATAGCCCAGAAGCCGAAGACTCCCGGTTTCATCGCGATCGGCAATGACCACGGCAGAGGCTACCCCAGGGCAGGAATGCAGGACTGCCTCGACCTCGCCGGGCTCGACTCGAAACCCGCGAATCTTGACCTGGTTGTCGCGGCGCCCGAGAAACTCGAGGCTGCCGTCCGCGAGGAAACGGACGATATCGCCGCTTCGATAAAGCCGCTCAGGAGGGTTGCCAGGATCGAAGGCATGCGTGATAAAGGCCTCGTTCGTCCGTTCCAGGTCGTGGATGTATTCGAGAGCCAAGCCTTCTCCGGCGATGAGTAGTTCCCCTGGCATTCCCGGCGGCGCCCGATGCAGATAGGCATCGACGACGTAGAGGCGGGTGTTGGCCAACGGAAAACCGATCGGCACGGAGGCGGCGTGTTCCGGCAGATCGCGTGAAACCGGGTAACACGTTGTGAACGTGGTGTTCTCCGTGGGGCCATAAACATTAAAAATCTGCAAGTCCGGCAAATGCCGGTAGGCCTCAATGACATGATGCAAGGACATGACTTCCCCGCCGGTCAAGATGCGCCGCAATCCCCCGAGCGCCGTGGGTTTCGCTTCGACAACGGCGTTGAAAAGTCCGGTGGTGAAAAAAACCGTGTCGATTCCATGTCTGCAGATGGATTCCTCGAGTCCGCTGGCGCTGGGTATGCTCTCGGGGTGCAAACAACAGGCTCCGCCGTGCAGCAAGGGCGCCCAGATTTCGAAGGTGGAAGCGTCAAACCCGATCGAGGAGGCATGCAAGATTCGCGTGGAGGAATCGAAGCCGACGCCGGGGATGCCGAAGACCAGGCGCAGAACGGCGCGGTGAGGGACGAGAACCCCTTTGGGTTGACCGGTGGAACCCGAAGTGAAATTGACATAAGCGGGATCCTCGGCGCGCACTGGCATCCCCGCCTTCGCGGGCGCATCACCAGCGAGGCCGTGGGCAGATCCGGCGACCGGCGGGGCCGCCGCCGGGTCGATCTCCAAGACGGGACCGGAAAACGCCGTCGCCTGCGCCCGGAGAGACGCTTCCGTGACAAGGGCGGCGCAGCGGGCCAGCTCGAGCGAACTTTGCACGCGGCTAGGAGGATAGCGCAGATCGATCGGGCAATAGAGGCAGCCGGCGCGCAGAATTCCTAACAAAGCAGCGACAAGCCACGGCGATCGTTCCAGGTAGACTCCAACGGGAGTCCCAGACGCCAGGCCGTGCGCCGCCAGCCGCACGGCGATGCTTTCCGCGGCGCTGTCGAGTTCGCGGTAGGTCCATGAACCGGCGCTCCCGAGCACGGCGGGCCCGGATGCAAACCGCTCGGCCATCTCGGCGAACCGGCCGTGGATCGTCTGGTCGCGGGGATACGGCCGTCCGGTGAGGTTCCAGGCCCCCAAGCGCTCGAGGTCGCCGTCTTGCAACAGGCTGAGATCCTTGACCGGAAGATCCGGTTGAGCAACGGCCGTTTCCAGGAGGACGCGGAACCGCTTCAGAAGCTCAAGCGCCGATTCGGGAAGGAAAAGGTCGCTGGAATACTCGCAGGCCAGTCGAAGTCCGGAAGAGCCCGGTTGCACGAAGAGGGTGATGTCGAATTTGCTCGAGGCGTACGACAGCGGATACGCTTTCATTTGGACTCCGGGCAGGCTGAAGCCTCCTTCCGCCGGTGGATTCACCACGAGGACGTGCTGGAAGAGCGGATTGCGGTCGGCGCCGCGCGGGATGAGGATGTGCTCGAGAATGGCCTCGAGCGGCGCCTGACCGTTCTCCAAGTCTTCGGAAGTGGTCTCAGTCACTTGCGCTAAAAATTCCCGGAACGATGCGGAAGGATTGATGCGTTGACGCAGAGGAACGGTGTTGACGAAGAAGCCGATGAGGTCCTCAAGCTCGGGAGCGTCGCGGTTGGACACCGGCGCGGCGGTGAGGATGTCTTCCGACCCGCTGTATTTGTGAAGCAGCAGACACCAGGCCGCGAGCATAACCAGGAAGGTTGTGCTGCCTTCCTGCCGGCGGAATCCCTCAATCCGTTCTGCGCTACGGGCGTCGAGATCGAGCGTCCTGCGACCTCCCCGAAAAGTGAATTGGGCCGGGCGGCGGCGATCAAGCGGCAGTTCCAATACCGGGGAGCCGGCGAGCCGGTGTTTCCAATAGGCTAACTGACCAGCTCCTTGAGCGCCCGACAGCCAACGCTCTTGCCAGGCGGCGAAGTCCGAGTACTGCACGGCGAGAGGGGGCAAGGCGGATGTCTCGCCGGACGCTTCTCCGCAATGCCGCCGATAAAGGGCGGATAGCTCACGAAAAAAGATGGGGTTGGACCACAGATCCGTCACCCAATGGTGCATGGCGAAGAGCAAGATCCCTCCAGCCGGTGAGCAATCCATCCAGAAGACCCGGAAGAGCGTATCGCGCGTGAGGACGAATGGCCTGTCGGCAAGTTCCCGTGCCGTGTGCGCCCTTTCTTCGGGCGATGCCTCGGAACACGCCACTCGCTCGATTCGGAAGCCCGGGTCCGGGTCAATGAACTGGCGAGGCTCTCCGCCTTCAAAGCAAAGGCGGGAGCGAAGTGCTTCTTGGCGCTCGAGCAGGTCGCGACAAGCCCGTTCCAGAGCGTCGAGATCAAGATGACCCTCGACCCGGAAGGCGAAAGCCACATTGTAAGAGGATCCCGCTCCGCTCTCTTCGAGAAGCCAGAGCCGGCGCTGCATGAACGACAGCGGTATCGAGGCTCCGGCGCTCAACTTCGCGATGATTGTTCCGCTGCGCCCGGGCCGCTTCTCGATGCCGTCCGCCGCGGCGGGTTCTGCGGCCTGCAGATAGGCAATGAGTTCCGGCCGCCAGCGCCGGACTTCCTCTTTCAATTCCTCCGTGAACGTGCCCTGCTTGGCCCGATAACGGAGGTGTCCGCCCTCGATCCAAACGCGGATACCGGAATCATGGAGGCGCTGCAGCAACTCGTCCACGGGCGTGGCCCCGGCGGGCTTGACAATGAAAGCCGACGAACGACCCAGGGTCATGCCGGGCTATAAGCAAGAATTTAAGAAATTCTCAAGATCTGAGTCGATTTATTTTCAACAGTAGCGTAATCCGGAAAAGGCCTAAGCACAGGGTGGAACATCGAGCCGGTCTGGTGTAAAAAGGAGAAAGACTCACGGATCTGCCGGGTGTGCGCTTCTGTATCTCGGCGAGCATCCGGCCGAGAAAGGAAATATGGCGGGAAAAAGGAAGCGGGATTGGAGAAAGTGGATCCCGGAATCCCGGTCTCACCGGTTTCTGCTGGTGATGCTCGTTTTGGTGTTGCTCTTGATCCTAGGCCTGCGGCTGGCGCGCTGAGGGGGGATCCTGACTGACAATTCTCACGACTCATGGCCCCGATGCTCTTCCATACGTTCCGCCCTCGCTCCAGTCTCGTGACGATGCGGACGCGCTCGAGACTCGCCGGAGCCGGCCCTGCGCGGAGGCGCATGGTTCGTGTCTCCGCAAGCAACCCCATACCTTGAGTTGTGGGCGCAAACCGGGGTAGATCACAAGCCGGATCATTCATGAAAACATTGCAACAGGTGGTGGCGGGATTGGATTTTTCATCGCGGTCTTTCAACGCCCTTCGGCAAGCGCATCGGATGGCGCGCTGGGACGGGGCCCGATGCCTGGCCCTGCACGTGCTCGACAAGGATGTCGTCGAGGATTTGGGCGACCGGGTGGACGTGTCGCGCGATGAACTCTTGACCGGAGCAAGCCGGAGGCTGTCCGCCGAGGTCGAGAGCGCGTTAGGACCGGATCACGGTGTCGAGACCGAGGTCGTGATCGGTCATCCCTTCCGGGCGATCGTGACCGAAGTGGAACGTCGCCGGGCCGGGCTCCTGGTGTTGGGATCCAGCGGTTCCGGCGACGATCCGGCCCGCGTCGGCACGGTGGCGGGACGCTGTGTGCGCAAAGCCCCGGTGAATGTGCTCTTGGTGCGGGCGCTCGCCGGAGGCTCCTTCCGGCGCATCGTGACCGGCGTGGATTTTTCCGACACGGCGGTGAAAGCCGCCAGACACGCCGTGCATATTGCGTTGCGGGACGGAGCGGAACTTCTGTTTTTGCACATTCATCAGCCGCCGGCTCTGATGATGGACGACCCGGGTTACTTCGGAACGCTCGACGTGGCGTTGATGGATCAATTCGACGATGAGTTGTTGGCGAGCGCTGTTGAGAAGTTGAAGGACTTTGCCCGGGAGCGGATCGAGGAAGCTGGGGCTTCCTCCTTGACCTGGCGCGCGGAGACCTTGCGCCACGGCAACGTGCGTGCGGCGATCAATGAATTCCTCCAAGAGACCGGCGCAGATTTGGCCGTAATCGGCACGATCGGCCGGACCGGCTTGAAGTCGCTGCTCCTGGGAACCACAGCGGAGAAGGTCCTCCATCATGCGCCTTGTTCTGTGTTGACGGTCAAGCCCGACGGATTCGGCTACGAAATCGACGGCTGACGGACGTGGGGATTGGCGTTGCATCGGCAGCGGCTCGGAGAGAGAGTGAAGGATGGACAGCTCGGCAAAAAGGATCGCGCCGGCGAGCAAGAGGCCTACGGAAAAATGAATGCGAAACAGTTGGAGGAATTCCGCAATGAGTTGTTGGCGCAACGCGAGGAAGTGTTGCGCCGGATCCGTGAGCATGCCGGGGCCCGTCCCGTGGGTCCCACGGAATCGCATGACTGGGAAGACGAGGCTTCCGACCGGACGACCGAGGCCGTGCACAGCCGGCTGGGACAAAGCGAGGACCGGTTGCTGGAGAAAATCGAGTTGGCGTTGCGGCAGATTTCTGAGGGCGACTACGGGCGATGCCTTCAGTGTGGCGCGGATATCCCGCTCGAGAGATTGCAGGCCAAGCCGTCGGTCTCTCTCTGTGTGAGCTGTCAGTCGGCTAAAGAGAAGGAAGAAGCGCTGCGGCGCTGACGGAGAAGTTCGCTTCTCGACGATGGACCCGGATCTATTGACGCGTCTGGGATTGGCCCTGGGCATCGGGCTCCTCGTGGGGATGCAACGGGAGCGGGTCCAATCCGCACTCGGCGGAGTGCGGACCTTTACCTTGGTGGCGGCCTTAGGAGCCCTGTGCGGGCTGATGGCCGAGAGCCATGGGGGCTGGATCGTCGCCGCCGGCTTGGTGGCGCTCGCCATCGTGGCCCTCACCAGCAACCTCATGAAGAGGGAGGCTGGATCGGCTGACGCAGGCATGACCACGGAGGTGGCGGTGCTGCTCTTGTTCGCCTTGGGCGCCTACCTGATGGGGGGAAACAAGGCCGCGGGTGTCGTTCTTGGCGGCGTGTTGGCAGTTTTGTTGCACTACAAGGGTCCCATGCATGCCTTCATACGCCGGATCCGGGAGGAAGACCTGAGGGCGGTCATGCAGTTTGTCCTCATCACCCTGGTCATCCTGCCGGTCCTGCCCAGAAAGACCTTCGGTCCCTACGACGTCTTCAATCCTTTCGAGGTCTGGCTCATGGTCGTGTTGATCGTGGGAATCGGGCTGGCCGGTTATGCGGCCTATCTCCTTTTGGGATCGCGGGGCGGGACTGTGGCCGGAGGATTGCTGGGCGGGTTGATTTCCAGCACGGCCACGACCGTGACATCGGCCCGGCTGGCCCGGCGCGAATCCGAACGGACCGTAGCTACCCTCGTCATCATTCTCTTGGCGTCCGGCGTGGCCTACCTGAGAGCGATCATCGAGATTGCGGTGGTGGCGCCCGTGGCTTTTCCTCAAGCCTTGTGGCCCATGACTGTTCCGCCGCTGATGTTGATCGGAGCTGCGCTGGTTATCCTGGCGCGCAGTTCAAAGGATTTGGTTCAGCTTCCGCCTCCCTCAAACCCGGCGCAACTGCGAACAGCCATCGTATTCGGGTTGCTCTACGCCCTCATTCTTTTCGCCGTGGCGGCAGCCGAACGTCACATGGGTCGTAGCGGCCTTTATGGGGTTGCCGTCGTCTCAGGATTGACCGACATGGATGCCATCACGCTTTCCACCTCGCAATTGATCCGAAGCGACACCATTCCGGTGGCTCAAGGCTGGCGGTTGGTGTTGACGGCGTCCCTGGCCAATTTGATCTTCAAGGGCGGCATGGCCTGGGTGCTGGGCGGGCGCCGGCTGGGTTTGCGCGTGGCCTTGGTCTACAGCGCGATTCTCGCGGTGGGAGTGGGTATGATTTTTCTGTGGCCGGACGGCGGGATGGCGCGAGGAGCCGTGACCGAGGCGCAACCTTAAGGCCCATTCTTTCCAGGCGCCCCGGGCCCCTCTCTACAAAGTCGCCTCTTCCAGCTTCCGGATGATCGCGTCCTTCCCTTGGCTTCCCACCATCTGACCTTTCACTGTCCCTTTCACGAAGAAAAGCAGCGTCGGCAAACCCTGCACATGGAATCGCGCCGCCACATCGCCATGATCGTCGACGTTCACTTTCACGACGCGCGCCTCCCCCTCTTTCTCTACCGCGATCTGCTCCAGAATCGGCGTGAGTTGCTGACACGGACCACACCACGGCGCCCAAAAATCGACGATCACCGGAAGGTCCGATTGTTCCACCTCCGCGGCAAAAGTCGCCGCCGTTGCTGTGATCACTCCGCTTCCTGCCATAAAATCAATGGATGTCTCCTAGAAAAGAATGCCGCGGCCCGAGCCGCTGTGTCCTCCTTGCTTTCCCCCAGCCGTCCCGGCCCAGGCCGCGATTCCCCTCCCGGCCGCAGCGACGGTCACAGCCCCCGAGTCATGATCTCCAATGCGATGACGGCGATGGCCAGAAGTAAGGCGAAGATGGCGGCGGGCATGACTCAACAGCAACTGAGGGTCGGTTCTCTACTTAAATTCACTCGGCGGCAAAACGCAACAGTTCCACGGCAACCAACACCACCGACACGATCACGGTGATGATGGCGAAAGGCATCAACCCCGGTTCCTCATCGAAATCGTCTTCAATAACGGACCCGGTGCGCAATGTCGACGCAGCCGGCGGGGACATCGGGGCGGTTTGCAAATTGACGGTGGCCTTTGGGAGCTGCGCGCTCGGGGTCGTCGCCGGGGCTGCAGGCCGAATCTGGGTGGTGGCTTTGCCGACCGGAGCGCCGGCGGGAGCAGCCGGCCGAAGGGGCGCCGTGGCCGGTGCCAAAGGAACCTTCGGCGCGCCCGGGGCGCCGGGCGGCGCGAGATTCACCCTCACCGTAGGAGCTTGCGGCGGCTGCGGCGGCGCAGGAACAGGAGGTTTCGGCGGTTCAGGTGCTTTCGAATTCTCGTCGCTCATGCGTCTATTCTCGGTTCGAATCCTTGGATCGGGGTTGCCACCGTCAAAAGAGCGTAGTTCTATGCGTCCCGCCGGTCAACTGTCAAAGGAATTTCGGAAACCCGCAGGAAACCGGGAGTTGAAGAGAACGCCTGGACAGCCGCAGCGCGCCGTTTTATGCCCAACTTCCCTACCGCCCCAGAACTGCTTCGCCAGCTCATTGCCGTGCCCAGCATCAACCCGGAAGGCGACGAAACCGACGGAGTTGGTGAGGAACGCTGCGCCCAATTTGTAGCTTCGCTGCTCGAGGATCTGGGCGCCGAAGTTGTCCTCGAGGAAGTGCTCCCCGGCCGCCCCAACGTCATCGGCCGTTTCCCCTCCCAGGGCCGGAACAAGCTGCGCATCCTCCTCGCTCCCCATACTGACACCGTCGGAGTGCGCCACATGACCGTCGATCCATTCGCCGGAGAGCTTCGAGACGGCCGGATCTATGGACGGGGCGCCTCGGACACCAAAGGCACGATGGCCGCCATGCTGCGAGCCCTTCACGAACTCGGCGACCGCCTCCCCCAGCTCCCCTGCGAGATCACCTTCGCGGGATTCATGGGCGAGGAAACCGCGCAGCACGGGTCCAAACATTTTGCTCAACGCTATCCGGATCACGACTTCGCCATCGTCGGCGAACCCACCGGCCTCGACGTGGTCTACGTTCACAAAGGCTTCGTCTGGTTTGAGCTGAATACCCACGGCCGCGCCGCCCATGGATCCACTCCTGAAAAAGGCGTCAACGCCATTCAGGACATGGCCCGCCGGATCGTCCGGATCGAAGACGAAATCGATGAGCGTCTCCGTCCCTACGCGCATCCCCTGCTGGGGCCTTGCACGGTCAATTTGGGCATGGTGCGCGGCGGACATCGCGCCAACATCGTGCCCGATTCCTGCACGGCGATCGTCGACCTCCGCACCACGCCCGCACTCTGCCGGGCCGGAGCCCTCGAGACCTTTCTCGCCCTCTTCGGGGACGATGCCCCCTCCCATCGCGTTCTCGGATCCTGTGAACCGTTGGAAACCGACCCGAAACATCCCTGTGTGCTCACGCTACAAAAACTCGGCGCCCGCCTCGCCGGCGCCCCCTGGTTCTGCGACGCAGCCCGCCTTGCCGCCGCCGGAATTCCTTCCGTCGCCGCCGGACCTGGGTCCATCGCGCAGGCGCACACCGCCGATGAATGGATCGAAGTCGACGGCCTCGAACGCGGTGTGGATTTCTATCGCACTTTTCTCGAAGCGTGCTAGGCCGGGGTTCTCATACTGTTTGGTCGCGCAAAGCCGGAGGCGCTGAGCTGGGCGAGCACACCCTGTTCAAGTCCGGGGCAAGCGCAACGCAGTCCCCCTGAGTCCCAGTGCACCGCAGCAGAAACAGGACAAAGAGTGCGGGCTCGGCCTCGCCTCGATCTCAGCCCAGCACATCATGAGCGAAAGCAAAGCGGAACGGCCCGCGATCCAACCCACGCGCGCCGAGGATTTCCCCCAGTGGTATCAGCAAGTCGTTCGCGCCGCCGATCTCGCCGAATCATCCGAAGTTCGCGGTTGTATGGTGATCAAACCCTGGGGTTATGGCCTTTGGGAACAGATCCAAAGCCAGTTGGACCGGATGTTCAAAGACACAGGCCACCAGAACGCCTATTTCCCGCTCCTCATTCCCCTCAGCTTCTTTGAAAAAGAGGCCGAACACGCCGAAGGATTCGCCACCGAATGCGCCGTCGTCACTCACCACCGCCTGGAAACCCGCCGCGACGAATCCGGCGCAGTCCGGATGATCCCGGCCGGGCCTCTCACCGAACCCCTCGTGATCCGGCCCACCTCGGAAACAATCATCGGAGCCGCCTTTGCCCGATGGATCCAGTCGTATCGCGATCTCCCCCTGCTGATCAATCAATGGGCGAACGTGATGCGTTGGGAGATGCGCCCCCGCCTCTTCCTGCGGACTTCTGAATTTCTCTGGCAGGAAGGCCACACTGCGCACGAGACTCGTGAGGAAGCCTGCGAGGAAACCCTCAGCATCCTCCGCCTCTACGAAACCTTCATGCGCGATCATCTCGCGCTTCCCGTGATCACCGGCGCCAAGACGGAGAGCGAGCGGTTCCCGGGAGCTGAGGACACGCTCTGTCTCGAGGTCATGGTCCAGGACCGCAAAGCCATCCAAGCTGGCACTTCGCACTTCCTCGGACAAAACTTTGCCCGCTCCTCGAATATCCAGTTCCAGGGCCGCGATGGAACCTTGCAGCACGCTTGGACCACCAGTTGGGGTGTCTCGACCCGCCTCATCGGAACCCTGATCATGGCTCACGGCGACGACAACGGTATCGTCGTCCCGCCCCGGGTGGCGCCGACGCAGGCCGTCATTCTGCCCGTCATCCCCCGTGAAGACGCTCGCGAAGCCGTCCTCAGTGCGGCGGCCCATCTCGCTGCCGAATTGCGTTCCCAGACTTTTCATGGCGAGCATCTCTTGGTCCACGTCGACCGCCGCGATCTCAACGGCGGCGTCAAGAACTGGGAATGGATCAAAAAAGGCGTCCCGCTCCGTCTCGAGATCGGCCCGCGCGATCTGGAAAAGGGAACCGTTTCGGTCTCGCGCCGGGATCTCGGGCCTAAACACCGCGAGTTCCTGCCCGTGGCCGATCTGCCCAGCCGCGCCAGCAGCCTGCTACAGGAAATCCAGGACGGTCTGCTTGCCCGCGCCACGGAACACAGCCGGAAACACTCTCACCGCATCGACACGGAAGCCGGTTTCGAAGCCTTTTTCCGGTCCGGAGAAACGGGCGGCGGCTTCGCCCTCGCCCATTGGGCCGGCAGCAAGGAAGACGAGGCCAGGATCAAAGATACGCTCCAGGTTACAATCCGTTGTCTTCCTTTCGATCCGGAGTTCGAGGAGGAAGGCGCCTGCTTTCTCACAGGCCGGCCATCAACGCGCCGGGTGATCTTCGCCCGCTCCTACTGACGCCGGAAGCCTCACCTTAAACAAAAGACGCCCCTTCGCCCAACGCTCTGGTGCCAAGCCTCTCCTCCGCCTCCCGGATTTCGCGAATCGCGTTTTGGACGCTGACCGCTTTCTGCTTCCATTTCGCGCCTGCGGAAACGCGCTCGTCTCCCTCTGGTCAGCGGGACGGCCCGTCTCCACCGCGCGCGGACAGTCGACCCGGACCTCTTTTCCTGCACGGTGGAGGAGAATTGGACGCGGCGGCGCGCGCTTTTTTTCTCGAACTCGCGGGAGGAGTTCGCGCCCGCATCGTCGTTATCCCGACGTCCGAAGCCGGCGACATCGATCCGGCCGCTTGGAGGCCTCCTGATTGGCTGCGCGACTCCGGCTGCGCGTCCCTAACGGTACTCCACACCCGCGAGCGAAGCGTCGCGGATTCTCCGGACTTCGCGGCTCCGCTGCGGCAGTGCAGCGCGGTTTGGTTCACCGGAGGCCGCCAATGGCGAAGCACGGATGTCTACCTGGGCACCCGCGCTCACCGCGCCCTACTCGAGGCGCATCAATCTGGAGTCCTGGTAGGCGGCTCCTCGGCCGGAGCGACGCTCCTGGGAAGCTTCCTCCTGCGCGGCGCCCCCCAAGGAAACCACATCCTCATTGCCAAAGACCGCCAGGAAGCCCTGGGGCTCCTGCCGTCCACCGCCATCGATCAGCACGTCTTCACCCGGGGCCGCGAACGCGATCTCGTCGGTATCATCCGCCAATACCCGGAGCTTCTCGGCATCGGAATCGATGAAAACACCACGGTGGTCGCCCGTGACGGAACCCTCTCGATCTTCGGCGAAGGCCGGGCGGCTCTCTACGACGCCAATCGCTGGCGTCCGCAGCCGCCCGAACCGCCCTGGCTGGAACTCGGTCCCGGCCACTCCTTCGATCTCGAGTCCAGAACACTCTCGTCCCGGGAGGAGGATTGAGGCCCCCACACGGCCTCTCCCTCGCAAAGATCGCAGTCGCGTCGCATCGCCTCACGTTTCGAGTTTGCCAGCGACGCCCGTTGCCGGACGACACGCCGCCCGGCACGCGGCCTTGCCGGAGGCGAGGGCGCCCCTTGGAGCACCCCTAACTAACCCCGCTCTCCCAACCCGGAGGCGGGCGTCCTCGACCACCTAACCAGGAAAAGGCGCCGCCTTTCCGCGCTCATTCTGAATAACCACTAAGATCAGGGCGAAACAAGGCGGCGTCCACCTCCACATCGGCGTGCAGCGAGGTGAAACGGGTATGAATCTCCGAGCCGTCCCGAAAATAGAGCCGCAGCGCTCCCAACCGGTAGCGATCTTGCTCGATGAAAAAAACCAGCTTCCTCAGGGCCAGCCTGGCCTCCCGGTCATTCAGCGAAGCCTCCACCACCCAATACTCCCCGTCGCGCTGAACCGACGCCACGCTGAAATCACGCAGAAACGCATCCGCGTTGCGGGGAAAACCTGCCCGCAGAAACCCCAGACCTCGCAACCGGTCGTCCTCTTCCAGGTCGCGGGGACTGTGCCGCTCCAGCTCCTTCTTTTGCGGCCGCAAAACCAGCACGCCCCCCTCGGTGCGCACGGCGATCAACTCGGCCTCGCCCTCCTTGCCCACCTGCCAGCGCATCCGGTCCGGCGCCACGAACCAAAACCGCCCCTCCCGCACCAGGGGGCGCCGCACTGTGCGGAGCCGGCGTTCCTGCAGAAATGAGCCCTCCAAACTCTTGAGCCGCGCCTGACGGGCTATCCATTCCCGCACCGGGGTCAAATCGGGTTCCTCTCCCCGCGCTTCAGCCGCTCCCCAAAAGCTCCCCAACAACAGGGCTCCGAGCGCGACCGGAAGGATTCTCCCGCGGCGGGGAGATTCTCTGGAATCTTTTGGCGTCCTCATCGCTACAGGTTATGCATTACCAGCCCCGCACCGTGCCATTGGCCCGGCCCCGGCTCTTCCCTCCCTACTCCGCCTGCTCCACGTGTCAAAGAACCGTGCAACCGGCTCGCCCGCAACACCTCTTGAGATCCTGACCGGCGCCGAGGGCTTTTCCGCCCTCGCCCAGCGGGTCGCCTCTGCGGCCGCCGGAAACCCCGTCGTCCTCGATCACCTCGCCCCGCCAGCCCAGAGCCTCGTCCTTGCGGCACTGGCCCGCGCCATTCTTCCCCGGCGCCCTCGCGCCATCCTCTGGATCGCCTGCCGCGATCACGCCCTTCAGGAGCAACTCGCCGCAGAATTGCCGGCTTGGTTACCCGCCCGCATCTTGTTCTACCCGCAACATGAGGCGCTCGGCTTCGAAGGCGCCGTCCCCGATCCCGAAACGGCCGCCGAACGCCTCGACGTTCTCCACCGCGCGGAAGAAAGCGGCCGCGATTCTGAACAGCCCACCTTCGTTCTCTTTCATCACGAAAGCTTGGACGAAACCGTTCCCGCCCGGGGTTCCCTCCGGCAGCACGAAGTTCAACTCACGCCGGGCGCCGCCCTCGATCCCTCCGATTTGGCCGCCCGCCTCGACGCCGCCGGCTACGATCGTGTCCCCCAAGTCGCAGAACGCGGTCATTTCGCGTTGCGCGGGGGCATTCTCGACGTCTACTCCTGGCAAAACCGCCATCCGCTCCGGATCGAGTTCTTCGACAACGACGTCGACTCCCTCCGCGAGTTCGATGTGGATACGCAAACCTCCACAAAACGACTTTCCGCCGCCAGCATCCTCCTCGAAGCCGTCAGCCACAAGACCAGCCTGTTTCGCGATCACATACTGGATGGCGACCTTCTTGCAGCCGTCTCGTGCGGAGCGACCGTGCCCATGGCCTCGGTTCATCTCTCCGGAGCGGCCGACGAGATCGATGCCCTCCCTTGGTGGCACGCGGAACCGGCCCCCATGGGTGATTTCGCGGCCGGTGATTTCATCCTCCAAGAAACGAGGCGGCGGGAGTTCGTCGATCAGATTTCCCGTTGGAAGGCCGAAGGCTGGTCCGTTCACATGCTCTTCAACAACCGTGGCGAGATCGAGCGCTTCCACGAACTGATCCGCGACTCCACTCTGCCCAACGAGGCCATCGCCATCGGTGAAGGACGTCTTGCTCACGGATTCATCCTGCCCGCCCTGCGGCTCGCCGTCCTCAGCGACGCGGAAATTTTCGGCCGCTACCAGCACGCGCGTGCCCAGCGTCTGCTCGATCGCGCCGCCCGGCAACGCCGGTCCGCCGCCCAACTCGATCTCTCCGATCTGCAACCGGGCGATCTCGTCGTTCATGTCGAATACGGCGTGGGACGCTTCCAAGGGTTGCAGGCTCACCAGGCCGGATCCGAAACCGCCGAAGACACTCTGGTGATCGAATACCAGGACGGCGCCCGCCTTTTCGTCCCTATCGATCACTCCAATCTCGTTTCCCGTTACGTCGGCGTCGGCCGCCGCGCTCCCAAACTCAATCGCTTGGGCGGATCCGCCTGGAATCGCGCCCGCGGCGCCGCGGAAAAGGCCATCCGCGACTATGCCGGACAACTGCTCCGCACCCAAGCGGAACGCGACAGCCGCAGCGGCTACACTCACGATCCCGACAGCCGCTGGCAATGGGAATTCGAGAACTCGTTCCTCTATCGCGAAACGCGCGATCAACTGCGCTCGATCCGCGAAACCAAGGAAGACATGGAATCCGCCCGGCCCATGGACCGCCTCATCTGCGGCGATGTCGGCTTCGGCAAGACCGAAATCGCCATCCGCGCCGCCTTCAAGGCCGTGATGAATGGAAAACAGGTCTGCCTGCTCGTCCCCACCACCGTTCTGGCACAGCAACATTACCAGACCTTTCGCGAGCGCATGTCGGACTACCCCATCCGCATCGATCTTCTCAGCCGCTACCGTTCCCGGGCGAATCAGGCCGAAACCCTCCGCCATCTCGCTTCCGGCGCCGTCGATATCGTCATCGGAACCCATCGCCTCCTCTCACAAGACATCGTCTTTCACGACCTCGGCCTCGTTGTCATCGACGAGGAGCAACGCTTTGGCGTCCGGCACAAGGAACAATTCAAAGAACGTTTCCAGCTCGTCGACGTCCTGACCCTCTCCGCCACGCCCATTCCCCGCACCCTCTATCTCTCGCTCATGGGGGTCAAAGACATGTCTCTCATCGAGACCCCGCCTCCCAACCGCCTGCCCGTCCACACCGTCATCGCCGCCTACGACGAACGCCTCATCCGCGACGCCATTCAGCGCGAGATCAAACGCGGCGGTCAGGTCTTTTTCCTCCATAACCGGGTCCAATCCATCGGCCGGGTCCGCGAACGCGTCGAACAACTCTGCCCCGGCGCGCGGGTCGACATCGGCCACGGTCAGATGGCCGAAGAAGAACTCGAGGACGTCATGAGCCGTTTTGTCGCCGGCGAAGTCGACGTCCTGGTCTGCACCACCATCATCGAAAGCGGCATCGACATTCCCAACGCCAACACCATCCTCATCGACCGGGCCGACCGCTTCGGGCTCGCCGATCTCTACCAATTGCGCGGGCGAGTCGGCCGCTCCCAAACGAAAGCCTTCGCCATTCTCATGCTCCCGCGCGATCTCCTCGCCACCACCGATGCTCGCAAGCGCGTCCACGCCATTCACCAATACCGTTCCCTTGGATCCGGATTCCGCATCGCCATGCGCGACCTCGAGATCCGCGGCGCCGGAAACCTCTTGGGCACTCGCCAGAGCGGGCACATCGCCGCCATCGGATTCGACCTCTATTGCCGTCTCCTCAAATCGTCCGTGGCCGCCCTCAGCGGCCGTCCCTCGCCCAACCCGCCCGATGCCGCCCTGCGAATCGATTTCGTCGAACGTAGCGAAGCGGCCTTCCTCAAGGCTGGAGACGGGATCCTCCCCGCCTTTCTCCCCGGGGCCTGGATCGAGGAGCCACGGCTCCGCGTCGCCGCCTACCGCCGTCTCGCAGAAACCGCATCGCTCCGCGATCTCAAGCGCTTAAGCCGCGAATGGCGCGACCGTTTCGGCCCCCTTCCCAGCCCGGCCGAACACCTTCTCACCCTCACAGAGATACGAATCCTCGCCGCTCAAGCCGGAGCCGACGAGCTGGAAGTGAAAGAGAACAAATTCATGCTCCAGCGCCGCGGCGATTATCTTTTGGTGGAGGGACGCTTTCCTCGTCTGACCGGAACGACCCCTCGAGAACGCCTGCAAAACGCCCTCGAACTCATCCGTCGCATCTGAAAGATGCCGGCGCCGCGGCACATTTCTCCGCACAAATCCCCGCCCCAACGGGGCATCCCACGCCAGCCCAAGGCAACGCCCTGGGTGTTCCGAATCCCCGCCCCAACGGGGCATCCCCACGCCAGCCCAGAGCAACGCCCTGGGTGGCCGAATCCACGCCCCAACGGGGCATCCCCCGCCAGCCCAGGGCAACGCCCCATAAGCGCTAACTTGTTTGTTGACAGCCGCTTCTCACTGTGCGAGCCTCACCGGTCATGGAGGATACGCAGTGCATGGACGAGGACTGGGAGCTGTTGACGTCGTTCTTCCCCGAGGATTGGCGGGAACTGGCGC
>DATKCT010000203.1:0-47955 GCA_035513055.1 Verrucomicrobiales bacterium | reverse complement strand
GGTGCTGAGAGCGGGTGGGAAATTGCCGCTCGCGGTGGCGCTGCGCTGCCGGGTGCGGTATTTCATCGAGGGCGTGGCGCTGGGGACAGCAGCGTATTTGGAGGAGTTTTTCCAGGCGCGGAGGGAATTGTTCAGCGCCGGGCGAAAATCGGCGGCGCGAAAGATGAGGGGAGCGGAATGGGGCGAATTGCGGTCTGTGCGGGACCTGCGCACCGGCGGGATTGAGCCGCATTAAACAGTATTCGCCCGCCCGCTTTAGCGCCGGCGCTCGGGTCCTCCCGTTGGGTATTGAAGGCGGGCGCCCATTACGACGAAGGAGATAGAGCGGCGGCGAGCCGCCGGGTGCGGCTGGCTTCTGCAAACCGAAGGAGGATCTCCTCGGTGGCTTCCCAGCCCAAGCAGGCGTCGGTGATGCTCATGCCGTAGACCGGATCGGCGTCCGGCTTGATTTCCTGGCGGCCTTCACAGAGATGACTTTCCAACATGACCCCACAGATCCGTGGGCTGCCTTCCCTGATCTGGCTGGCGACATCCCGGGCGACGATAGCCTGTTGGACCGGATCCTTGCGACTGTTGCCGTGACTACAATCGACCATGAGCCGTGGTTTCAGACCGGCCCGCTGAAGCGCGTTTCCGACGGAGGCGGCCGAGGCGGCATCATAGTTGGTCCCGTGGCTCGAACCCCGCAGGATGACATGGCAGCACTCATTGCCGCGGGTGCGGACGATGGCGGAGACGCCTTGCTTGGTCACGGAGAGGAAACTGTGGGGATGCCGCGCGGCCTCGATGGCGTCGATGGCGATGCGGATGTTTCCGTCGGTACCGTTTTTGAATCCGACTGCCATGGAAAGTCCCGAGGCGAGTTCCCTGTGAACCTGACTTTCCGTGGTCCTGGCGCCAATGGCCCCCCAGGTCACGAGATCGGCGATGTATTGCGGGCTGATGGTGTCCAGAAATTCCGTTCCAGCGGGCACGCGGTTCGTGGCCAGATCGAGAAGGAGCCGCCGCGCCTGACGGAGGCCGCGATTGATGTCGAAGCTCTGGTCCAGGCCGGGATCGTTGATGTAGCCTTTCCATCCCACTGTGGTGCGCGGCTTTTCGAAGTAGACGCGCATGACCAGGAAGAGATCGTCACGACATCTGCCGGCGATGCCGGCGAGACGTCCAGCGTATTCGAGAGCGGCGCCGGCGTCGTGGATCGAGCAGGGACCGGAGACCACGAGAAGGCGATCATCCTCGCCCTGCACGATGGCCTCCACGGAACGGCGGGAATCGGCCACAAAGCGGCGGTGCGATTCCTCGGCCTCCACTTCTTCCATGAGCACGGCGGGAGAGATCAGCGAGTGGATCTGATCGATGCGGAGATCGTCCGTGCGGGTCATGGATCGGAAAGGAAAGGGGGGCTCAATACACCCGCCAGGGGGATCGGGCGCAAGCGGGAAAAGGACTTCTCAGGGAGGGGCCAGGGAAGCGGCCAGCGGAGCCCCCAGGCTCCCTGTTCGTTTTGGGGACAGGTCGGCGGGATGGTGATGGCCTGACCATTCCCGCCGGCTGCACGGGCCGGGATGCTGCCTCGAAGCCTCACCTTTCCACTTGCACAGGGGCGGTCGCCAGTGCGAGAGTAAGACAGCCGGAGGCGCAAGCCACCGGGTAAATAGAGCGGCGGCGCGGGTGCGAAGCCGCATATGCATAAGAAAACAACCTAGAAAGCACTGCTAACCATGAAAATCCAAAAGCAACGCCGTCAGGGCGCATTTACCCTGATCGAGTTGTTGGTGGTGATCACGATTATCGCCATTCTGGCGAGCATCGCGACACCGGTCATGTCCAAGGTACAACTGTCTGCCCGCATGACCAAGGCCTCGAGCAACGCCCGGAACATATTCCTGGCTTGTCAGCTCTACGCCGCCGACTCCGGCGGATCGTATCCGGAAGGAGAGGGCACTTCCAACGATGCCTTCCGAAAACTCTTTCCGGAGTATTCGGAACAGGAGGAGCCGTTCTTCCTCGTGCAGGACAAGTACTTCTGCCGGGGGGGTGGCGCGGACGAAAACATCGGGGATCCGGATTCGGATTCCGAGTCGACGACCAGCCCGGAAGCACTTAAGCCTGGTGAGAACCACTGGGCCTATGTGAGCGGCCTGCTCGATACGGACAATGTCAACACGCCGATCATCGCGGACGGGTTCACAGCGTCGAACAACACCTACGACGAGAACCACGCTTGGTGGAAGGCCAAAAAGGCCATTCTCATCAAGCTGGATGGCAGTCAGCGCCGGGAGAAGATCTTCAAATCCGGCGAGGTGCGGGTTCCTGACAAAAACCGGAACACCAATATGTTTGCCGCGTCTGAACTCGAACGTGGACGGGTGTTGAACCCGGCTCTGCCGAATGTAAGTCAGCCGTAAGGCTGGCGCGGACGAAACACTGGCAATCTGGCCGGGCCCGGCAGAAGCCGGGCCCGGCCCCCTTTTTTTGGGGAGATGAAGCTGGAAGGCTGCGGCCGTCGCGCCTGCCCTGGGCCTCTCGCATTTCCGATTTGCTCTGGGAGAAAAGACGGATATCGCAAGTAAATAGTAAACCATGGCCTCCCGAGTCCAGGATCTCCATGTTGTCGAGAACGTCCCGCTTCCGGCGCCGTACACGCTGGTTGCGGAGATCGGTCCCTCGGAGCGGCAGGCGGAATTCGTCATCCGGATCCGCGAAGAGATCGCCGGGATTCTGTCGGGAAGAGATCCGCGATTCCTGGTGGTGGTGGGGCCCTGTTCGATTCACGACGTGCAGGCCGGGCGGGAGTATGCGGAGCGTCTAGCGGCCTTAGCGGCGCGTGTGTCCGAGCAGATGCTGCTGGTCATGCGCGTGTATTTTGAGAAACCCAGGACCACGGTGGGCTGGAAGGGGTTGATCATGGATCCGTCTCTAGACGGCTCCTGCGACATCGCCCGGGGGTTGCATTTGGCGCGGCGCTTTTTGAGCAGCGTTCTGGACCTCGGCGTGCCGACCGCCACGGAGCTGCTCGACCCGATCACTCCCCAATACATTGCCGATCTCATTTGCTGGTCGGCGATTGGAGCCCGCACGACGGAATCCCAGACTCACCGGCAGATGGCCTCGGGTTTGTCCATGCCAATTGGCCTTAAGAACGCGACGAACGGGTCGGTGCTGACGGCGGTCAACGCCATCCATGCCGCGACCCAACCGCAAACCTTTCTGGGGGTGAGCATGTCGGGAGTTGCATCGGCGGTGAGCACCAGCGGGAATCCCTCGTGTCACCTCATCCTGCGCGGAGGAGATTGCGGGACGAACTACGGGGAAGCCGATGTGCGCGAAGCGTTGGCTTTGCTGGAGCGAATGGGATTGCCGCCGGTGGTGATGATCGACGCCAGCCACGCTAACTGCGCCAAAGATCACCAGAGGCAGCCGGTGGTTTTCCGAGACGTGATCCGCCAGCGGGCGGAGGGAAATGGCGCGATCATCGGGGCCATGCTCGAAAGCAATCTCGTGGCGGGCAGCCAGCGGTTTCCCCGGCCGGTGGCGGAACTGACCTACGGACAATCGATCACCGATCCCTGCATCGGATGGGAGACCACGGAGACTTTGTTGGTGGAATCCGCGGAGAACTTGCGAACCGCATTGTGCGCGGCGGCCGGGGGGTAAGACGCGGCGGGGATCCCTCCATGAAGCAGGCGCCGCCCAGCCAACGTCCGATGCCGTCAAGGCGTCGCGCGGGGGTTCGGGCGCTGCTCCCGGGCGCCGCCGCAGTGATTTTCGCAGTGATGTTTGGTCAGGAGGTCAACGCGGAGGATTCCGAATCCGGAGACGGCGTCATTGGGAAACCGGCTCCGGGATGGGAGACGGCCGACTGGATGCCGGATCGCCCACTGCGTCTCGCCGATTTGCGAGGCCGAGTAGTCTTGGTGCGTTGGTTCACCTCGGAGGAATGTCCTTACTGTTCGGCGACGGCTCCGGCTCTCAACGCACTGCACGATGCCTACGGTGAGCGCGGCTTGCAGGTGCTGGGATTTTATCATCACAAGAAAGAGGGCCCGCTACGGATCGAGGATGTTCGCAAGACCGTGAAGCAGTATGGCTTCACGTTTCCCGTGGCGGTCGACAGGGAATGGAAAACTTTGCGCCGATGGTGGTTGGATGGGCGGGACCGGGCCTGGACGAGCGTATCCTTCCTGATCGACAGCCGGGGAATCGTGCGTTTTGTGCATCCGGGCGGGAAGTACGAGAAGGGCGACGCAGTCTACCTTGCCTTGGAATGGAAGATTCGCGATCTGCTCCGCGAGATCGGGGAGGATGGACGGCAACCGGGAGGGGCAAGCCATGAGGAAGAGGGCTGAACCGGCATGCCTCATACCGTTGCGTCGCGAGGCGCTGCGAGCCCTCCCTGCTGCTCAGGCCGCACGCAGTCGAGGGCGTGGCGCCGGGTGAGCACATCCTGTTCAACCCTGAGGTCAGCGGAACGTAAGCGGGCAGGGTTGGAGCGCGCCACTACAGAAAGGGTTCGAAAGACGAGAGCGGAGCGCCGCCGAGGGCGGCGTCGCTCCCCGGCATCTGGTCGAGGACGATATTTGCCAATTCACCGAAACGGTTCTCATTGGGCTGACCACCATCTTGCACGATCCCTCCTTGCACCGTGTGTTGGCTATGGACCGCCATGTAGATCATGCGCGGGAGGAGATCCGTCGACTAGGACCGCTGCAAGCCTTTCGGGCGGCGATGGCGAAGAACGAGTCGTTGATCCGGTCGCCGCTTCTGGATGAAGGCGATCACATCGTGGCTACCCGTTCGGCCATGCATCATGCCCTGGTCGAGCACTGGGCGTCGCGGGCGCACCGCGAGTTCGGTTACGACCGGCCCTTCGCCATCGCGGCCTTGGGAGGAACAGGTCGCTGCGAACTCACGCCCTGCTCCGATCTCGATTACGTCTTTCTCTTCGACGACGTGATCGAGGGCAACGCATTTCTGATCGAGTTGCGGCGCCAAGTTTTTGATACCCGGGAGTTCCAGGAGGAGTACGGATTTGATTGTCCGGCGATGCATTTCAACCTCGAGGATGTGCCGCATCCCGACCCGCGTCAGAACAACTCCTTCCTGGACCTCCGGGCCGTCTATGAAGCGGACGGCTTGACCGCGCGTTTCCGCGAACGGATGCAGGCCTTTGGCGATCCTTTCCAGCACTTCCTGCATGTTCGCGGATTTTGGAAGAATCGTTGGGAGCAAGCGGCCGTCGAGTTCGATCGCTTGGACGCCTTCGACATCAAAAACGACGGTCTCCGGATCTTCTTGGCTGGCGTTTGGGCTCTGGCGGGAAAGGGGTATGTGCACAGTTTCGATATCTACCGGGAACTCGACCCGCGGGATTTGGAGGCTTACGACTTTCTGCTCCGGATACGGGCTTTCGCGCATCTGCAAAGGACAGTGCGACACGTTCCGTTAGGCGGAGGGAATCACTCCGAAGATATTCTTGGATTCGGCGAATTCGATTCGTTCGCCGAACTCCTTCCGGAAGGGGCCGGAGACCGGGAACGCTTCGATTTCGCCAACGAAGTCCGGGCTCGATTGTTGTCGGCCCGGCGGCGGACCGCACATTTTGCCAAGGGAGTCATCGAACGGGAGTTGCGGATCGGCCGCCGTTTGGCTCCGGGGAGTCCGATCATTCACGGTCCAGGGGGGCTTTTTTACGAGAACTCTCCGCCGATGGACGACAGTGTGGCTCGAAGCAGGGCTGCGTTTTCGTTGCTGCATGCCTCTCAGCATTATGAGGTTGCGGTGGATCCAGCCGAGTTACAGAGCACGTTTCGTGATGCTGGAGATTGGTTGACGTTGGTTCCGGACTTGGCCGAGCTTTTCTATGAGCGCCAGGGCAACTTGGCCGGAGTCTTGACCTTTGTGGCGCAGTTGGATGGCGCCGAGGATCGCCTCTTTCCCGGTTACGGGCGGTTCGAAGTGTCTTTCGATGTCCGGGTCTTGCAGGAGCGACGTTCACTCCGGGGCGCGTTGGTCCAAGAAAAGATCCGCTGGCTCGAGGAAGAACTGGTTCGCGTGGGCCGGGAGCGCCGGGAAGCCTGGATCGGAGGTCAGGGACCGGCTACGCCGGGGATGGGCGGTCGCTCGGCCGAGGAAGACCGCCAGCGGGATGCGGACCGGGCCGCCCTTTTGTCTCCGGACGAATTGGCCGCGGTCAAGCTGACTCTGAAAACGAAACGGCTGCCCCTTACTGCCAGGGACTTGGAGAAGCAGGAGAACGCAAATCTGCCCCTGCATGAACGGTTCGCCTCCGGATTCTCCGGGATCCCGTTGGAGGCTTACTATCTGCCTTTCGTGGAACGGGGCGGCTTTACACAGGAGACCGTGGATATGTGCGTGTATCTGCTGGAACACCGGCGGCTGTTTCAAACCCTGTCGGAGGCAGCCATCAGCGATTTCGGACAGGTGCAGCGACTGTGGGAAGTCTGCCCCGACGAACGACGCCTGCGAGCGCTTTTCGTTTTTACCTGCGCGGATCGGGCTAACTGGGAATCGGAGGAAGTGGACCCCGCGCGTTGGTTCAACATCCGGGAGTTGTATGCTAAAGCCATGCGGCGTTACAGCCCCGGCGGAGATCCGGAGCGCAGTTTGGCGGCGGCCGGATTCTCGCAAGAAGATCTCGAAGTGTTGCGAGGCTTCGGGCCGGCCTTATTCGAAGGGAGTTACGGTCAGTATCTGTCCCGGTTAGGCGCGCATCTGCTTCGCCTCGGAGACCAATCGGTCATGGCGGGTCCCAAAGTGAGTTTGATCCAGAATGGCGCCTCGAAGATCGCCGCGGTGGCCGCGCGCGATTTCCGGGGTCTGGCGGCCTCGATCAGCGGGGCTTTCTGGCGGCAGGGCGTTGCGATCCGGCAAGCTCATTTGTTCTCCGCGGCAGAGCACGGCTTGGCCTTCGATTTTTTTCATTTCGATCCCTCCGCCCTCCAGGATCGGGCGGAATTGCAAGCAGCGGTCGAGACGGCAATCCGTGAGCGACAGCATATCGCCGATGCCGACGAAGGCGCGCTTCCTCAATTTACGGGCGACGTGAGTCTGGCGGAGTGGAGTCCGGGACTCTACCGGCTTCTCTTCGAGACAGACCAGGAAGCGCACGGACTGATCTATTTTTTGACCTACAAGATTTTCCGTTATCTGGGCGGAAACATCTTCGGGTTGGTGGCTCGCACGAATCGGGGCCGGGCGTCGGTTTCGATCTATCACGACTTGCCCGCTGGAATGCCGCTGGAGGCGGCCCGGGCTCTTGCGGAGCGGTTTTGAGAAGGAGTTCTTTGGCGGAAAACTGTTGAAAGAAACTGTCGACCAGTACCCCCCCCACGGACATCTCCGAGTGATGGATTGGGCGAGTTAGGCGTCGCATTACGCATTGTTTCATTCTTTCTCCGCAGTAGAGTCTGCCGATGATCATGAGCGTTGAATCTCCCGTCGAACAACTGATGTTGGCGTTCGCGGCGGATGACATTGCCGCAGCAGCGGAGGTGCTGCGGCATCATCCGCGCGCGCTCGCGCCAGGAAGGCAGGAAGGCTGTGAGTCGCCGCTGCGACACTTGGCGAAGGTGCGAAGCGCCGCCATGGCCGATGTACTTATCGAACACGGTCTCGACCTTCACGCGGTGAGCCAGGAGTGGGCGCCCGGGTTTTGGCTCAGCGAAATACGCACGGAGGCGGCGGAGCGAATAGTCGAGAGGGGCGCAACGCTCACGCCGCATGCGGGGGCAGCGTTGGGGCTCGTCTCGCGTCTGCGAACGATGCTGGACGGCGATCCGGAGCTGGTTCACGCCAAGGGCGGCGACGGTTGCCGGCCGCTTCACTTCGCGCGCAACGTCGAAGTCGCCGACCTGCTGCTTGAGCGGGGCGCGTCGATTGATGCTCGTGATGAGGATCACAATTCCACGCCGGCACAGTGGCGGATTGGCGATACCCCTGAGGTGACGCGTTTTCTCCTGAAGCGCGGCGCCAGCCTGGACATCTTCATGGCTACCGGTCTCAATGACCTGGAACTTGTCTGCAGGTTGGCGACCGCAGACCCGGTCTGCACAACGTATCGAATCGGCAACAACAGCGGCCCCTTTCCCGGCGCCGGTTTCCAAAAGCGGGGTGGGACGATCTACCAGTGGACACTCGGTTTCAATCAATCTCCCCAAGAGATCGCCCGCGCTCGTGGATTTGTGGAAATCTTCGATTTCTTGATGGAGCGGACGCCGCCGCGCGCGAAGCTTCTGATTGCCTGCATGCTCGCGGATCGCTCGCTGGCGGAAGAAGTCACAAAGCAGAACCCCACGCTTGTGGCCGGGCTCGGCCCGGAAGACTACGCGCTGCTGGCCAAGTCGTGTTGGGAAACCAATCTCAATCTCGAAGCTGTGCGCCTCATGCTCGATCTGGGATTCCCGGTCAACGCGCCAGAATTCAATCACGGCTACACGCCGCTGCACAATGCGGCGTGGGCGGGAGATCCGGAGTTGGTGGAGTTGCTGCTCAGCCGGGGTCATCCGGTCGAGGAGCGCGATCCAAGTTATCAGGCGACACCGCTCGGCTGGGCAATTTACAGTTGCATCGAAGCGAGGCGACACCCGGAAGGTAATTTCCCCGAGGTCGTCAGGCTATTGCTCGAGGCGGGCGCGCCGGTCGATGAGAACATGTATCCAACCGGGCACGCGGGCATTGACGCGGTGTTGCAGGCGCCGCTTCCGGGCGGGCAGTTATAAACTCCCGCCGGGCCATCCTTCAGTGGCCTACGTCATTCTCGCCGTTTACGTCCTTGTCCGGACGGCTTCAGTTGTGATGACTATAGTTTGGTGGTTTGATCTTCAAAGCCTGAATAAGGGAAGGAGCAACAACTGGCGGGCCCAATGCTCAATGCCTAATGCGTATTATGGAATTACGTTGACCTGAATTTCGACAGACGCGCCCTATGAAAGCCAGCCCGATCACCGTGATCCTCGGACTCAGCCTGGGACTAAGTCTCCTGAGTGGCGACGCTGCCGCACAAGAGCGCACCCGCCGGTCGCAGCGGGTGACCATGGAACAAGTGCAGGTCGCCAGCCCCGACGGGCAGGTCAAGCTCACCATTCTGCCGAATGCCGAGAGGCTGACCTTCACGGTGACGATGGGCGACACGACGGTCATCGAGCCTTCGGTCATCATCATGAAGCTGGACGGCTACGATCTTTCCTCGGGCGTCGTCTTCCGCAATGTGGAGCGCTACGAGGTCAACGAAACGTATCCGTGGACCGGCAATTTCAGCAGCGCGACCCACCGGTGCCGGGGCGCGCGAATCACCCTGGAGCACGATCTTTCGTTCGTTTCCTACGTCCTGGAGGCGCGCGCGTTCGATGACGGGATTGCCTATCGTCACGTCATTCCCGGCGACGCGGCCCTGACGCGTGTGCCCGATGAACACTCCACATTCCTCCTTCCGGGAGGTTCAGCGGTGTGGTACGCCGGTCTCGCGGCGGGACACTACGAAGACACCTACCGCCAAAAGGACATTGCCGAGGTTCGACCCGGCGAATGGTCCAGCCCGCCGCTGACCTTCAGGTTACCCAACGGTGTTGGCTACGCCGCAATCACGGAGGCCAACCTCGTGGATTACAGCGGCATGGGTCTGGAGGCGGATGGCCGCTCCGGCTGGACGGTGGGTCTGGGACACCGCCAACCGTTGAACTACCCGTTCGAACTTCGTTACGGGCGCGATGAAGCCAAACGGTTGGGTCAGGCGGCGGCCATTACTGGAACGATCACCACGCCTTGGCGCGTTGTGATGGCCGGTAGAGATCTGAACGCCCTGGTCAACAGCGCCATTCTGCCCAACTTGTGCCCACCGCCCGATCCTCAACTCTTCCCCGAAGGCATCAAGACGGCTTGGGTCCAACCCGGCCGGGCGGTTTGGCGTTATGTGGACGGCGGTCCGGGCGGCGTGGACGGCATGAAGGAGTTTTCTCGCCTCGGGGGTCGACTCGGTTTCGAGCATCATGTGATTGAAGGATTCTGGCGCCGCTGGAGCCCGGAGGAGCGGAGGGATGTCGTGGAGTACTCGAAACAACAGGGCGTCGGGCTTTGGTTCTGGAACCACAGCAATCAACTGCGCAGCCCCGAAGCCCGCGAAGAGTTCTTCCGGATGCTGCAGGAGTTGGGCGTCGTGGGGGCCAAGATTGATTTCATGGATCACGAGCACAAGGAGGTGATCGACCTCTACGAAGCATTGCTGCGCACAGCCGCCGAACACCGCATCATGCTCAACTTTCACGGCGCCAACAAACCGACGGGTCGAGAACGCACCCTGCCCAACGACATGGTCAGGGAAGCCGTCAAGGGCATGGAGTCCCGCACCTTGTCCGGCCGGGCCCGGCACCAGACGATTCTGCCGTTCACCCGCTACCTGGCAGGGGCGGCGGATTACACAACGATGATTTTCAGCGAACGGCGCGGCGACACGACGTGGGCGAATCAGATCGCCAGCCTCGTCATCTTCAACAGTCCGTTGCTGACGATTGCCGCCAATCCGCAAAGCATCCTGGACAATCCTGCCGTCGAAGTGATCAAGAGCATTCCCAGCGCCTGGGACGCCACGATCGTGCTGCCCGAGTCCGGGATCGGCGAACTCGCCGCGTACGCGCGGCGCACGGGCGACACCTGGTTCGTAGCAGCGATGTGCGGGCCTGAGGCGAGGATTCTCGAAGCGCCGCTTTCGTTCCTCGACGCCGGCCCCTATCAGATCTCCATCGTCCGCGACGGCGAGAGTGACGGCACTTTGAGCGTTGAGGGCGCCGCCAAGGAGCGGGGCGATTCCCTGCGCGTGGAGCTTCGAGCCGGCGGCGGGTTTGTCGCGAGACTAACGAAGATGTAGAATGGGTTCTGGAGTCAATGCGCGGGGCTGGGGCGCCTGCCGGGGTCCTGTCGAGGTAACCGGCGCTCCGGTGGTGTCGCTGCGCTGACCACCGGCTACTGGCTGCGACGCCTCCGGCGCCGGGAGCGGGGGACGCCGGTGGGCCGGGCACGCGGAGGAGCCACCGCATGAATGGGAGACGGTGAACGGATTCCGGGTGGACGTAGTCCGTCCGGAATTTCGTCTTCATTCTCCGGGGCGGTACGCGATTGACACCTCCTAAACCAAGTGAGAAGGTCGGGATATGAAACGTTTCACCGTGATTCCTCTTCTTCTTGGGTTTCTGACGGCTTCACCGGTTGGGGCAAATCTTCTTATCAATACTGGTTTTGAGGATCCCATCACTATTGATGGGCCGCCTTTCGTCGGATTCTGGGAGGGGTTTAGCGGCGGCGCGGGCAGTTTGGCTGGCAATAGCACGCTCATGCCTCGCAGCGGGGCCCAAAGTCTCGGCCTCTCGATCGACAACACGGTCGACACCTTTGCTGGGGTCTTTCAGGACGTTCCCGGTCTCATTTCGGGAACGCAATACACTTTCGGCGGGTGGCACGCGACGCCTTCCAGTCCGCTAGATCTTGGTGTGGAGATCCGCATTGAATGGCGCAATTCAGTGAGCAACATCGAGATTTCCCGCACGCCCAATCTGACTCCGGTTCCAACGGCGGCGTATTTTCCCTTCAACCTGACTGCCGCAGTTCCAGACGGGGCGGACACGGGCCGCGTGGTCTATGCCGTTCAATCCTTTAGCACGAATCCATTAGGCAATGGTACGGTCTTAGTGGATGATGTCTCCTTTGACGTGATTCCCGAACCCTCCACTGCGCTCTTGTTGGCCATTGGCGCGTTGGGGTTGGCCGGGATGCGGCGCAAGCGGGCCGCTTGAGACTTAGGCGACCGATCCGATCTATTCGCTCCCCTATGAAAAGTTCGGCTTAGCCTGCAAAAATCCCGAGGCGGTATCCCGCCTTCTTGCGCGAAGCGCGGGCCTTGCTATTGGTGGCGCGTGGAACTGAATCTGGAACAGAAGAAACAAGTCGAGCGCTGGCTGACGGAGGGCGCGTCTCTGGGGGAGATTCAGAAGCGGCTCAAGGAAGAGCTTGGGATCGCGCTGACCTTTATGGAAGCGCGTTTTCTTCTATCGGATCTCGGTCTCACCTTGCAGGAGGAACCATCCGGCCGGCGCGACCTCGAGCGCAGCGCTTCTCTGTTGGGTAGCGAGGACCCGGGAGGAGCGGCGTCCGGCGGAGTCGCGGTTTCGTTGGACGAAGTCACCCCGCCGCACGCCATTGTCAGCGGGAAGGTGACTTTCAGCGACGGAACCAAGGCGAACTGGCTGTTGGATCAGATGGGAAGGTTGGCCTTGGATCCTTCGGAGCCGGGTTACCGGCCTTCCGCCGCCGACATGCAAGGCTTTCAGGACCGCCTGCGGGACCTCTTGGAGAGGCGGGGATTCTGACGCAGCGGAGGAGGGCGCCGCCTCGAGGGAGCAGCGTTTTTGCTCCGGACTTGGGAGGAGTTTCCTGAGTAACAAGAGTGTTTTTGTGGATTTTTGCGCTTGCGGGATGGAAGATTCTCTCTACAGACCGGCCCGAATGAAACGACGAGCCTGTTTCTCCCTGCTCCTCACCGGGATTCTGGTGGGCTGCTCCCAAGTCGAGGAGGTCGCCACGGCGGCTCCGGCGCCGGCTTCCATGAGTCCCCGGGTGCGGTCGGTGCAAATGGGGAAGGCCTCTTGGTATTCCATCCGCTGCAACGGGGGAACTCAGACCGCCAGTGGAGAGCGGCTCCGCGACATGGCCATGACGGCTGCCCACAAGAGCCTGCCTATGGGAACCAAGGTGCGAGTGACCAATGAGCGAAACGGGAAATCGGTGATCGTGCGCATCAACGATCGCGGGCCCTACATCCGGGGCCGGATCATCGATGTGACCAAGGGCGCGGCGCTCAAGTTGGAGATGGTCAAGTCCGGGGTGGCGCCGGTGAAGGTCGAAGTTTTGGAGCCTGCGGAGACCTGAGGACGCAAACCCCACACTAGGGATCCAAATCCGGCGGCGCTTTGTAGTTGGCAAATCCCTCTCTGTGCTCAATGCTCCCCGGATGAACGCGCCGCCGGCTGGATTGCCCGAAGAAGAGGTGTTGTGGAGGGGAAACCCATCGCTCCTGACCACGCTGGGCCCGTTTCTCTGGGGGGCATTGATAGCCGCGGGGTTGACGGTTGCCTCCCTCTTTCTGTGGCCCGCCCTCGGTCCGCTGCTGGTCCCCGTGATTGCGGGCATCTGGATCGTCTGTTTGCTGCCGTGGCTTTGGAAGGTCGTGGTGACCAAGAACATCCTTTATGTGTTGACCGCGGAACGATTCAAGTTGCGCACGGGAGTCTTCAACCGGAACACCGAGGTATTGGAACTTTACCGGGTCAAGGACATGGCCCTCGATCAGCCGTTCATTCTGCGCCTCTTCGGCTTGAGCAATCTGCATCTGACGACCTCGGACCGGACCACGCCGATGTTGGAGATCCGGGCGATGCGTGCGGGCGAAGACGTGTCCCGCCGGATCCGGGACCGGGTCGAGCATCTCCGCGAACGAAAGCGCGTGCGGGAGGTGGATTTCGAAGACGGCGACTCCGACGGCGATTTCATTGCGTAAGTTGCATTTTTCCTGCCATTTGTGGGGTGGCGCGCGACGCCCGTCCTGTCTGGGTTCCGCTTATCCCGGGCTCGAGCCGGGTGTTCTGACCCAGCCCGGCGCCCTCGGCTACGCGCGGCCGGGCAGTCAGGGGTTCTGTGGGTCTCGCGACGAAACCGGTTGGGAAATGCGTGTAAGACGCTGGGAATCAGGGATCGTGGAGGAAGAGCCGGGCGGGCTCCACATACTCCCTCCACCACGTTTCGGCTTCCTCGGATTCGATGACCCGGTTGGCGACGACGAGGCGGTAGCGCATGACATAATCGTCGCCGGGTTCGAGGATCCAGGGATCGTCACGGATGGGAGTGTAATTGAAGAAGACGTAATTGGCCGGGTTGATGCGCATTGGCTGGGGAAAAGCGTGGTTGGCGGGATGGTTGAGGATGAGGACGGAGGCGGGACCCTGCTCGGTGTCGCCGTGAATGCGGCACCAGCGGGAGCGCTGGGCATCGCCGTTTTCCCAGTTATGGCCTTCTGAGGTTAGATAGCCGCTGGTTTCCTTGTTCCAGCCTGCCGCTCCCCGGAAGGCGAACCCGCCGCCGTAGCGATAGGCGGGCAGTTCGAGGGGACTATGGGTGGCGCAGCGCTGGCGGGTGACGTAATCGATGAGCCAGAGCGGATCGTCGTTCCGTTCGAGATTCCAGACGCGGACGGTGAAGTCTTCGTCGAGAACGGGACTTGTTGTGCGGCGGTCCCCATCGAGGGCGACGTGTTCTTGCCGGGCGGTGAAGCCGCCGCAGACCCGCCCCTCCCAGAGGCGCCGGAACTCACGAAAACGGATCGTGCCCTGCGCCTCGCGCAGTTCCCAGAAGTTGAGGGGGTTGCCTTCGAATACGGTCTGGCGCCAGGGATGCCATATCCCGTAATGATGGTGGTGATCGGGGGGGGAGACGTCGGTGAGGACTGCTCCTGCGGGGGAGTAGAGTGGATGGATGAAAGCGCTGCGCCGGTGGAGGGGCGTGACGCCCTCGGGGGGGTCGACCGTCTCGAAATGATATGCGAGGACGGGCTGGGTACCGGCGAGGAGTTCGACGGCGGTATCCCGGCGCCGCCAGGAGATGCGGCTGGGCGCTTCCTCATCCTCTGAGGGCGGCCACAGCGGTGAGACCACTCGGCAAGGGAGAGCGGTTCCGGCGCGGATGACCTCCGGAGTGATGAAAGCCAAAGCGGTCCCGGACGGCGTGGGAATGAGTTGGGCCTGAAGCTCTTTCTCCGTTCCGCTGCCGGAGAAGGCCATGACAACGCGGAGGGGTGTGGCAATTCCCAGACGGTGGGCAGGCGGGGAATTCAGGGGGACGATGACCGGGCCGGGCGGCCGGTCGAAATCGCCGGCGAGGATCTCGAAGCGAGGATCGGCCTGGAGGGCGCTGGGGAGAAAAGCGCCCGCGAGGAGGACGGGAAAGAGGGGGAAAGCTAGGGAGAGGACGTGTCGGCGCATGATGGGAAAGCTTGGCATGGCTTGAGCCTGGAAGGCGATGCGAAACTCCAGGGCCGTGAGGGTTCCCCAGGGCTATTCGGGAGGGACGGGCGCCTGCGCGTCCTGGTTTGGGGGCACACCGGCTGGGTGCGCGACGTCACTTTCGGCGAGGACCGCTGCCGGGTAGCCCGGCCTAGTGTGGTGTTTGCGCAATTTCGTCACCCTGCGTAACTTGGCCATTGGCCTTTACAACTTGCTCAAGCATCGCAAGAAGACCACGGCCCCCTCTTTACCTTCCTGGCAACATTTCGGTTGGCATTTCCGTGGATTCCCGGTATTCTACAAGGAGGTGCAGAAGACAGCAGACGATGGCCTGCACACGGGTTGAGCACAGGCATGATCGCGATCCTCAGTGGCAAGCCCCACTTCTTCCCCAGAAGCCGGTTGGCGACGCCGGTGGACTTGCGGGAGCTGGGCCGGGAGTGTCGCTACAAGTCCAATCTGATCGCGGAACGTCTGAGCATATCGCGCCGCCAGTTGGAACGTGATTTCGAAGCGGCCTTGGGGATCAGCCCGAAGCAATGGCTGGCCGAACAGCGCATGCTGAGGGCGATGCAGTTGTTGCGGACGGGCATGGGGCTGCAAGAGACCGCCTATGAATTGGGCTTCAAGAAATACGATAATTTCCGGGTCGAGGTGAAACGCTACTATGGCTTGACGCCTTGCGGGCTGATCGAATCATGCCGCCGCAAGATGGCCTTGGCCTAGCCCATCGCGCCTAGCCCGCAGCGCGGGCCGGATCGCGAAGGGTTCCCGGTTGGCAGCAACTTGGGGGCAAGGCGGGGGGGGAAGGCGGCGTGAAAGGTGGCGGCGGGGCCGGGACAAGATCGGATCAGGGACGTGGGGCGGCATTCGAGCAAGAATTCTCTTGCTGCTGCACGGGGGTTCGGCGTAGGAAGGCCCAGCGACTGATGAAATCGGGCAAGACAGCGACGATGGCCATGGCCGGGCTTGTGGCGATGGTGCTGGCAACCTATTGGACGCCGGCGCTTCTGGCCCTTGGCATCCGCCTGGGAAATCAGAACGCCTTTGCCACGGCGCGGGGCAATGCGTTTGCGGCCACAGCGGACAATCCCTCGGCCTTGTTCTACAATCCGGCGGGCATCTCTCAGCTTGAGGATCCGGAACTGGAAGCGGGGGCATACCTGCTGTTTTACGATGTGGATTACGACGGGGAACGGGGCATCTCCGCGAGCATGGACGACAAGCTCTACTATTTGCCCCAGCTCTATTACGTGCATCCGTTGGACAACACTCCGGTCACCTTGGGGTTAGGAGCCTATGCGCCTTTTGGGCTTGCCAGCGACTGGCCCGACGACGGCCCTTTCCGTTCTCATGCCACGTTCAATGAATTCAACTACCTTACCCTGACACCCGTGCTCTCCTATCGGTTCAGCGAGAAGTTCTCCCTGGCCCTGGGCATGACCATCAACCACGGGGACGCGCAGTTGAGCCGGGGTGTGGCCCTCCTCTACGATGAGATTCAATTCGACGGCGATGGCTTCGGGGCCGGGTTCAATGCTGGACTCCTGTGGAAGCCGGCCGCCCGGCATGCCTTCGGCTTGACCTACCGCAGCGACGTCGGGGTCGAGTTGGACGGGAGCATCCGTATTCGCAGCCGCTTTCCTGAGATCGTTCCCAGAGACCGCTTTGCTGCGAGCACGCATTTCCGCCTGCCTCAGCAAGTCGTGTTGGGATATTCGTTCCGGCCGACGCCGGATTGGGATATCGGTATCGACGTGGAATGGACGGATTGGTCCAGTTTCAACACTTCCGTGGTGCGGACGCCGGGTGGAAACATCGTCGAAGAACTGGATTGGGACGCCAGCGTGGTGGTCAGCCTAGGGGCAACGCGGCATCTGGATGATGGTTGGTATGTTAGCGCAGGATACTGGTTCGCCGAAACCACCGTGCCTTCCTCGACCTTCAATCCGCGCGTCCCGGACATGGACTACCACGTAGGCGCTATTGGCTTCGGTCGCATCTGGGATCAGTGGAGGTTCGCGTGTATGTATCAGTTGGGCTATGGCGAGCGGACCGTGTCGGGAGCGCCGGTGACTCCCGCGGGAGAGTCCGCAGACGGCGATTACCGTTACTTGTCGCACGCGCTGTCGTTCAGCTTGAGCCGCCGCTTTTGATCCGGGCTAACCGCCGTTCTGGCGATGCTTGGCCGCGACCCGGCGAAAGTAATCTTGGCCCCCGGTCCACTCGACCAGAGCTTCGCCGAGGCGCGGGAAGAGCGAGCAGAGAGCGAAGAGGGGCCGGAGCGGCGCCGGATTGACCATGATCTCCGGAGGAGCGTCCCGGATGGCGCGCAACACCGCCCGCACGACGGTCTCGGGACGGGAAGTCCCGAGCAGGCGAGGCGCCCGGACACCGGTGGCCGCTACGGACCTCGTGTAAATGCCGGTTTCGACAAATCCCGGGCAAACAACGGTGGAATGGACGCCGGTCGAGCGGTAAGTGGCGCGCAAGGATTGGTTGAAAGCGATCAAGCCGGCTTTGCCCGCGCCGTAGGGTTCCTGACAGGCCGGCCCGGACTTCCCGGCGAGCGAGGAGATGTGGATCAGAGAACCGCGGCCGGCGGCGAGCATTTTGGGCAACACGGCATGGGAGAGCATCACGGCGGCTTCCAGATTGACTCGGAGCAGCCGGATGACCTCGCTTTCGGCGAGCAGGTGAAAGGGACAGGTGACCTCGTCGCCGGCATTGTTGATGAGGATCTCCGGAGGACCAAGCGTTTCCCGGGCCCGTTCGAGAAAGAGCCGGCGGCCTTCTGGGAGGGTGAGGTCTGCGCGCACAGCGCAGACCATGGTTCCGGCAGAGCGAAGCTTCTCTTCGAGCGCGGGTATTTCTTCGCCAGGATAGGCGACCAGGCCGAGACGAGCGCCCGCAAAAGCCAGGGCCTGGGAAAGGTGCAGCCCCAACCCGCCGGTGGCGCCGGTCAGGAAAACGGTCTTGCCTTCCAGATTCAGTTTCCGCATGGGGCGGGCATCGAGAGCCTCCGACCTTCCGCGCAACAGGGTGCGGCATCAACTGCAATTGCGGCGAAATGCGGGCGAAATGTGGGTGAGGATGCGATTGCGGGCACGACGAGCTGGCGTTAAGCTGGAGGCAATGAAACAGCCTAAGACGTGGGTCGGTCTCGCCTTCATTCTGGCGGGGATTGCGCAGGCGATGGCTCAGGAAGAGAAGCGGATCGATTTGCTCGAGGGTTCCTCGCTTGCGGCGTGGACCGACGGATCCGGAAGGCCGGTGTCGCGCGGCTGGGCGGTCGAGGACGGCGTGTTGCACCGGAAAGAGCGGGGCGGCGATCTTTTTACGGCGCGGGAGTTCGGCGATTTCGAGTTCGAGTTCGAATGGAAAGTGGCGAAGGCTTCCAACAGCGGCGTCAAATACCGGGTGCGGCAGTTTGAGGGAGGAAGCTGGCTGGGACCGGAATATCAGGTGCTCGACGATGCCTTTCACGGCGACGGGTCCAGCCTGCTCACCTCTGCGGGCTCGATGTATGCCCTTTTTCCTCCTTCAGAGGCCAAGAAGCTGCTTCCTGCGGGAGAGTGGAACGTATCGAAAATCGTGGTCCGAGGCACGGCGCTCGAACACTGGCTCAATGGCGAGTTGATCGTGAAGGCCGATACCGAATCGGAAGCATGGAAGGAGGCGATTGCTGCCAGCAAGTTTCGCGCTGTGAAAGGATTCGGTGAGAATCGCCGGGGGCGAATCATGCTTCAGGACCACGGCGACGAAGTTTGGTTTCGCCAGCTCCGGATCCGGGAGTTGGAGTGAATACAGCCTGAAAGGTTGACCCGCAGGCAGCGGTCACAAACGGGGCACGGTCAGACCTCCGTCGATGCAGATGGCTTGACCGGTGGAGTAGGGGAAGTCACCGCGGGCCAAGGCGCTTACGGCTTTGGCGCAGTCGTCAGGTTCTCCCCAGCGGGCTTGCAGGCATAGGCCTTCTTCGAGGAGAAGGTCGTAGCGTTCCTTCACACCCGCGGTCATATCCGTGCGCGTGAGGCCCGGCCGAATCTCGTAGACCGGTATGCCGTGCGGCGCGAGCCTCGCGGCGAAGAGCAGGGTGGCCATGCTCAAGCCAGCCTTGGAGATGCAGTACTCGCCGCGGGCGATGCTGACCATGGTGGCGGACACGGACGACACATTGATGACGCAGGCTCGGAAGGCGGGATCGTTTTGCGTCGCCGCGATCATGTCCCGGGCAATTTGTTGGGTGAGGAAGAAGGCGCCTTTGAGATTGACGGCCAGCACCCGGTCGAAACTGTCTTCTTCCATTTCGAGGAGATCGCCGCGGCGTTCCGGGGCCACCCCGGCATTGTTGATCAGCAACGATACCGGGCCCAATCCGGAACGGATTTCTTTCAGAATCGATTGGCGCGCCGCGGAGCGCCCGATGTCGCCCTGGCAATACACGGCGGGCACGCCCTCGCGGCTCAATTCTAGAAGGAGATCCGCCACGTGGGCTTTTTCGCGCACTCCGTTGATGGCCAGGCGATAGCCATCGGCGGCGAGCCGGCGGGCGATGGCCAGGCCGATGCCGCGCGTGCCGCCGGTCACCAGAGCCAAAGGAGGAGAGTGGGGGAGTGTCGAGGAAGCCATAGCGCGAGGGTTTGGCTGAGAGAGTCGAGGGGAGGGCGCGGCGGCGGCTTGGGCTCAATCGAGTTCCGGCACGTCGATCCAACGGCGTTCGCGCCAGCTTTGCAGGCCTAACTCCGCCAATTGGACACCGCGCGCGCCTTCGAGAAGATCGTGGGTGTAGGGTTCATCGAGCGCGACATGGCGCAGGAAGAGTTCCCACTGGGTTTTGAAAGCGTTGTCGTGCTCTTCCTGATCGGGGACGCGTGACCAGCCGTCGGAAAAGCCGATCGGCTGGGCGATGTCGGGGTTCCACACAGGTTTGGGCGTGGTTCCGTAGTGTTGAACGTGGACCTCGCGCAGTCCTGCAACGGCCGAGCCATGGGTCCCATCGATTTGGAGCGTCAAGAGATCGTCCCGGCGCACTCGCGTACACCAAGAGGAATTGAAATGGGCGACGACACCGCCGTCGAGTTGAAAGGTGGCGTAGGCCGAGTCCTCCGCAGTGCAGGCGTAAGGCCGTCCGGATTCGTCGACTCGTTCTGGAATGTGGGTGGCCCCAAGGCAGGAGACGGCGCGCACCGGCCCAAAAACATGGTCGAGCAGATAGCGCCAGTGACAGAGCATGTCGACGATGATGCCGCCATCGTCTTCCTTCCGGTAGTTCCACGAGGGCCTCTGGGCCGGGATGCTGTCCCCTTCGAAAACCCAATAGCCAAACTCGCCGCGAATCGAGAGAATCCGTCCAAAGAATCCGCATTGCTGAAGGCGCCGGATCTTGCGAATCCCGGGAAGCCATAGTTTGTCCTGGACGACGCCGTGTTTCACACCCGCCGCCCGGCAGAGCCGGTAGAGGTCGAGGGCTTCGGCGCATGAGGTCGCCACCGGTTTTTCACAATAGATATGCTTGCCGGCAGCGACGGCCGCCCGGACGGCATCTGCTCTTCGGCCGGTGGTCTGGGCGTCAAAGTAAATGCTGTCCTCCGGATTCTCCAGAGCGGCTTCGAGGCCGGTGCTCCATCGCTCGACACCGGCCCGCCCGGCTAACTCCCGCAAGCGCCGCGCGTCGCGACCCACGAGCACCGGATCGGGCATGATCCGGATATTGTCTTTCGCCGGCGTGCCTCCTTGGTCGCGAATGGCTTTGATCGAACGCAGCAGGTGCTGGTTCGTGCCCATGCGGCCGGTGACGCCGTTCATGATGATGCCGACGCGTTGGATGGTCATGTGCAGGCGAATGGGGTGGGCTGTCTCTTCAGAACCTCAGCAATGCTCAATGTAGGCTTCGATGATCCACTGCAGCCAGATTTCCTGGTCCAGTTTCCAGTACTCCGTGGAGAAGATCTCGACTTCGACCGGGCCCCGGAAGCCGTTGGCTTCAGCCTGCTCGCGCAAACTGCGCAAGGGAATGCAACCCTCGCCCATCAGTCCGCGGTCGTTGAGCAGGTCGGCAGTGGGAGTTTTCCAATCGGAGACGTGGAAGGACCGGAGGAATCCGGCCTTTGCGCAACGTTCCATTTCCTGTTGCAACGCGGGATCCCACCAAACGTGATAGACGTCGAGGGCGACGCCGGCCCAGGGAGAGTCGAAGAATTGCGCGAGATCATTGGCCTGAGCCAGTGTGACGACAGCGGAGCGGTCCCCGGCATACATGGGGTGCAGGGGCTCGATGGCAAGAACGACTCCGAGGGACTCCGCGGCGGGAAGGATCGCGGCGATGCCGTCCCGGATCTGATGGCGGGAATCATCGAGCGACTGGCCGGGATCGGCGCCACAGACAAGGACCAACGTAGGGGCGCCGATTGCGGCGGCTTGTTCCAGAGCCAGGCGATTATCGGCGAGAGCGGCTCGCCGTTGCGACGCTTCGCTCGAGGCGAAGAACCCGCCTCGGCACAGAGCGGCGACCGCGAGTCCGTGATCCGCGAAAAGCTTTCGCGCTCGAGGCAAGGCAATGCCCTCGAGCACATTTCGCCAAACCGTGATGTGAGCGATGCCCGCGCCGGCATAATGGCGGCAGCATTCTTCCAGTGACCAGGGTTTCGTGGTCACTGTGTGCAGGCAAAGGCGGTTTTTGGTGAGGCGGTCCGGCATGGGAACAGGCTGTGCCGTCAGGGACAGGCGCAGGCGAAGAAATGGAAAGGAGGTCCGCCGGCACAGGCCCGCTGCAACAGAAGCGCCGTTTCCCTGGCGTGGTAATCGCCCCACATGCTCGATTCGCCGCATGGCGCTGTTTCGCCTTCGGGCACGGCATCCCATCCGTTGGGCCGGTGGTAAACCGAATGAAGGATGAGGCCTTGATGTTTCGCATCACGGCTCAGATAGGGATCCGCAAAAAGACTGCGGCTCAACGTCAAGCCGGCTTGCCAATAGCGGCGGCCCGCTTCTCCCGGTCCGGCCCCGAGCAGACATCCGAGACGGAGAAACCCTTGGGAAGCGATCGCCGCGGCCGAGCTGTCGACCGGTTCGATTCCGTTGAACGGCTCGGCTGGGCGATCGAGATAGTCGCCGAGCCGGGACAGTCCCGGAGCCCCGGTGTCCCAATAGGGCATGCCGTCCGCGGCCGAGTTCTCCATGTAAAAATCCGCTGTGGCGCAGGCCGCGCGCTGCAACATGGACTGGAGCCGGTCCCCAGCGCCAGGACTGGGAACGCAGGCGGACGAGAAATACTCGAGTTGTTCAGCGAACCCGAGAATGGCCCAGGCCAGGCCACGGGTCCAGGTCGAGAATCCGCTGTAGCCCTGCTGCGTCGCCGGGCAGCGGTAGCTGCCGTTGCGGGTGTTGAACACGGACTCGTGCGCGACCCGGCCGGGCACATCGTAAACGTCTCTGTTTTCGCCGTAGTAAACGGAATACAACGCCGTCGCCTCAAGGTGCTGCACGGCGCGATCGAAAAGATCGATGGGTTGGTCGCCTTCCGTCATCAGCACATGCCCCAACAGGTGACTGACGATCAGGGACCGGCAGGACCGGATCGTGTCGATAAAGAGCGAGTGCGGCCCATTGAACGAGAAGACAAACCCGGCCTTACCGCCCAGATCGGTCCATCGTCCGGCCTGTACCGCCCCGGAGATTTTCAAAGCCAG
This sequence comes from Verrucomicrobiales bacterium, assembly GCA_035513055.1. Lineage (GTDB taxonomy): Bacteria > Verrucomicrobiota > Verrucomicrobiia > Verrucomicrobiales > DEV007 > DATKCT01. Next base: position 25,202 of record DATKCT010000203.1, on the reverse strand, counting down.
CTCATAGAATCGCTTCTCCCACGGATCGTCGGGAATTCGCTTTTCACGCATCAAGCGAAGCAAGTTCCCATAGGTGCTGATATTGTTGAATCCATGATCGTGCACCCCCGTGTGGCTCAGATGCGGCGCCATGTGAGCAACCGTCCCGCTGCGTCCATAAGCCAAAAACTCCCCATCGTCTTTCGCGTCGAACTGAAGGATAGCCGACCCGAACTCGAAACCCTGGGTCCACTCCGTCCACCCGCGGCTCCGGTAGCGTCCGCCCGAGGTGAAAACTGGGGAGCCTTGGCCGCGTTCGTAGTGCTCGCGGATGGATCGGATCTTCTGTCCCGACAATGCCCAGAACTCGCCCAGCGGGCCCTGGAGACTTTCCGCCGTGATAGCGTCGTCGACGATCATGGCCAAGGAGGGCGAGCTGGATAGGCGGCTGGGCAAACGAGCCGGGCTATGCTGCATTGCCCATACCGTTTCGTGGCGAGGCGCTGCGAACCCCTTTCTGCCCAGGCCGTGCGCAGCCGAGGGCGCAGGTCAAGCCCGAGGCAAGGGGAACGAAGGCAGGAGGGGGTGCGGCGCGCCACAGCAGAAAGCGAATGAGAAATGTGGGCTAAAACCGGTTGGGTTTGCGAAGATGCAGGATGAGGAAGATGCTGTCTGCGAGGGTTTCGTAGCTGTGTGCTTCCGCGGCGTCGAATTGGACGCTCTCTCCCGGAGCGAGTTCGAGGACTTGGTTGCCGATGGTGATGCGGAGCCGTCCTTCCAAGGCCCAGCAGGTCTCGAGTTCGTCCCGGTGCACTTCCGGCTTGCTGAGGCGGGCACCCGCGGGCGCTTCCGCAAGAATAAGGGCGTGATTTGCGTAGCGGATCCGGTGAAAAGAGAAGCTGTTGGATTCATAGGCGCCGGCTTTGGACCGGTGGGCGAGGGGAGACTCGGCGAGGGCGATGAGATCACCGGCGGTGAGGTCGAAGGCGCGGGCCAAACGGGCCAGGGTATCGAGTTCGGCGGCGCTCTGATTCCGTTCGAGCTTCGAGAGCACCGGGATCGACACGCCGGACCGTTCGGACAATTGGGCCAGAGTCTGGCCTTCGCGTTGGCGAAGGCGCCGGACCACTGAAAAGTCGAAGCGCGGGATCGCTTGGGTGGAAGGAACTAGGTCGCTGTTCACAGCCGGCTTCTGATCGTGCAAGCAAATAAGCAGGGGCTGCAATTAACTCAACGAAAAAGTCGCGGAGATTTGTGCTAAGGAGCGCCTGAGGGCGCCGGGAGATTTTTGGGCGACACGGGGATGCTTACAGATTTCTTTGAACAACCTCGGTTGCGGGGGGTCTGAACGTGTATATCGCGCTTAAGGTGTCAGGAATGGGTTAAGCGTCGAAGGCGCCGCTGGTTTCAAGGGTTTTGACGGTGGTGTCTGAGGCGCTTCCGAACGCGATGCCGGCCCGGGGTTCCCTGCTCCCGGGCCGGTTCTTTTTTGGCTGGATTGGGTGAAGGGGAAGCGGCGCTTCCGCAGTCCAATGCGCTCCGCGACCACCCCCGGAAGTCCGGCACATTCTGAAACGCTGAAACGCGCTCTTCTAACTGACGCTACTCTTGACCGTCGTGAAGTTCGATGGGCCGGATCCAAATATTCCGGTAGCGCAGGGGTTGACGGTCCTTGTGATCTTGGAGACGGATGGGCGCGGCCGCTTCGTGAGCCCTGTAGGTGGCCACGGTTTTGTGGCCTGAGGAGCCGAGGATCTCGACGGCGTTGAGGGTGACGACCCCATTGTGGATGACCGTGAGAATGCCCGGCTGCTGCAATTCTCCATCGCGGAACCGGGGTGCGCGCAGGATGATATCGTAAGTCTGCCATTCACCGGGTTTCCGGGAGGCGTTGACCAGAGGCGGGTACTGGCCGTAGAGACCGCCGGCCTGACCATCGGCATAAGTGAGGTTGTCGTAACAATCGAGGACCTGGATCTCGTAGCGGTTCATGAGAAAAATGCCGCTGTTGCCGCGGTGTTGCGAGTTGGACACGGGGGGATCCGGCGCCCGCCACTCGATATGAAGCTGGCAATCCCCAAAGCTCTCCTTGGTGAAGATATCGCCGGTATTGTTGATCTCCATGGCGCCATCCACGAGTTTCCAGGCTGCCGGATTGCCGTCTTTATCGACCCACTGAACGAGGGTGGATCCGTCGAAAAGGACGATGGCGTCCGATGGGGGGCCACCGGGCTCGGCGGCCGGTTCCACGACAGCGGGGCGAGGCCGGTCGATATCGTGGACTTTCCATTTCGAGTGCGGCAACTGGGGCGTGTCGGAATAGCCGATGGGGTGGACCTTCTCGGCGTCCTCTTGGGCAGCGATGACGGCGAGTCCGGCCAGAGCCAGAGCGAGAGCGGGAAAGAGGATTCGGGGTTTCATGGGAGGCGATGAGGAAAACTCGAGGCAGACTGTAGTCGAATGAAGGGGGGACGTAAACACGCCGCTACGAGGGGGGCGGTGCATAGGCAGTGCTGGGCGGCGGGGCCGGACCCGTTGAGGTGGGCCTGGGGCGGCTGCCGGAGGCTGCCGCCGAAAATCCCTGAGTCGCTCTTGACACCGGAGGGCTGCTGGATATCGGTGATGGATCCGGTTTGCCGGTTCTTGCGCCCGTAGCTCAACTGGATAGAGCGCCTGACTACGGATCAGGAGGTTAGGGGTTCAAATCCTCTCGGGCGTGTTTGATGGATCACGCGCAGTCGCGAAAGTGAGGAGGGGATACTTCATGAGCGCGGATCATAGCGGGGATGAAAGGTTTGAGGGCCTCCGCCGCCGGCTCTTGTAGAGCGTGGCACGGGGTGGGCTTGCGGGTGGGGCGATGACGATGGAAGCCTCAACCATGCCGAAGCAAGGCCGTAGCGTCCCGTTGCGGAGGATAGCAATCCCGAAACTGTGGGTAACATTCGCAGGGACGGCAGCCGTGGCCTGGCAGTGCGTCACGACTGGAGTTGCCGGGGAAGCGCAAATCGAACCCAACGGATCCCCGGCGCCAGTCGCTCCGGAACGGACGATTGGGGATTACCTCAAACCGGTGGTGGATATCCGGGGACGCTACGAATACGTGGACGAGGATGGCCTGGACGACGCTTGGGCGGCCACGTTACGGGCGCGCCTCGGTTTGATGCTCGAGAACTTCGGAGGGTTCAGCGCCCTGGCTGAACTCGAAGGGACGGTCCCCGCGGACCGCCATAGCTATCGCGCCGCCAGTGCGCACGGGCCGGCGAGCAAGGCCATTATCGCCGATCCTGAAAGTTTCGAATTGAACCAAGTCTGGGCTGCTTACTCGGCCTTTGATACGGCGGCCAAGGGCGGACGTCAGCGAATCATTTTGGATAATCATCGCTTCGTGGGCAACGTGGGCTGGAGGCAGAACGAACAGACTTTCGATGCGTTTACGCTGAGCAACTCGAGCATTGAGGACTTGACCCTCTATTATGGTTACATTCATCGGACCAACCGGATCTTTGGGTCGCAAGACCGGGCCGCGGCGGCGCAGAGCGACTTCCTGGGAGACACCAGTTTGGTGAATATTCGCTATACGAAATGGAAGGGCGCCACCCTGACCATTTACGGGTATTGGATGGACTTGGAGAACGACGCAGGCGCTTCTGAAAGCAATCGGACTCTCGGACTCAGCTTGCAAGGGGCTCTTTCCCTCGACGAGGCTTGGAAGCTCCCGTGGCATCTCGAATACGCCTGCCAAACGGACGCGTTCGACAGTCCGCTCGATTATTCAGCGCATTACCTCCACGCCGTTTTCGGAGTGGACTATAAGAGCGCCGCCTTCGGCGCCGGTTTCGAAGTGCTCAGCAGCGACGGCGACAACGGAGCGTTTCGCACACCGCTGGCGACTCTGCACAAGTTCAACGGGTTCGCCGATCAATTTCTGACGACTCCGGATGAGGGGCTCCAAGATCTGTACCTCTATGCGGCGATTCCGTTGCCGTGGCAGATGCAGCTACGGCCGGCGGTCCACTGGTTCGGCGACGACGATGGCAGCTTCGATTACGGCAGGGAGATCGACGTGGAGCTGACGAAGAAAGTAGACGACCATCTGAGTTTCCTCGCGAAGTACGCCTATTACGACGCGGACGAGCACAAGACGGACAAGCACCTGTTTTCCATCGAGTTTGATTGCAAGTTCTAGCTCACATTTCTCGCACCCTTGCTGTTGGGGCGCGCTGCGCTCCATGCCGCCTTCGTTCCGCTGGCCTCGGGCTTGTGAACAGGGTCTACTCACCCAGCTCTGCGCCCCTGGCTGCACGCGGCCCGGGCAGTAAGCGGGTTCGCAGCGCCTCGCGACGAAACGGCATGAGAAACGCGGGCTGGGCGCGAAAGACTCAGCACGCCGGGGTCGATTCGGCGGCCCGGTCCATGACGAAGGTGTGGGCGACCGTTTCGCAGATGCCGGCGAAGGTTTCCTCGGCGAGGGAGGGTTGATGACCGCGGGGAAGAAAGAGCGCCCACTGCCGGGTCAGCGGAGGATCACCTTGGCAGGGCCGGGCGAAGAGGGTCTGGTTAGCGATTTCTTCAGCGGCGATCCACGGTGCGGCGATTCCGACGCCCAAGCCGATTCGGACGAGTTCCTTGATCGCCTCCATGTTGCCTAGTTCCAGGGTGGGACGCATCATCACTCCCAGTCTGTCGAAATAGCGTTCGACGAGCCGGTTGGTGTGACTGCTGCGGGAATACACGATGAAGCGTTCGGCTTCGAGGTCGCCGCGCCTCAGCTCGGGTTTTCGGGCCCAGGCGTGGGCAGGCGCCATGAGGAACGCGAGTTCGTCGGCGAAGAGGAGACGGCATTCGAATCCGCCGCGGCGGCCGGTATCGAGTCCGACGGCCATATCGATATCTCCAGCTTCCAAGCGATCCAGGATCTCGCCAGTATCGCCCGGATGGATGCGGATATCGCAGTTCGAGAAGCTCTCGCGGAATTCGCGCAACACAGACGGCAGGAGATGCTGGCACATGGTGGTGACCGCTCCGATGCGCAGTTTGCCGTAACCCCAACTGGTCAGCCTGGATAGCTCCTCACAGGCGAGGTCCAATTCGCGAAAAATCCGCTCGGCGTGTTTGAGGAGCGTGCGGCCTTGATGGGTGAGACCGGCTTGCTTACCGGTCCGGTCGAACAGCCGGCAGCCAAGCGAGGTTTCGAGGGCCTTAATGGAATGGCTGACTGCCGATTGGGTGATGAACAGGCGCTGGGCGGCTGCTGTGAAGCCCCGGGTTTCCGCGAGGGCTTGGAAGGCGCGAAGTTGGCGAAGGTCGATGAGGTCGTTGGGCATAAGGGCGCGGACCGGCCGGAGGCCTGCGAACGGTTTCCGTTGGGGAAAGCAGTTGTCGCGCCAACTCTGGCACGGCGTCCGCTTCAGCGCCGCTCAGATGAAAAAGGCTTACTCCGGCGATTCGAGCCGGGCCAAGCGGCTCCGGGTCGGATTTGTGCCCCTGATCGACTGCGCTCCCTTGGTGGTTGCGAAAGAGCAGGGAATCTTCGGGGATTTTGGGCTGGAAGTGACGCTGATTCGGCAGCCCGGCTGGGCGTCGGTCCGGGACAAGATTTCTTCCGGAGAACTCGATGCGACGCACGCGCTGGCCGGATTGGCCTTCGCCACGACTCTCGGCATCGGTTGCGCTCCGGTTCCCTGTATCTCAGGGCTTCTTTTGAACACGCATGGCGACGGAATTACGTTGTCCCAACGCTGGATCGACGCCGGGATCGACAGCGCTGCTGCCTTGGCCTCCGCCCTGCGGCGCGGCGCGTTCGAGAGCCCGCCTGTCCTGGGCGTGGTGCACCCGGTTTCCACCCATCACTTTTTGCTGCGCGAATGGTTGGAGGCAGCCGGGATTCGGCCCGCCGCGGACGTCGCGATTGTCACCGTTCCTCCTCAATTGATGGGGCGAAACTTGGCGGCGGGTCATCTCGACGGATTTTGTGTGGGAGAACCGTGGAATACCGAAGCCGTCCTATCGGGTCATGGAACATGCGTGGCCACCAGCGCGGCATTGAGCCCCTTGCATCCCGAAAAAGCGCTTGTGGTCCGGCGAGAGTTTGCTGAGCGGCGGAGCGAGGAGCATGCCAGATTGACCGGCGCATTGTTGGAAGCCTGCCGATTCTGTGATGTCCGGGAGAACGCGGAACGTGTCGCGCGCTGGCTGGCTGGTCCTGAGTACGTCCGATTGCCCGAGAGCCTGTTGCTTCGGAGTTTGCAAGGAGATGCGCTGAACGCGAACTGCGGGGAGCGTCTGCGCCTGCACCGTTTCTTTGGCGAAGAGGTCAATCGCCCTTCGACCGAGAAAGCGAATTGGCTGTTGAACCGCATGGGCGCGGCGGGGCTCTTGGCGGGGACTTTGATGGGGTTGCCAGTATGCGCTGACGTCTTTCAGCCGGAGTGGCACGACCGGGCGACCGAACAAATGCAGCCACAACAGCCGGAGACAGGAGAACCGGGCCAGCGCAGGGGGAGAAAAGGACATCGATCGAGCGGCGCGACCGGGTTGCGGCGTCCGGCATGAATTCCGGGCATGGCGGCAATGAGGCGAATTTCGAGGCTGCCCCACTGCGAGGCGGCGGTTTGGCGCGGCCGCTGCTTCACAACGGGATTGATATGACGCTTTTACCACATCGACGAGCAAGCAGATCCGATCCGGCGCATTCCGGCGCCTGCTCAGGGACGCACCGAGGATTGAAGTGGTTCACTCGGTTAGGTTTCGCGCTCCTGGCGACGACACCCGCGTTGACGGGTTGCGGGAAGAAATCCGCCCTTGCCGGAGTTTATCCAGGTGCTGAGGGAACAGGAGCATTCCCGGCCGGTGAAGCCGGCCAGACCCAGCTCTTAGAGGTGGAGAAAACTGAGCTGAAGTTCGGCTTCATCAAACTGACCGATTGCGCTCCGTTGGTGATGGCCAAGGAACTGGGCTTTTTTGAAGACGAAGGACTCATCGTCGAAATCGAGGCTCAGGCGAACTGGAAGGTGTTGTTGGACCGGGTCATCACGGGAGAACTCGACGGTGCCCACATGCTCGCCGGGCAGCCCATCGGCGCCACGGTGGGATTTGGCACTCAGGCCCACATCGTCACGGCCTACAGCCTCGACTACAACGGCAACGGCATCACCGTATCCAACGCCGTTTGGCAGAAGATGAAGCCGAACGTGCCCGCCGACGGCGAAGGCAGGCCCCTGCATCCGATCAAAGCGGATGCATTGAAGCCGGTCGTGGAAGCCGCCAAGTCCTCGGGGACGCCCATGCAGATGGGCATGGTCTTTCCGGTTTCCACCCACAACTACGAGATCCGCTACTGGCTCGCCGCCGCCGGCATCCATCCGGGTTTCTACCGCGATCCTGAGACGGGGGAACAGAACATTCAGGGAGTCTTGGGCGCCGACGTCGTTCTTTCAGTTACGCCTCCTCCCCAGATGCCGGCAACCCTGGAAGCGGGGACTATTGCCGGATACTGCGTCGGCGAACCGTGGAACCAGCAGGCCGTTTTCAAGCGCATCGGGGTGCCTGTCACCACCAATTCCGATATCTGGAAGAATAATCCGGAGAAGGTCTTCGGTGTAACCAAGGATTGGGGCGACTCGCACCCGAATACCTGGCTGGGCGTGACCAAAGCCTTGATCAGGGCCGGGCACTGGCTAGACGCCGGCATCGAGAACCGGCGAAAGGCGGTCGAGATTCTCAGTCAGCGCAATTACGTGGGGGCCGATGCCGAGGTGATCGCCAACAGCATGATGGGGACCTTCGAGTTCGAGCCGGGCGACAAACGAGACATGCCCGACTTCAATGTCTTCTTCCGCTACAATGCCAGCTATCCCTGGTACAGCGATTGCATCTGGTTTCTCACGCAGATGGTGCGGTGGGGTCAGATCCCCGGTCAGAAACCGGACCAGTGGTATGTGGAAACGGCCAAGAGCATCTATCGGCCGGATATCTATGAGAAGGCGGCCCGGCTGCTGATTGCCGAAGGCAAGTTCACCGAAGCGGATTTCCCGCTGGGCGCGGAAGGGTTCCGTCCACCGGCCTCCGATTTTATCGATGGAAAACTCTACGATGGCCGCCGCCCGGGCGCCTATGTCCAAAGCTTCGCGATCGGGTTGCGATGAGCACATTCTCGATCCGGCTTGAATCCACAGCCGTTTGCGAACCAACCCCAGTCCAGCGCCTGGATTGATCGAACATCAGCTTCATGAGCAGTGTATCCGCAACCACCACCGCAGGAAGAATCCAGGGCCGCCGAAGCAGGCGCTGGAGACCGGACGTCACTCGCATCGTGCACAGCCTCGAGAAGCTCGGATTGGGGTTCTTCGTGCCTTACGCGAGACTGGTTGCGGGAGACGACCCTGTGAGGCAGTTGCGGCGCATCGCCTTGGATGTGTTGTTGCCGGGAGCCGCCCTGGGAGTCTTCCTTCTCTTTTGGACGGTCTGCGCCAGTCAAGTGCGGACAGACAGCGTCAAGATTCCCAGCCCCGCGGAAACTTGGTCGGCTTGGAAGGGGATGCAGGCTTTCGCGGCCAGCGAGGCAGCCAAGGAACAGGCTTTCCTGGAAAGGATGGAAGCTCTCGCCGTCCAATGGGAAACGCAGGGAGATCTCCAGAAAGCCGCCGAATACCGGAGCAAACCCTACGCCGGCGCGCTCACCTTCACGCAGCAGATCCATGTTTCCTTGGCGACGGTGGGACTCGGCTTTCTTGCCGCCACCATGATCGCCATTCCCATTGGAATCTTCTGCGGTCTCAGCCGGAACTTTCAGACGGCGATGAATCCCCTGATTCAGATCTTCAAACCGGTCTCACCATTGGCTTGGTTGCCCATCGTCTTCGTGTTTGTGACTGCACTCTACGAGCCTGCGGCGGATGCCCGGCTCTTTGGCCGCGCCCTCTTCATTTCGGCCGGAACGGTGACCTTGTGTTCTCTTTGGCCGACTCTGATCAACACTGCCGTTGGGGTGGCGGGGATTGACCGGGATCACTTGAACGTGGCGAAGGCTCTGAAGCTCTCCTGGCTGCAACGCTTGATCAAGATTGTGTTGCCCTCAGCCCTTCCACTCATGTTCACAGGGATGCGCTTGTCGCTCGGTGTGGGCTGGATGGTGCTTATCGCTGCCGACATGCTTGCGCAGAATCCGGGGCTCGGAAAATTCGTCTGGGATACCTTCCAGAACGGATCCACCGAATCGATGGCTCAGATTGTGGTCGCCATTCTCGCCATCGGATTCATCGGCTTCGTGTTAGACAGAATCATGCTCGTCTTGCAGAAACTGGTCACGTTCGAGGAACGAGCCGTCTAACGGATGACTGCGGAGCAACCCCCCCTTTTTTTCTGGGAAATCATGAGCTATCTGGAATTGAGGAATGTGTCGGCCGGCTTCGGCAGCGGGCGGGCGCGGACGGAGGTCCTGCGAGGGATCAATTTGAGCGTGGAGAAGGGGGAATTCGTCGCGGTGGTTGGCTACTCCGGTTCGGGCAAAACGACATTGATGAACCTTGCCGCGGGCTTGCTGAGGCCCGACGAGGGTGAAGTCCTTTTCGAAGGCGAGCCGGTTTCGGGGCCGAGCACCGAGCGTGGGATCGTCTTTCAGAATTACTCGCTGCTCCCTTGGCTCACGGTGCGCGGCAACATCGGGATGGCCGTGAATCAAGTTTTTGGGCGCGAAGGGCGCATCCTTCGTTCCCGGCGCGTCCGGGAAGCCATTGAGATGGTTCATCTGGATGACGCAGAACAGAAGCGGCCTTTGGAGTTGTCCGGCGGAATGCGACAACGCGTGGCCGTCGCGCGGACCTTGGCGACCCGTCCGAAATTGATGCTTCTGGACGAGCCGTTGAGCGCGCTGGACGCTCTGACCCGGAGTGTGATGCAGGATCAGATTTTGGAGATTTGGCAGCAGGAGCGTCAGACCATTCTCCTGATCACCAACGATGTCGATGAAGGTCTCTACATGGCGGACCGGATCATTCCGCTGGGTATGGGGCCCGGGGCCGCTTTCGGGCCGGAAGCGATCAACGGCCTGAGCCGGCCGCGCGATCGCCGGGCGTTGAACCACCACCCTCATATTCGTGAGCTGCGCAATCAAATCCTTTCCTACCTTCTAACGGAAAAGGGAAGACAGAGGAGCGAGTCAACGGAGGGCGGTTTGGAAGAGCAAGACGGGCTGCCGGATATCCAGCCCATGAACATCACCGACGCGCGTCCGGCTCCGTTTCGAGGTATGCCGTTGCGAGAGAACCGCCGGATCGTCCGGGGCGACGGGAGGACGGACCCGGCGCCCAGCGCGAGTGAGCCTGCTCGAAGGGAGTTGGCGCTCGAGACGATCCATCTCTCAAAGAGTTATGCGACGCCGCGTGGTCCGGCCGTGATCGTTGAGGATTTCAATCTGAAGGTGACGCGAGGCGAGTTCATCTGCGTCATCGGGCACTCCGGATGCGGGAAATCCACCGTCCTTTCGATGATCGCGGGGCTAAACGAGGTCAGCGGCGGAAGCATCATCCTGGATGGCAAAGAGGTGACCGGTCCAGGGCCGGATCGCGGAGTCGTGTTTCAGTCGCCGTGTCTGCTGCCGTGGTTGACCGCCTATGAGAATGTCAAACTAGGAGTGGACCAGGTTTTCTATCATGTTCCGGAGAAGCAGCGGGTTCAGATTGCGCGATATTATCTGTCGATCCTAGGTTTGGGCGAACGCAGGGACAAACGGCCTTTGGAACTCTCTCGCGGGCAGCAGCAGCGGGTTGGGCTGGCGAGAGCCTTCGCTCTTTCTCCCAAGATGCTGCTTCTCGACGAGCCGTTTGGAATGCTCGACAAGCTAACCAAGCTGGAGCTGCAGCAGGTGCTTCTTGATCTTTGGGGCCGGGTCCGGCTCAGCGCATTCATGGTCACGCACGACGTCGATGAAGCCATCTACCTGGCTGACCGCGTGGTGATGATGACGGACGGTCCGAGGGCGCGGGTTGGCGAGATATTGGAGATCGATTTCGGCCGGCCGAGGAACCGGTTGGAGATCATGGACACCTCTCGCTACTGCGACTATCGCGAACAGATGATCACCTTCCTGGAAGAGCGCGCTCACCGGAGGGACCTGGACACGGCAGCCTGAAACATGAGTCCTGTTCCCGTCCTTCCGGAGTCGGCGCCCTTCACTGCCCTGCAGAGACAGTGGCTGAATGGCTACCTCGCCGGCCTTCTGTCGAACGCCGCCGATCCGGGGCCGCGGCTCGAGGAGGAACACGAGCGGGCGATCCGCGAGCGGGTTTCCGTATTGTGGGGAAGCCAGTCCGGAAACGCCGAGGGTTTGGCCAGGGTGTTCGGAAAACGCCTCATCGAAGCGGGGTTCGATGCTCCGGTTGTGGACATGGCGGACTATCGTGACTTGGATTGGTCCCGCGAATCTCAGGTGCTTTTGATCACGAGCACTTGGGGAGAGGGGGATCCGCCGGACAACGCTGCGGAGTTTCTCGAGCACCTCACGGGAAATGAAGCGCCTCCGCTCAACCACCTTCGCTTCGCCGTTTTGGCGCTCGGCGACAGCAACTATCTGCATTTCTGCGGCGCGGGCCGCAGTTTTGACCAGGCTTTGGAAAAGTGTGGCGCCAGCCGGATCGCCGCCCGGGCGGATTGTGACGTCGACTTCGAGGCTCCAGCCGAGAGCTGGTTTGTCTCGGTTTTGGCCAAGCTCGAACTGGGCGGTTCCGCGCCCGGCGGTTCCGCGCCCGGCGGTTCCGGGGCGCGGAGTGGTTCTTCTCCAAGCATTGCGATTGTCAAAGAGGCCTCTTCGGCTCCTGTTGTTTACTCGAGGCAGAACCCGTTTCCCGCGCCCATGCTGGTCAACGCGCGGCTCAACGCTCCTGGATCGGAGCGCGACACGCGGCACATCGCTCTCGACTTGTCAGGATCCGGGCTGACCTATGAGGTGGGCGATGTCCTCGGTGTGATCCCGAAGAACTGTCCGGAGGAAGTCGAGGCCCTGCTGGACGCCCTTGGTTTTCGTGGCGACGAAGCGGTCGAGGCCAATGGAGGCGGGGAGGCAGGGGTCCGGGAAGCGCTGCTCCGGCATTGGGATCTCGGCGCGCCAGGCCGCAAGTTTCTCGAGACCTGGGCTGAGAGGGTCAAGGACGCGGAGCTGCGGCGGCTTTTGCAGCCCGGGCGCGCGCAGGATCTGGCTGCCTTCCTGTCAGGACGCCGGCTCATTGATTTCGCGGTGAGCCGTCGAGATCACGGGTTAGTTCCGGGTGAGTTAGGAGAACTCCTTGCTGCATTGAAACCGAGGCTATATTCGATCTCCTCGAGCCCCCGCGCCCATCCTGGAGAAGCGCATCTGACCGTGGCGGTGGTGACCTACTACGCTCACGGACGGACGCGCAAAGGCGTCTGCTCGACCTATCTGGCACAGCGTGTGACCGAGGGAGAAACGGCGCGTGTCTTCACCCAGGCCGCCAAGCATTTCAAGCTGCCCCTCGACGCCTCGGTTTCCGTGATCATGTGCGGTCCAGGGACAGGCGTCGCTCCCTTCCGCGCTTTTCTGGAAGAGCGGGAGGCCGCCGGAGCGCCGGGATCGAACTGGCTGTTCTTCGGCAATCCGCGGGCCTCGACCGGCTTTTTCTACAAGGATCAGTTCGAGCGCTGGTTGAGCGGCGGACTCCTGACTCGCCTGGACGTCGCCTGGTCCCGGGACCAGGCGGAAAAGGTCTATGTGCAGCACCGGTTGCTGGAACGAGGCCGGGAACTGTGGCGTTGGATCGAGCAAGGCGCCCACTTTTACGTCTGCGGCGATGCCCATCGCATGGCCAAGGACGTTGAATCCGCGCTGTGCCGCATCGCTTGCGAACACGGAGGGATGAGCGAGCCGGACGCCGCAGTGTATCTCGAAACGATGAAGAAGCAGAAGCGCTATCAAAAGGACGTCTATTAGGAATCTGCGCCGACCCGTGTCCATCCCGGGTCCACGCGGCGGCCGAGACTTCTCGATTTTGGAATGATGAACCTCCCGATACCGGCTGGCTCTACACTGACAAAAGAGCAGGAGACTTATCTCGATGGATTTTTCGCGGGCGTTCGCAATCGGGGCCTATCCTTCACGGATGTCGATTCCGACCCTGTGACTTCCGCTACGCCGGAAGAGCGGAAGTTGACGGCGGAGGAAAGGATCAAAAAGGCGTTGCATCCCCTCGACGCCTACCCGCTGCTGCGCGAAGACGCCAAGGAGAACCGTGGGCCCGGCAAGGACAATGTTTTCCGTTTTAAATGGAACGGGTTGTTTTGGCTGGCTCCCGTCGTGGACGGCTACATGTGCCGGCTTCGCATTCCGGGAGGGGTGCTCACTTCGGCGCAGTGGCGGGAATTGGCCTGCATCGCGGACGAGTTGGCCAGTGGTTTTGCACAGATCACCACCCGCAACAATATCCAACTGCGAGTGATTCAACCGAGGGATACCCCGGAGTTGCTGCGCCGCATTCAATCCGCCGGTCTCCATTCGCGGGGGGCGGGAGCGGACAATCTTCGGAACATCACATCCAATCCGACGGCCGGAATCTGCCCCTACGAACTGATCGACGTGTTGCCCTTCGTGCGGGATCTGGCTCAGGTGATCGTCGGAAGCGCCGAATTCTACGATCTCCCGCGCAAGTTCAATGTTTCCTTCGATGGAGGAAACTTGGTCGGCACGGCCGAAGACACCAATGACTTGGGATTTCGCGCCGTGCGCGTGGCCGGACCGCCCCCTGGCCATCCGTTGGCGGGAAGGGTTGAATCCGGAGTGTATTTCAAGGTCTTGATAGGCGGGGTCACCGGCCATCAGGAGTTCGCCCGGGACGCAGGAATCCTGGTCCGGCCCGAGGAAGCCGTGGATCTGGCGGTAGCCATGATTCGCGTCTATATGACCAGTGGAAACCGGGAAAGCCGGAAAAAGGCGCGGCTCGTCTATCTTCTGAAGGAGTGGGGGATCGACAAATTCTTGCAGGAAACCGAAAGGCGTTTGGGCGGGCCGCTGTTGCGGGGATCAGCCGGCGACGAGAGTAGGCTAACTCAAGCACATGTTCTTCCGGACATCCCGCATCCGCACCTGGGAGCGCGCCCGCAGAAGCAAGCGGGCATGAATTACCTGGGCGTGCGCGTTCCCGTGGGACTCATCGAGTCAGAGGTGATGCGCGCTGTGGCCAAGATCGCCGAGAACTGCGGCTCCGGCGAAGTGCGGCTTACGATCTTCCAAAGTTTGATCATTCCCCACGTTCCGGACGGAAAAGTCGATGATGCCAAGGAGGCCCTACGGGCGGCGGGCCTCGAGTGTGAGGCCAGCTTCATTCGGGGCGGTTTGGCCGCCTGCACGGGAAACCGCTACTGCAAATACTCCAGCGCGGATACGAAAGGACACGCGTTGGCGTTGGCGGATTACCTCGAGCGCCGCGTTTCCTTGGACCACCCCATCAACATTCATGTGACCGGCTGTCCCCACTCCTGTGCACAGCATTACATCGGGGATATCGGTCTATTGGGCTGCAAGGTCGAGCGCAATGGCGAAACCGTGGAAGGATTTCACGTTTTCGTTGGCGGCGGGTTTCGCCAGCATCAGAGGCTGGGCCGGCAGATCTTCAAAGGGGCGGCGGCCGGGGAGGAATTGAACCGCATTCTCTTGGCGCTATTAAGATGTTACTTGGAACGGCGGTGGCCGCGCGAGCGATTTCAAGAATTCACGGTTCGGCATGATGCCGATTCGTTGACGGTCATGGTCATGGAACGTTTGAGGGCAGAGGAGCCCTGACAGATCGGCTTCATGACCCAGTTGCTGGCACAGACCGCCGTTCGTGACGAAAGCTGGACGTTGATCGACCAGCTCCTGGCGGAGGAGCGTCGCTTGAGCGCGGTAGAGCGTTTCTCCCAGCGTCACGCCGGCGTTGCCGAGCCGTTGCAGGCGCGCTATTACCGGGACCTTATTCCTATCCGGAAACCGGGAACAGCGGAACAATATGGGTTCGAAGTGGATCTCGATGTGTGTTCTGGCTGTAAAGCCTGCGTGACGGCCTGCCACAGCCTCAATGGGTTGGACGAAGGAGAAAGTTGGCGGGACGTCGGTCTTCTGCACGGCGGGGGCAGGGAGGCGCCCGTTCAGCGGACGGTGACGACGGCCTGTCATCACTGCGGGGATCCCGCTTGCGCCCACGGGTGCCCGGTCCTGGCTTACGACAAGGATCCGGAAACCGGGATAGTCCGGCATTTGGACGACCAGTGCATCGGCTGCCGTTACTGCGAGTTGAAGTGCCCCTATGAAGTTCCCAAGTACAACAAACGGCTGGGCATCGTTCGTAAGTGCGATCTCTGCCATGGGCGGCTCGCATTGGCAGAGGCCCCCGCTTGTGTGCAAGCCTGCCCCAACCAAGCGATTACGATCCGGATCGTGTCGACAGGAGATTTGCCTCGTTCCGGGCCGCTCGTGCCGGGGACCTTCGATTCCGTGTACACCCGCCCTGCGACGGTGTTCCGGTCACGACTCGATCTGGGCGCGATCGGACTCGAAGGAGCCGACGCCCTTAGCATGGAACCGGCGCCAGGGCATGGACCCCTCCAGTGGATGCTAGTCTTCACCCAAGCCGGAGCGGGAGCAGCAGCGATGTATGTCATATCCCTGGCGGCATCGATTGGCGCGACCGGGTTGTCGTCAGCATGTCTAGCCCTTCCTTTAGCGGCATTCGGGTTGTCGGCGACGGGTATGATCGCCAGCGTTGGGCACCTGGGCCGGCCTCTGGGGGCCTGGCGCGCATTCCTGGGATGGCGGCGATCCTGGCTCAGCCGCGAGATCATCGCTTTCTCCCTATTGCTGCCCACCTTGGCGGCTGCGGCTGGAGCTTCGTTGCTGGATCTTCCTTGGCTTTGGCGGCTATCGGCCGCAATTGCTGCGGCGATGCTGGGAATGGCGGCGGTGTCCACTTCGATCATGGTGTATGTGGATACGCGGCGAGTCTTTTGGAGGCCGTGGCCGTGTGGCGTCCGGTTCTTCGGCGCCTGGCTGTTGCTCGGATCGGCTCTCACGACGGTGTTTGCGCCTGGATCACTGGCCGGTTCCATAAGCATTCTTGCCTGCGCGGGCAAAATGGCGGCTGAAGGGAAGTCGCTTTTTCCGGCGCGCGGGACGGGTTGGTCGCCGGAGAAGAAATCGGCGCTTCTTCAATTGGGACCGCTTCGAGCGGTGTTGAGGTTTCGCTGGCTCGCGGGCGTCGTGGGAATGTTGGCCATCGCCTGCGGAACGTGGGCGCTCCCTTCCGCAATCGTATGCGGCGCCGGGTTTGTTTGTTTGATGGCAGGCGAGTTGGCGGAGAGAGCGCTGTTCTTCCGGGCGGTGGATACGCCGAAGATGCCTGGCGGGGTGGCGGCGCAATGAAGCCAAACTGGAATGATCAAGAGATAGAATGACGGCGCGAACATTCGTGGATGGATTACCGCCTCTTCGGGCCTGGGACGGAGTCCTGACGCGGGAATTGGTGAGGCAGCCCGGCAAGTTCGGCCTGGGTTCGTTGCCTGCCGCGCTTCAACTGGACGCGACGGCGTCGCTGGTGTGCGGCTTTTGCTCGACCGGGTGTGGTTTGAAGGCGCACCTCGCGGATGGAGAGGCGTTGAATCTTACCCCAGACACCGGCTATCCGGTGAACTTGGGTATGGCCTGCCCCAAAGGCTGGGAGGCGCTGGCGCCGTTGCGCGCTGCGGACCGGGCCATCGAGCCGTTGTGGCGGCGAGAGCGGGGCGGGCCGACGGCGCCGCTGGATTGGGAAACTGCAGCCGGCATTTTTGTTCACCGGTTCAAGGCCCTGAGGGAAGCGTACGGCGGGGACTCCTTGGCGTTTCTTTCCACCGGTCAAATTTGCAGCGAGGAAATGGCCTTGCTAGGTTGCTTGGCCCGGTTCGGATTCCTGTTCGGGCATGGCGACGGCAATACGCGGCAATGCATGGCCACCGCGGCGGCGGCCTACAAGGAGAGCTTCGGATTCGACGCTCCACCGTACACCTACGCGGACTTCGAGGAATCGGACGTGCTCGTGTTCATTGGAGCCAATCCCTGCATTGCCCATCCGATCATGTGGCAGCGTGTGCTGCGAAACCCCCACCGTCCCGAGATTGTGGTGATTGATCCTCGGAGAACGGAGACGGCGATGGCCGCGACGCAGCATTACCCGATCGCTCCCAAGTCGGACTTGGTGTTTTTGTATGGTCTGGCCGCCCGCTTGCTGAAGCGCGGAGCGATCGACCGCGATTTCGTGAACGCGCACACGCTGGGATTTGATCAGTTTCGGGCGCATGTCGCGAATTTTTCTCCAGACCGCGTTTGCCGGCGGACCGGGGTGAGCGAAGCCGGGTTGGAAAGATTGGCGGCGACTGTGGCCGCGGGAAGGCGCGTGTCTTTTTGGTGGACCATGGGCGTCAATCAGGGCGCCGAGGCCACGCGAACGGCTCAGGCCATTATCAATCTGGCCCTGATGACCGGGAATATCGGCCGGCCTGGGACGGGGGCGAACTCGATCACCGGGCAGTGCAACGCGATGGGCTCCCGGCTATTCAGCAACACCGCTTCCCTCATTGGCGGCCATGATTTCACGGATTGCGGACACCGGAGGAAAGTGGCGGAAGTTCTGGGCATCGATCCTTCGCTTATCCCGGCCGAGAACTGCTTGGCTTACGATCAGATCATCGACGGCATCGACTCGGGGAGAATCCGCGGGTTGTGGATCATCGCCACCAATCCTGCACATTCCTGGATTCAGAGGGGACGCCTGGACCGCCTATTGGGCAAGCTCGACTTCTTGGTCGTCCAAGACATGTATTCCAGCACCGAGACGGCTCGGGCGGCTGATTTGATCCTGCCCGCCGCCGCTTGGGGAGAAAAAGAGGGAACTTTCATCAACTCCGAGCGCCGGATTGGCTTAATCAAACGGGTGGCCCGCCCGCCGGGACAGGCCCTATCCGACTTCACTCTATTCCGGCTGCTGGCCCACGCTTGGGGTGAGGGATGCGCGGAGATGTTCTCGCGGTGGATATCGCCGGAAGCGGCCTTCGAGATCATGAAGGAACTGACCCGCGGGAGGCCCTGTGATATCACCGGGGTGAACGGCTACCGGATGCTGGACGACGAGGGCGGCGTACAGTGGCCGCTTCCAGCCGGCGAGAAGTTGGAGTCCGCGCATCGCCGGCTATTCGCCGATGGCAGGTTTCACCACCCCGATGGCAGAGCCCGCTTCCGCTATTCGGATCCAGCCGGCGCTCAGCCCGAGAACCCGGATGCTGAGTATCCGCTGGCGCTGCTGACCGGACGCGGGACCTCGGCGCAATGGCATACTCAGACGCGAACGGCTAAGTCGGGGGTGCTCCGGCGACTCTATCCGGAGGGCGCCTACCTGGAGATTCATCCGGAGGACGCCAAGCGCTTTGGGATCGGACCAGGGGAACGGGTGCGGGTTGTGTCGCGACGTGCGGCCGTGGAAGCGACCGCCTTTGTCACCCCTGGAGTGGGGTTGGGTCAGGTCTTCCTACCCATGCACTATTCGGAAACGAATCTCCTGACCCGCAACGACGTTGACCCGCATTCGCGGCAGCCGAACTATAAGTATTGCGCTGTTCGGGTGGAGGGTGTCGGGGGCAGGCGGGGCTAGGAATGAGATTTCTCGGGGCTGACGGCGATCTCGTAGTCGCTATCGGGTGTCGCTTCGCCGGTGATGCAGGTAAAGCATGCCAAACCTGCCTCAGCGGAACCGATGATCCAGATCTTGGCGCCGCACCTGCAACGGACGTCGTTGCGGTATGCGTTCATGGCGCTCTGGAGCCGCGCCGTGAGGTCCGCGCGATCCGTCCCAGGATTCGACTGGCGATGCAGCTCGACGTAGTCGCGCAGGCTAATTGGCGCGAATCCGGGTTTCATGGGATTCCCGATATCTTCTCCACGGTGAATCGGCGGCCTCTCGCCAAGGCCGGCAAAGACCGCTCACGCGAGCACCCGGCCTCGAATGTGCCGCACAGCTTGATCACGGCTGGCAGTGTTCAATAGAATTTCCCTATGGCAAGCTCAAGATGGATGGCACTGGCATTGGGCACGCTGATGTCCGCGTGTCAATGTCCCCAGCGAGTCGGGTTCCCATCCCAACGGGTGATCGAGGCGGACCCGGTTAACCCAGTTAAGAGAGGTGTTCGATCCTCATCGATGGGCGCGGCCATCGATGGCACACCGGCGCCTTTCGCTAACCCGGCGGCGCGAACAGATTCCCCAGCGGCAGCCAGCGGGCCGCCCACGTGCCCTGATCGAGAAAGCGCAGTTCGATGACGCCGCCGCTGTTGCGGGGATCGTTCTGATCAAAGAGAAGATTTCCCATCGAGAACCAGCGCAGCGAGGTCCTGCCCCGTTCCCAGCGGGGCGAGGCACGATGGGTGTGGCAGCCGACGATGAGTTGGACGCCCTGTTTCTCCGCCCAGCTTGCTACGAGACGCTCGCGAATTGCCGGTGCGTGGGCGTATTCGACTCCACAGTGCAGGAAGGCGAAGAGCGGCTTCGTGGATGACCGCCACGACTCGAAAGAATGCGCATGCAGCAGGTCGCGGGCGGGTTCGGGCGAGTTCTCAACGTCCGTGGCTGCGCCGAGGTGGAAATGCTCGAGGTCGATGACCGCTCCGTTCTCCACGACCGCGATTCCCGCGCTCTCCAGATCGCGTTTCATGGCTCGAAAGTTGGTTTCACCAAAGTCATGGCTATGATTATTGGCGAGCGACACGGCTGCCACGTTCAGCTTCCGAAGCCAGTCGAGAGTCAAATCGCGGCGCATACCGATCTGAAAAGGATGCCGGAGTTTCTCCGGCACTGTCGCCATCATGACGCCTTCCAGATTCAGTATGAGAGGAGCGCCGCCGGTGGCGTCGAGGACGCTTTTCTCGATGCGGTTCGCTATCGCTGGATTCGCCAGTTGCACGGCGATTTCACGGCCAAAGTGAGTATCTCCACCGAAACAGTAGCGCTTTCCCGGCAGAAGACGCCCGGGTACCGTCTCCGCGCTGAAGATTTGGGTGATGTAGCTGGTCGTTTTCGGCTCATGAGGGCTGCCGCCGTAGTGGATGGCGTTGCGGTTATGAATCACGACGCCTGTGGCGTTCCAGACAGCCCGTTGCAGCCGCATCATCATCCACTGGGCTGCTTTCGAGTCCAGGTGCTCTGGCTGGTTAAGGTTTAGGATCGCATCCGGTTGTCCTGCCGTGAGGACACGGAGCGTCTCCTCATCACGCCGGAGTGCCTCCGGCTGCGGGAGATAGTGGGAAAAGTCAGTGGACTGGACCACCAACGTGGATTTCTCCTCTACACAGCGAATCAGATCCGGGAGCAGATCTTCCCATTCCTCCGGCGTCGAGCGCGTGCCCAACGTGACCGGCACGATGGGCACATCGGGAAACCAGTGTTTCAAGGAGGGCAGAACGGCCTGGATGCCATGCTCGCGGCTGAACAGGCCGGATTCCGTCAGCAGCGGCATCTTCATCAGCTCGCGGGCCGCCTCCGCATCCACTCGCACGCGGCCCAACGGCGTGAGAAAGTCTCGCGTAGTCGTCGAGAACGGGGTCGTGGACCGTTTGAAGTGATCCGGGCAGAGAATAAGAATCCGCTCGTACCGGCCCGCTGACGCCAGGAACAGCGTCTCTGCGATCAAATCAAGCGCCAGCAGATGATGCGGCACGGTTACCCCGGTTACGAGTTGCGGCAGCGGTTTTGTCTGCGCTTCAGCAGCGGCATGAGCTTCGCGGAATGGCTTGGCATCCGTGTAAAGGAGTGGAAAGGGGCCTGCCCCCATTCCGGCCGCCGCCACAAGACTGGCAAGCGCCGCACTCATGGCTCATCGATGGCCACTTCGCTTTCCGGATCCGGCTGAGCCGCAAACACGCGCGACGCCCAGTTCGCCCTGGCAGGCAGATCTGGCGTCGCGGTGTAGACTTTGGCTCGCCACTCTTCATCGGTGGCCCGCTTGTCCTGAGGTCCCACAAACTCAAAGTGCTGATAGGCCATGCCCGCGACGAGGCGCGGCGTGTTTTCATTGGCCACCAACGCGATCAGAACACACGGCCGCCCAAGCGCCTCCTGCAAGACCTCATTTCCAAAGGAATCGGTATGGACATCCGTGATCAACGCGCATTTGCCGCGTTCGGCGTCGGGCATGGTATTGGGATCCAGTGGCTCATCCATGTAACTCAGGGAGAAATTCCAGATGGATTCATGTTCCTCCTTCGTCAGCTCCTCTCCGCGCACCTCCTTTTCGGCCAGTTTGCGGCAGAGTTGCATGTCGTTGCGAAAGCGCGTCAGCGGCGACCACTCATCGTCTTCCATTGCGGGCAGCAGCGAATGGTTGATGACGCCTTGACGGGTGAACTCAGCCAAGCGCTCCATCTCGCGCCAGAACTTTACGTCCGGCTGCACGAAACCGCGCGGCATCGGCGGGAGCGGTTTATCGCGGGCACCGCCCTCACCCAATTCGGCGTAACTCTGCTTCGCGTAAAGCACTGTGTCGTGCTTAATCTCCGTCCAGTGGCCCAGCATGGACTCGATGTTCTTCTTTGCGAATTCCGGCCCGCGCATGAAGGCTGGGTAGTAGTGATTGCGTGGGCCCGCCAACGCGGCGATGGCACGGAGCTGTTGTCCGGCCATGCTGCCAAACCACTTCTCATCCGGCGCCTCCGTCAAAAGGGTTCTTAACTCCGCCAGCGTCCTATCAAAGTGCGCCAGCGACTTATTCCCAGGTCCAAACCGCTCGCGGATAAAATCTTTCGCATGGAATTCCGCCGTGATATCGCCAAACGCTGCGGGAATGAACAATCCGCTAGGCATTGTGAGAGAGTCCGTGATGAACTTGTTGAGCACCCAGCCATCGAAGCTGAATCTTTGGCCAAAAATCCGGAACTCAGGCCGCAGATCTCCCTCGCGCCGCTCGCGCCCGCGCCCGTCGGACACGATGAGCGGCAGCCGCAGGTCCGCGAGCGCCGCCTTGAGCTGTTCGAGCACGGCGGGATTGAGCGCATCCTCCGTGGTTAGAGCTTCACGTCCCAGCGTAGCCGCCAGCCAGTCCCGCAACTCGATGAAGCTCAGGTCATCACTCTGACCTGCGAAAAAGCCGGTGATCTCCATCAAGTCCCTCCAGTCATCAATAGCGCGTTTACCTTTTTCGCCGGGTTGCGACAACGCCAGCGCCAGCAGCATGGAATCCGTGAGTCCCAACGTCGGCGGACCTTTCTCCGGATTCAGCGCGTAACCATTCCGCCCCAGGAACATCATCGCGCGGAAGTAGCCGCTCAGTTCCTCGCTTTTCGTGTAGTGCCCGCGTGCCCGAAACTGACTGAAATCGGGCTTCTTGGTCAAGTCATATTCCGCGAACAAGCCTGGCGCGCCGCCCTGTTTGGCATTCATGATCTGAGTCACTTCTGCCTTCAGTCGCAGCGCTGTTTGCGCGCTGAACCTCGGTGTCGCGGCCTTCAGACGCTCCGCCACCGTGCGCGGATCGGTGGGAGGATTGATACGTTCCATTTCTCGTTTCACTTCGGGATCGAGTGTATCCTCCTCGCCGGGTGGCTCCGCCTTGGACTCGCGTCCAAGCACGCACCAAGCCGCCGTGAGTTGCGCCTCGACGACTTCCAATCGTGCCCGCGCATCTTTGGAGGCTTCGCCTTTTAGGGCATGGGCAGATTCCATCGCGAGTTCGAGACAACCTTCCAGCCGTGCGCGAAGGTGGAGCTGCTCCATGAACTCCAGGGCCTGCGAGAAGAACCGATGGTAGGCATGCATGGCCAGGTCGGCCGTGATCAACTTTGCCTGTCCTGTCGTGCGTGACCACGGATCACTCGGATCTTCAGCCAGTCTATCGAACGCGGTGAGCATCTCATCCGGCGTCGAGCGGTAATCCCATGGAGGTGCGCCGCCCCCGTCATTTTCATCGGGCGGCGGCTTGAAAATAGTTTCCAATCGGGTCCCGGTCACGCTGAGCAGCACAAACCGGTGTTCCTCCAACTGCTTCCGCTGCGCTTCCGTGAGCAGGATGCCCAGTTGGGCCAGCAGGGAGGTCATGTTGGTTGCCTCCGTCAGCGCCGGCGCCGCAGCCTCCATCGGTTTTTCGGGCTCGAATGGCTTTTGGACCGGCGCCGGCGGGCTCGAGAATGGCTCAATGACGATTCTGGGCAAATCGATCTCTTGGGCGATGGCGGACACAGCGCTGAGAACGCCGGACAAAACCATTGCGGTTCTCATGATAGTCGAGACTACGGCCTTTCCTTCCCGGAGGCAAGAGCCGGACCCGCCGACCTGGATCCCGGCGCTGGACCGGCTAACCCGCATTTCGCGTACCGGTTCGTCGCGAGGCGCTGCGAACCCCTTACTGCCAGCCGAGCGGAGCGGCAAGCCCTGACGGCTCCAGGGCTTCAAGGCTAACCGCACGAGCTGAGCAGGTGAGGGCGGGAAGATGCGCCTTGGAGGCTATTCGGAGTTCCGCGTTTACGCGGAATGCGAGGCCCTGGAGGCGAACCGTACGAGTAGAGCCGCCGCCTTGAAGGCGGAACCCCGCACGGCAGGAGGCCCCAACCCTCGGAGGGCGAAGTTCACTGTGGAGGAATCCGGAGGGCAGGAGAAAGTGAGAGGAGTGAACGGCATCGAGAAGGAGACACGGCAACCTCGAGCAAGCAGGAATCGGAAAGCTCTGGTCGCCACGGCGTTGGTGGGAACGGTGCTGGGTATCCTGCTGTTTGGCGGCGCATGGAAATGGGGAGCCTTCGGCGCGAAAGGGAAAGAGACGGCGCAAGAGAGGGTATTCGACCTGGGCAACGGAGTGGAGTTGACCCTCTGCTGGTGTCCTCCGGGAACCTTTCTGATGGGCAGCCCGGCCAGTGAAGCGGGGCGGCGGGCGGATGAGATTCAGCATGAGGTGACCCTGACCCGGGGGTTCTGGATGGCGAAGACGGAGACCACGCAGGGGCAATGGGCAGCGCTGATGCCAGACAATCCGAGTATTTTCAAGGGTGAGAGTTTGCCTGTGGACAGTGTGAGTTGGGATGAAGCCAAAGCCTTCGCAGTTGCCTTGACGGAGCGGGTGCGGCGGGAAGGCAAGCTGGATGCCGGTTGGGAGTTTCGTCTGCCGGGCGAGGCGCAGTGGGAATACGCCTGCCGGGCTGGGACAGCCACGGCCTATTTCACCGGAGATGGGGACGAGGCGTTGCAACGGGCGGAGTGGCATGCTGGCAATTCCGGGGGCAAGACCTCGAGGGTTGAGGGATGGTTGCACACATTGCCGCTCATTGCGGGTTGGTTTAAGGGCAAGCGCGAGGGAAAGACCCGGGCAGCGGGCAAGAAAAAGGAGAACGCGTTCGGCCTGCAGGACATGCATGGCAACGTGTGGGAATGGTGTGAGGATGGGTATGGAGCGTACGGGGCAGGCAGCGTTGTGGATCCCATCAGTCCCCCGGACGGTCCCTTCCGCGTGCTCCGGGGCGGGTCTTGGTCCGACGTCGCGGACTGGTGCCGCTCGGCCTGCCGCTCCTGGCACTGGCCTGGCTTCCGCATCGGGGCCCAGGGCTTCCGGGTCTGTCTGGTTCCCGGTCCGGCGGCGGAGCCGTTGCCGTAGAAAGAGAGAGGAGCGCTGCTGCGGACGGGAGCGTATCGTATATGGTCTCGCCGGGTCGCGACAACGCCAGCCCAGCAGCATGGAATCCGTGAGTCCCAGCTTCGGCGGACCTTTCTCGGGATTCAGCGCGTAACCATTCCGCACCAGGAACATCATCACGCGGAAGGAGTCGCTGAGTTCCTCGCTTTTCGTGAAGCGCCCGCGGGCCCGAAACTGACTGAAACCGGGCTTCTTGGCCAAGTCATACTGCGCGAGCAAGCCCGGCTGATCTTCCCCCCTGAGGCCGGGGGTTTTTGACTTAGATTCCCAATAAATACAGGGAGTTTGCGGCCTTATTGTGTTGTCTCTAATTCGCGAATATTTTGCTTGATTTCTCATCGCCTCGCCCTCATCCTCTTCTCCGGGCCCGCACCGATGTTCGTAAAACGCAACAGAACCGCTCACTCAGGCAAAGCCTACGAGTCCGTTCTGCTGGTCCGCGGCAAACGCGTTCCCGCCAAGCGGCCCCCGGGCCGTCCGCCTGCTGGCGCTCCGCCTGCCAGGCCGGTCGTCGTCCACGAAACTCTTGCCAATCTCTCCCGTTTGCCC
>DATKCT010000202.1:0-3034 GCA_035513055.1 Verrucomicrobiales bacterium | reverse complement strand
GATCTGCGCGCGAATCCGCACCGGTTCGCTCGCCGCAGGCAAGACCGGATCCTGAATCACGCCGGAAAACGTGGGACCGGGATTGTCTTCGAAGGTGGAATTGCGGCGACCCGGCGTCCCATGTTTCCCGGGTTGCGGCAGCCGGGCCACCCAGGCCAGCTTGTTGTAGTAAATCTCGGAACGTAACATGGGACTCCCCCGCAACCACTTGGCCCGGAACCGGATCTCGTAGGTCCGGCCGTTGACCACCTCCTCCCGCAGGGTCGTCTCGACGAGGTTGTTCAAATAGTTAAACTGACTGCCCGCCCGCAGATGCATAAGCCCGCCCGGCTGCCCCTCGTCCGTCTTCACCTCGGTCTGGTCATGGTTGCCCAGGAACCTCCAGTGCACGGCGGTAAACGGCGTAAAGATGCTGCCAAGGAAAGACCCGTTCTTCACCAACGAAGTAGAAGCAGCAGTCCCGCCCGGATCCGCGACGACGGCGATGTCGTCCACCAGACACTCTCCCGCTTCCAGCAAGCCCATGCGCAACTCGTGGAACTGACGCACCGTAGCTGTGTAGACGGGTTGCCGCGCCACCCCGCGAAAGCTGAACTCCTCCCACTCGGACTGAAGGTCCTCGCGGCTGTCCGCCCAGGCTTCCGGAACCGAGTTGTCCATCTCCGGATTGCGGAGTTCAAGACTGCTCCCTCCCCCATCCGCGTAGTCAGGCCAGGGAGCGCCGTCGGCATAACGGACGCTGTCCGCTGGATTTCCCTTCGCATCGCGCAGCTCGATGAAGTCACCGCCATTGCCCAGAGAGCGTTCAAAATCCCCCACCGCCATCACCTCGCCGTGGCGAGCCAGGAACGCTTCGCGGCCGGCAGTCACCACCAGATAGGAGCCGGCTTCGAGCACGGTTCCCGCAGGAAACACGTATCCAATCCCGCCCGCGAAACTCCAGCCTGAAAGATCGATGTTCTGATTCGACCGGTTGAACAATTCCACCCATTCCTCCGGGTCTTCCGCGTAGGTCTCGCTTCCGTTCGGGTCCCGGTAACGCGGGCGATGATGATACATGATCTCGTTGATCACCACTGCGTCTTCCAACTCGACTTGGTTAGGCTCGCCGAACGAGGTGGAGTCCGCAAACAACCACCTTTCTCCGGCGCCGGGCCAAGAACGGGCCCGCGGAGATTCCGCAAGGACCACTGCGTCGAGGAGCCGGTTCGTCGCGGGATTCGCCAGAAAGAGGCGGTCGCCCGCTTCGCTGGCCAGCTCCGAAGTATCCACTTCGAAGACCCGGTAGGTCCCTTCAACCAAAGGCGGCCCCGAAAGATCCAGGGCGGCGCCGGAAGTCAATTCCAAGCGCAGACCTTCCAACACAACCGGCGTATTTCCAGAATGGAACAACTCGACCCGGAGGATGTCGTCTCCCGCCGGATCGACTTCGCTGAGCAGTTGGAACGAACCATCGCTCCAGCGGTTCGGTTCGCCAGGTGATCCGCCGAGGTCCTCGCTGGCGCGCCAATTGATCTCGGGGCCGCTGACCTTCCAGGGATAAACTTTGGCCAGGCTCGCCCCGCAGCCATCGGCGCCAGCGGGCCAGAGTTCTCCATCGCCGTACTCGAGGATGTCCATGGAACGTTGGTTGTGGTTGCGCAGCACCAACCGCTCTCCGCCGTTGCTCAGCCGTCCGGGCAACGGACCCATGGCCCCGGAATAGCCGGTGGCCTCCTGTAAAGCCTGGGGATTGCGGGCCAACACGAGGTATCCCCTCCCCGCGATCATGGCGCCGTTCGGGAAAACGTAGGTCCCAGCTCCTTCCAAGCTCCATCCGGAAAGATCGACGTCGACCGAGTTCTGGTTGAAGAGTTCCACATATTCGAGGGCTTCCTCCGGATCGGCGGGATGATAATGGACTTCGTTGAAGACGACCACGCTGTCGACGTCCGCCAGAACGGCGCCCGTCGCCGCCAGTATTCCAGCCGCGACGCAACCCAGAAAACCCCAGCCGGCGACTGGGCACAATGATATCCCGCCGGACATGGGGGTAGAGTCCATCCGCTATTCTCCCTCAGAAACCGCCTCTCCGTCAAGGAGCGGGAGCGGATATCGCTGCAGAGCCACCGCGTCGCCGCTTTCCCGCCGCATCCGGAGCTTCGACCGGCTGTTCAACGCCTCCGCCCAGCACGGGGCTCCGCGCCTCGAAACAGAGCGGCGATTCTCGCCGCAGTCCAAGGGCCTCCGGCTTCCCTTGCCGTTGCAAACGCATGAAAATGTTCAAGGCCAATACGTTGTCCCGATCGGCGCATAGCCCAAACTTCTCATACCTTTTCTGCTGTTGCGCGCCACACCCCATCCTGCCCTCGTTTGCTTCATCTCGTCCGCCGGACCTGGGCCCTAACGAATGCGTGCGCCGAACTTGTTCACAAGCCGTTCCACGATTCCGCGATGCACGGCATCCACCTCTTCCGCGGTCAAAGTGCGCTCGCGACTGCGGTAGGTCAGACTGTAGGCCAGGGACTTCCGGTCCAAGGCCAGCTTCTCGCCCGTGGGATCCTGGAACAAGTCAAACAGAAGGACCTCATCCAAGAGCGGTTCCTGCATGCCGCTCAAGAACTCGCCCACGTCGCCCGCCGGCAGGTCCGCGGCCACCTCGAGGGCCACGTCGCGGCTCATCGCCGGATAACGCGGCAACGCCTCGACGAAATCGAGCGCATCTGCGCCCTTCATCCACTTGGCCAGGTCGAGTTCCGCGAGGAAAACTCCCGATTCCCAACCCAATTCTCGCGAGCACGCCGGCCAAAGCATACCCGCTTGACCCACCACCGTCTTCCCGAACAGCACGTCGGCGCAGACCGCCAACGCCTCGCTTTGCCGCCGCCGCAGCGTCACCCGCACCCGCGGTCCAGCCAAACCTTCCACAATGCCTCGCAATCCGGCAAAATCGGCCTGCCGCGGCCGCGGCGTCAGCCAGTCCCGGTTCTCGATCAAACCTCCCAAAAGGATCGCCACATGCTCCGCTTCGGTCGCCCTGGGACTCTTCGGGTGT
>DATKCT010000201.1:0-21113 GCA_035513055.1 Verrucomicrobiales bacterium | reverse complement strand
CAAACTCCAAGCCGACCAGGGGCGGAGCCATCCTCTTGGGCGGGAATTTTGTCGGCGGAGGAGCCGGAAACGAAGGGGCCTCGGTGTCGGGCAGTGCGGGAGTGGTCCCTCAGACGAACTGGAACAACTTCCCGGGCGGAGCCGGTGGACCCGTGATCGCGAACGACTCGGAAGGAATGCCCTCTCTCATGCGGGTAAGCTGGCAGACAAACGGGCCGGGCATCGCGGGTCCCGATCCCGGCACGGGCGACCAGCAGTTGATGTACGGTCTCCTTCTTCCGCGCGGAGACGGTACCGGCGGAGACGACGTCATCACGGTGATCACCGTGAAGAACATCGCCTATCCCCTCTACGACCTCTATCTGTACCTCAACTCGGAAGCGGGCGGAGCCGCCGTCTACGAGGCCAATGACCAGACGATCGCCGTGGCGGACGTTGCCCCGTTCACCGGCTCCTTCGTCGAAGTAGCCGGCGACGGTGGTTCGGGCAACTACCTCCACTTCGAGAACCTTACCGGCTCGACCCTTACAATCCGCGGCCGGACGCTTGGCATCGCCGGGTTTCAGATCGAGCGCGAAGAGCCGGGAGATCCCAGCCTCCTGGCGATCCCCGACGCGCTGAATTTCGGTGTCTTCGACGGCAACCCCGGACCGCAGGAAATGACGATTCGCATGATCAATCCGGGGGCCTCACAGACCCTCCAGATCACCAGCTCCGTCATCACCGGCGATGCGGCGGGAAATTACTCGGTTTCCGGCCTGCCCGCGTCTCTCGCGCCGAATGAAGGAGTCGATGTCACGGTGACCTTCACACCCACGGATGCCGTGGGCATCTACCGCGGCTTCCTCGAGATCGTCAGCAACTCCGCGGTTATCGCGACGACAAGCATTCCCCTGACCGGGCAAATCAAACATGCGAACGGTTTGCTCGCCCATTACAAGTTGGACGAGACGGACGGCACCGTCATGGCGGATTCCTCCGGGAACGGCTACCACGGCACGTATGTTGCGGGGTCCGGAAGCTTCGCCCTCGGCGTGCCGTCACTCGCAGGCGAAGGGACGGCGGTCGCCTTCAGCGAGGGCGGCGACGCGGCCTACGGCGAGGTTCCGGCCGACATCGGTTTCCCTACGCTGCCTGTAGCCAGCTATTCGTTCTGGGTGAAGCAGGATCCCGCGGACGTCGGATCCGCGAGCGTGCTCTTCAGCCGCAGTTCAAGCCCCGCGAATCCCTATGCGGTGTTCTTCGAGGCGACTGGCGGACCCGACTCCGTGATCTGGACGAGTGAAGCCGGCACGCAGACTCTCGCGTCGGAGCCGTTCCTCGTTCCCGATGAAGTCTTTCACGTGGTCTACACCTACTCGGATCCCAACGCCGACGGATCGGCGAATGTCGCCGTTTATGTCGATGGCGTTCTCAACGCTTCGATGGACGGAGCCTCCGGGTACCCGATCAGCACCGTGGCCCCCTTCCAGATCGGCGCTACGGTGGGTCAATTTGGTTTCACGGGCGCCTTCGACGATTTCCAGATTTATGAAACGGTGCTTACTCCCGAACAGATCTCCGCGATGCACAATGATCCCGGTTCGGTCGCTCCTTTCGTTGAGCCGCCTTCCGCGCTCGAATCGTTGGTAGGCTATTGGGACCTCAACGAAGGCGAGGGCTCCCAAGTAGCCGAGGCTTCCGACCCGGCGCTCAACGGAACGGTGAACAACGGGACTTGGGTCGCCGGACAGACGGGAGCCGAGGGAGACTTCGCCGTCGAACTCACCGGTGAAGCGGGCGGGACGAGCAATGTCGAGTTGCCGGCCCTCAACGAAACCTTCGACGAGATCACGGTGTCCGGTTGGGTCAATGGTGTGCCGACGGGCGAGTGGACAGGCTTGATTCAGTCGCGAGACGGCGCTCAGCCGATCGGCCTGGGTTTCCGTGCCACGTCCGGTCAGCTCACCTACACGTGGAACGATAATAACGCCAACACCTACAACTTCGTTAGCGGCCTCGCCATTCCTGCCAATGAGTGGACCTTCATCGCTCTCCGGGTCACCACTGACGAAGGAACGCTCTTCGTCGGATCCGGCGGAGTGCTCTCCTCCGCTGTCAACGCCATCCCCCACTTGTCGCAAGCGAGTCCCACCGTCTGGCATCTCGGCAAAGACAACTGTTGCGGCGACGCCCGGAATTTCCAAGGAGCCATCGATAACGTCGCAATTTTCAACGCGGCGCTCACCGACGAGGATATCCAGGCGCTGTTCGACGGCTCTCTGCTGGGCGGCAGTCCCGACCCGAACATCCTCGTCAACGGTTCCTTCGAGGATCCGGTCCTGAACAACATCAACACCAACAACCTGGGGACCATTCCGACCGGTTGGAGCCAAACCGGGCCAGACGCCACATGGAACATGATCCGGAACGACGGCACGCCCTATGGCAGCGGTGTCGATACGGCCGCCGATGGATCGCAAATCCTCGATCTCAACGGGATCTTCTCGATTTTCCAGAACTTCACGCTGACGGAGCCATCGGACATCGCCTTTGGAGCCGCATTCGCTAATCGGGAAGGTCACGATGGATCGCCCGCGTCAACGGTGGGGATTTACGACGCCACCGGAACGAATCTGCTCTCGCCCTTGGTGACCGTGGATACGTCTGCGGATCCAACACCTTCCGAAGTGTGGCGTTTCGGCGAAGCGACCGCTCAGAATCTCGCTCCCGGAGACTATCAGATCCTTATTGCGTTGAACAATTTCAACAACGTCGATGCCGTCTATGCCAACGTGTTCCCGGCAAGCGGCGTGGAACCGGGGGTTGATACCGACGGAGACGGAGTCTCCGACGAGCAGGAAATCATCGCGGGAACCGATCCCAACAACGCCAATGACTACCTGCGCGTCGTATCGACAAGCAATACCGGAACCGAAGTTTCCCTCGAATGGACGAGCGTCGAAGGGAAGTCCTACGATATCCAGTATTCGACCACCCAGGAGCCGGATAGCTGGACCGTCATCAACCCCGAACCGATCCCCGCGGTCGCCGGCGGCGTCACCAGCTTCCAAGACACCGACGCCGGCCGGCTTGCGGAACCCCAAGGCTACTACCGCGCCGCAGTTCGGAACTGAGCCGGCCCTGATCTCCCAGGAGGATACGCGTCCACGTGTGTCAATGTCTCAGCCGGCATCCCCGCCGGCAAGGCTCTCCCAGGCATTGCCGGCCCCTGCGGGCTGAAAGCCCGCGCCGCAATGGCAGGCTGAAAGCCTACCCGCTCCACAATGGCAGGCTTGGAGGGCTACCCTCCTTGGAGTCTCTCGTCCTTAGTCGACCAGGGCCCAGGGACCAGGGGCCAAAAACCGATGTCTCAGCCGGTGGCCTCGATCGGGCTTTCCAGCCAGCGCGGGGGCAACCAACCCTGCCCGCTTGACCCTCCCGCCGTTCCGTTCCAGCGTTCCGTCGCCCCCGGTTGATCCGCATGGAATATGTCCGATTCAAACACGCGCGTTTTTCCGCCCGGTTCCCCGGCTCTTACCGCTACTCCAAAGCCCATTACTGGATGGCTCAGGACGCCGCTGAGCCGGCCCTGTGGCGCGTCGGCTTCACCAAATTCGCCACGCGGATGCTCGGCGAACTGGTGGAAGCGGAATTCCACGTTCAGGAGGGCGAACCCATATGCCCTGGACAGGAGATCGGCTCTGTCGAGGGTTTCAAGGCTGCAAGCGACGTGTATTCGGTCATGAAAGGTCACTTCTCGGGCATGAATCCGCTCATCGCGGCGGACGCCTGCATCGTCCGCTCCGATCCCTACATCGAAGGCTGGCTCTACGCCGCACGCGGCCGCCCGGAGGAGGGGAATCTCGACGCCGAAGGATACGTCGACCTCCTCGGAGAGTTGATTACCCGGATGCAGGCCCAGGAAGAACACAATCCCGAACTCCCTTCCCGCTCGCGCGAGCAAGCCGCACCGCGATGAAGGCGCGCTACATCATGACCGGCGGCTTCCTGGGGGCCGGAAAAACGACGGCGATTGGGCAGTTCGGCCGGTTTCTCGCCGGGCGGGGACTCAAAGTGGGCCTCATCACCAACGACCAGGGCGGCGGACTGGTCGATTCCGCCCTCGGGCGGTCCCGCCAGTTTCCCGTCGAAGAAATCGCAGGCGGCTGCTTTTGCTGCCGCTTCCATTCCCTTCTCGACGCCGCGCACAATCTGACGGCGGCCAGCCGTCCCGACGTTCTGCTCGCCGAGCCGGTGGGGAGCTGCACCGACCTCGTCGCCACCGTCAGCCTTCCTCTTCAACAAATCTACGGGGACGAATTCACGGTATCCCCGTTGAGCGTCGTCGTAGACCCAGTGCGCGCCCGGCGGGTGCTGGGCCTCGAGGAGGGGCGGCGTTTCTCAAGCAACGTCTCCTACATTTACCTGAAGCAACTCGAGGAAGCGGAAGCCATCGTGATCAACAAAATCGATCTCGTGGCGGATGCGGAACTGCACGAGCTGGAACAAGAGTTGTCGATCCAGTTTCCGCAGGCCCAAATCTTCCGGGTGTCGGCGCGTCACGGGGACGGTCTGGAAGCATGGTTCGAGTGGGCACTCGATCGTGAGATGGACCCGGCCCGGATCATGGACGTGGATTACGAGCGCTACGCGGAAGGCGAGGCGCTCCTCGGCTGGCTGAATGCGGCCGTGTCGGTTGAGCATCCCGATGGGGAGGAGTTCGACGGAAACGCGTTGCTCTCGACTTTGGCCCAATCCCTGCATGAAGCTGTCCGCAACGAGGGCGTCGAGGTCGCCCATCTGAAAATGACGCTCAATCCACTCGGAGACCCCCTCGAAGTCGCCGCCATAAGCCTGGTCCGGAGCGACCATCGCGCCGAACTCTCCCACCAACTCGCCGATCCGCTCGAAGCCGGCGAGATCCTCCTCAACATCCGGTGCGAGGCCGCTCCCGATCTGCTCGACCGCCTCACCCGGGAGGCGCTTCAGGCGGTGGTCGGCGGCCGGTTCGGGCTCGACTTCCGGGAAACGCATCGCGAACATTTTCGTCCCGGAAAACCCGTGCCGACCCACCGGGCCACAAGCGTCAGGTGAGTCGCGGCGATCTCAGGGAAACGCCCAAGCAGCGCTGATCTCCATGCTCCTCCAACTCTCCAGCAGAATCCTGACCACCACGGACCCGCGCCATCTCATGAAGTTCGGCTGGAACTTCGGCTTCAAAGGGGTCCGCTCCGTCCACCTTTTCAAAAAGAGGCTCCGGCAAGGCGTCTATTTCCCGCCGTTCCTCTACTTGTCGATTCTCAACTCCTGCAATCTTCGCTGCCAGGGATGTTGGGTGGATGTGGACAAACCTGAGGTGAAGATCGACCTCGACGATCTGCACCGCCTGGTCAACGACGCCAAAGCCCACGGGAACGCCTTCTTCGGCATTCTCGGGGGCGAGCCCTTCCTCCATCCCGGCTTGCTCGACTTCCTCGCCGCGCATCCGGATTGCTTTTTCCAAATTTTCACCAACGGCCAACTCATCACGGAGAAGACCGCCCGCCAGTTGCGCGCCCTGGGAAACGCGACCCCACTCATCAGCATCGAGGGCACGGAGATCGTCAGCGATGAACGGCGCGGCAAACCGCAAGTCCTCGAGCGCACGCTGCGGGGACTGGATCACTGCATCGAGCAGAAGCTCCTCACCGGTGTAGCCACCAGCCTTTGCCAGACGAACATCGATGACCTGCTTCAGGAACGTTGGCTGCGCAGCCTCATCGATCGCGGGGTCCACTACGCCTGGTATCATAGCTACCGGCCCGTGGGACCCCGGATCCATCCCGAGCTGGCGCTCACCCGCGAACAGGCCCGGCGGGTCCGGCGTTTCGTAGTGGAAATGCGGGCGAAGCTCCCCATCGGCATCATCGACGCCTACTACGACCACCAAGGGAAGGCGCTCTGCCCCATGGCTACGGGCATCAGCCACCACGTGTCCCCCGGAGGAGACATCGAGCCGTGCCCCATCATCCAATTCGCTACGGAAAGCATCCGGGACCCGAGAGGACTCTTCGAAACGATGACCAGCTCGGCGTTTCTCAAGGATTTTCGCGACACGGCCGCCCGCCACACGCGCGGCTGCATCGTCCTAGAACGGCCCGATCTTGTGACAGAGTTGGCGTTGAAACACGGAGCCCGGGACACCACGATCCGGCAAACCGCCCTAGCCGAAGTCAACTCCATGGAACCGCGCACCAGCCAGTACCAGCCTGACGACGAGATCCCCGAAAAGCATTGGCTCTATCGCTGGGGGAAACGGTTGCTCTTCAACGATTTCGGAGCCTACTCCCGGCTCGAACCGCACGTCGCACGCCCAACTCACCCACCCGCCGCGCAACCTTCCGCCTGACCGCGGGGTTCGTCATCCTGCCCCCCCAGCCTTCATGCCCCGCACTCTTTACTGCCGCTGCGCCTTCGCCCAAGTCATCCCGGACGACGTCAAAGACCGCCGCCTCGAGGAACTCTGCGCCTCGGGCGAACCGTTCGACGCCGTACCGGATCTCTGCGAAATGGCAGCACAACGCGACCCGGGCCTGCGGGAGCTGGCCGAAAGCGCTGCTGTCGAGGGTCTGCGCATCATCGCCTGCCATCCCCGGGCCGTCCGGGGTCTCTTCCGCCAGGCGGGCTCTCCCCTGCCTGATGCCGCCGAGTGCGTGAACATGCGCGCTCCCCAGCAAACCTGACCCTCGCCTCCAACTTTTCCATGCCCGCCGCTCCCGCCGAACTCGCCGCGCTGCTCGACACCGGACACAGGGTCTCCGTCTTTGCAGACGGGACCCACATCGCACTTCCCACCGGCAACTCCCCCGGGGCCGCCCCCGGAGAGCGCTATTGGAAACCCTGGTTTCCAGTGATCGACTACAGCCGCTGCACTAACTGCATGCAGTGCCTGAGTTTCTGCCTCTTCGACGTCTACGGAGTGGATGAGGAAAACCGGATCCAGGTTCAGAACAACGAGAACTGCAAAACAAACTGCCCGGCGTGTTCGCGAGTCTGCCCCGAGGTGGCCATCATGTTCCCGAAATATTCGGCAGGCCCCATCAACGGCGAACCGGTCAACGAGCAGGATCTCCAGCGCGAGAAAATGAAGGTGGATATTTCCTCGCTGCTGGGGGGCGACATTTATTCCACCCTGCGGACACGGTCCGAAGCGGCCAAATCGCGCTTCTCCATGGAACGAAGCTCCGACAAGGCTTTGGCCGAGCGCAAGCGTTGCCTGACAAAACTGCAGTCGGACGGGCTCATCCCGCCGGAGGTCCTCGCCGAACTGAACCTGGCAGACCTGCCTTCGCCGGACGAAATCCAGCGCCGAGCCCAAGAAGCCGCCGCCCGCGCCCAAGCCGCCCGCGAGGCCTCATCCAATTCCTCGAGCACCCCGTTCCGTTCGCTCTAACCCCCACGTAATCCGTCACCGCTATCGCCGATGTCCGATATCCCGACCTTCAAACTTCCCAGGCTCGTTCCTCCCACCACGGCCCGCTTCCGCCCGCCCAAGAAGAACATACCGCAAACCAAAGCGGAGAGAGATCGCGTCCTCGCCTGCATCCGCGGATACGTCGCCCGGGAACGACCGGTGCCGCCCATGCCCCTGGACGAATTGGAGGTGCACGCACGCCGCATCCTGGCCGAGACCGGGCTCGACGAACTCTACCTGCACTACACCGCTGTCTGCCTTAACAACGAGATGTGGCGGGACACGCTCGCCGCCATTCCCTACGAGCGCCGCCTCCTCCTCATGCCCAAGTGCCTCCGGGTAGAAGAGAAATGTCCGGCTCCGTTCGACGAATTCGGCCTGCTCTGCAAACAATGCGGTCTCTGCACGATCCAGGATTTTCAGAACGAAGCCGAGCGGCTCGGTTACGCCGTGCTAGTGGCCGAGGGCTCAGCCGTCGTCATGTCCCTTATCCAGACCGGAAAGATCGAGGCGATTGTCGGGATCTCCTGCCTGCCCGTGCTGGAAAGAACGTTTCCCTACGTCGAAGCCGCGGCCATTCCGGCTATCGCCGTGCCACTCCTGCAAGACGACTGCATCAACACCACCGTCGATATCGACTGGGTTTGGGAATACTTGCATCTCACCTCGGAAGACCGCTCGTTCCGCCTGAATCTCAACGCCCTCCACGAAGAGGTGCGCACGTGGTTTGAACCTGCCGCGCTCGATGCCGTGCTCGGCCCGGCCTCCGGCCCGCAGGAGGAGCTGGCCCGCACCTGGCTTGCCCGCGCCGGCAAACGCTGGCGGCCCTTCCTGGCCGTCGCCGCCTTCCAAGCGCTCCGCAAAAACCCTAGCGAACCGCTCCCCGAGGATCTGCGGAAGATCGCCGTGGCCGTGGAATGTTTCCACAAGGCCTCGCTGATCCACGACGACATCGAGGACGACGACGATTTCCGCTACGACCAGCCCGCGCTGCACGCGGAACACGGCGTCCCCCTCGCCCTCAACGCCGGCGACCTCCTCATCGGCGAAGGTTACCGCCTCCTCGCCGAGAGCGCAGCGAGCGCCGAACAAAAAAACGAGATGATCCTCGCTGCGGCCCGCGGCCAGCGCGAACTCTGCCGCGGCCAAGGAGCCGAGCTGATGTGGGCGCGAAACCCGGGAGCCCTCAAACCCGCGCAAGTCCTCGAGATTTTCCGCCGGAAAACGGCGCCCGCCTTCGAGGTCGCCCTCAAGCTGGGAGCCGCATATGCCGGAGCCCTCTCGGACGTCGAGGCGGTCATCGAGTCCTTCTCCGAAAATCTGGGAATCGCCTACCAAATTCGCGACGACATGGACGACCTCGCCGCGGACGCCGGAGAAAGCGCCATGGAACAAATGCGGCCGTCGATCCTCCTCGCCGTCGCCCGGGAGAAAGCGCGTGGCAACGAACGCGACCTCCTGGAATCGCTTTGGCGACACGAGTCGTTAGCCGAACTCGCCCCACACAGGATCCGCCGGCTCATCCACGAAGTTCAAGCCGATGAGAAGTGCCTCCTGTTGCTGGAGACGTACAAAGAACAGGCGGTGCGCTCCTTACAGGACCTGGAAAATCCGACGCTCAAAGGGCTCCTCCGCCGGGTGATGGGCAAAATCTTCAACGACCTGGAGATCAAAGGTTGGTGTCACGAGTTCGAGGAGCGGAATGGCGTCTCAGTCGAACACCGGGTTCCGGAGGACACCGCATTCCGAGTCGAAGTGAGTCCCGCGGCCGCCGGAGCCTGAACCGGAGGCTCACGCAGTTAGCCGCATGTCCCTGCGCCTGGAAATGTTGCAGGTCGCGCGGCTTGCGCCCGCGCTGCTCGGAGAAGAGGCGAGCCGCCGGATCGAAGACTTCGTGCGGTCCACGGAACGGCCGGAGGGCGGGTTCGGCGATCGCGAAGGCAAACCGGATCTCTACTACACCTCTTTCGCGGTCGACGCCCTAACCGCTCTCCGCGCAGAGCTGCCCAGCGGGCTGATTTCCTTTCTCGGTTCCTTCGATCCCGCCACCCTCGATCTCGTCCACGTCTGCGCTCTCACCCGGCTCGCTTCAGCGATTTCCGCTCAGGCGGCTCGAGAGCCTGTCATGGCGCTCGAGCCGCTCTTCGGCCGGATCGAGAGCCACCGCTCCGCGGATGGAGGCTACCAATCCGAACCCGGGGCTGACACAGGTTCCGCCTACGCGTGTTTCCTGGCCTGCGGCGCTTACTCAGATCACCATCGCCTTCCGCAGAAGCCGGAAGGCGTGGCCAGGTGTCTTCGCGCCCTCGAACAAACCGGAGGCGGCTGGGCAAACGACCGTCAATTCCGGATTGCCAACATCGCCTCCACCGCCGCCGCGACAGCCGTCTACCGTCTGCTCCGGCTCCCTGTCCCCCGGGGCACAGAACCTTTCATTCGCTCGTGTTTGCACCCTGCCGCCGGGGGGTTCGTCCCTTTCCCCGGCGCGCCGCTCCCCGACCTGCTCAGTACGGCCGTGGGTCTGCACACCCTCGACAGCGTGCAGGCCGGCCTAACCTACCTCCGGGAACCCTGCCTGGATTTCATCGACACCCTGTGGACGGCCGAAGGCGGCTTTTACGGAAGCTGGGAGGACGATACCCTGGACGTGGAATACACCTACTACGGATTGCTGGCCCTCGGCCATCTCTCGCTGTGACCGCGTTCTCTTCGCAGTGAATCGACCCACCGCTCAGCCCCCTAAATCGATTCCTTCGCTCGTTGACCTCGCAGCCTCCGTCGACCGCACCCTCGAGCGAACGCGCAAGCGGCTGCTGGCCGAGCGCAACGAGGCCGGCTACTGGGAGGGAGAACTCTCGTCGTCCGCCCTTTCCACCGCCACCGCCGTCATCGCTTTGGCGACAGTCGATGCCGATGCCCACGCTGGACTCATCGCCAAAGGCCTCTCCTGGCTCGAACGCCACGTGAATCCCGGCGGCGGCTGGGGCGACACCATCGTTTCCTTCTCGAACATCTCGACCACCCTGCTCTGCCGCGCCGCATTGGCCATGGGCCGCCCCGCGGACGACCCGCTTGCAACGGCCGCAGACGCCTGGTTTTCTCAACGCGCCGGTTCCATGCGGCCCGAGGACATCCGGCGTGCGGTCGTCGCCCGCTACGGAAAGGACCGCACCTTCTCCGTCCCCATCCTGATGGCCTGCGCCATCGGCGGACTGCTCGGACCCAATCGCCGCGCGGCCTGGAACAACGTGCTTCCTCTCCCATTCGAACTGGCTGTTCTCCCACGTTCCTGGTTCGGGGCGCTGCGGCTCCCGGTCGTCAGTTATGCGTTGCCGGCGCTCATCGCCATCGGTTATGCCCGCTTCCATCACGCCCCTCCCGCACTCCCCTGGAGAAAGGTGCGTCAGGCCGCCTGGCCAAACGCCTCCGCTCTCCTCGACCGGATTCAGCCAGAAAATGGAGGATTCCTCGAAGCCACGCCCCTAACCAGCTTCGTCGCGATGGCTCTCGCCTCCTCCGGACAGGGCCATCACCCGGTCGTGGAACGAGCGCTCCGCTTTCTCAAGGCTTCCGTGCGGCCCGACGGCTCTTGGCCCATCGACACGAATCTCGCCACTTGGGTAACCACCCTTTCGATCAAAAACCTGGACGATCCGCTCCCGTTTGACGCCGAAGAACGTGAGAGAGTGCTAGAGTGGCTCCTGCGCCGGCAACACAGCACGGTTCACTCCTACACCAGAGCTGAACCCGGCGGCTGGGCCTGGACGGACTTGCCCGGCGGCGTCCCCGACTCCGACGACACAGCCGGCGCTCTGTTGGCCCTCCGCCGCCTCGGGGGTCCGGGAACTCCGCACTCCGCGAAGATCCGCCCGGCTGCGGCGGCCGGCGTCGCTTGGCTGCTCGGACTGCAAAACCGCGACGGAGGCGTCCCCACCTTCTGCCGCGGATGGGGAACGCTCCCCTTCGATCGTTCCAGCCCCGACATCACGGCCCATGCCCTGCGTGCCTGGATCGTCTGGCGTGAGGATCTCCCGGAGCCGCTGCGCCAGCGTGTGGAAAAGGCCCTCCGGCGCGCTGCCCGCTACCTGAACCGCACGCAGTCCGCGGACGGATCTTGGAAACCTCTCTGGTTCGGCAATCAGCACCGGCACGACGAAGCAAACCCCGTCTACGGCACTGCACAGGTGACGTTGGCGCTCCTCGATCTCGGCGCGACCGCTCTCGAGGATCACAGGCTCGAGTCCGCGTTACAACAGGGACTCGACTATCTCCAGCGCGTGCAAAACCCGGACGGAGGCTGGGGCTCCGGAGAGGAAGGACCCTCGTCTGTCGAGGAGAGCGCGCTGGCCCTGGCAGCGCTCGCCCGCGCCGAAGACCGGACCAGTTCTTCGCCGCCTTCGCATGTCCTCACCCGGGGAGCCGCCTACCTGACGGGTGCGACCCAGGAAGGCGCAACCTTTCCGGCGGCTCCCGTCGGCTTCTACTTCGCCAAACTCTGGTACTTCGAGAAGCTCTACCCCCTGGTCTGGACCATGGGCGCTCTCGCGGCGCTCAAAGTTACAGCTCGCTGGAGTCGTCCCGCTTCTGCAAACGGATCAGCTTCTTCTTGATGGTCTCCAGCTCGACGGTGAGCGCGTGTGCGGCCTTAAGCACGTCGGCTTGGGTTTCCGCGTCTCCGAGCGCCCCAACTGCGGGGTGAACCTTCATCATCTGTAAGGCGATAGCCTTGCAGGATTCCTGAATTTGCTGAATGGCTTCCTCCCGGTTCATCATGGTGCGGCATCTACTCGGTATCGAATAAGGGACCTACCTTCCCGTCCGGCTCTTGTCAAAGCCGGCTGAGATCGACCTTCGGCCGGTCGCGAACTCCCGATTCAAGCACTTCCCACACATCCAGCAGGGCTTCGAGAAGACCCTCCCAGTCCGCCTCGACCGTCTCCGGTCCCGCGCTGAACCGCAGGGCCCGCCCCATCGCCTCGGCGTCAATGCCCATGGCCTGCAGCACCGGTGACGGGTTCCCCTTGCCCGAGCTGCAAGCCGAGCCGGTGGACACGCAGAATCCGCGTTCTCCCAGCCGGGTCACCCATTTGAGTTGGGGGTGACGCGGAACGATCACCATGGAGACGGTCTCCGACCGCAGCGCTCCCGAGCCAACCACCTGGGTGCCGGGGAGATGTTTCATCAGCCGGCTTTCAAACGCATCGCGCCATGCGGATGCCTTGGCCCGGGCCTGCTCGTCTGCTGCCCAGCCCGCCCGCGCCGCCAGGGCCGCCGCCATCGCGGCGACCCCTGGGTAGTCCTCCGTTCCAGCCCGGTGACCCGACTCCTGGGGCCCGCCCGCACGCAACCGGAGCGGCGAGAAGGTTCCCGCCGGAATGATCAGCACTCCCACGCCCTTCGGCCCGCCGAACTTGTGGGCGCTCAGCGTGACCCACGCGCACTCCGCCAATCCCGCAGCGGGCCGTTTCCCGATCCACTGGGCTGCATCGCAATGATAGGGCACGCCGTGTTCCGCGCACCGCGCCGCCGTCTCCCGCCAAGCCTGCAGCACTCCGGTCTCGTTGTTTGCGGCCATCACGCTGACCACGGCGGGCTTGGTTCCCGGCGTTTCCAACTCGGCCCGCAGCACGTCCGCAAGCACCACGCCTTTCTCGTCCACCGGCAGCTCGCAAACGCCCCCATCACCGAAGAACTGCCAGGCCGGTTCCCGGACCGCAGGATGCTCCACCGCGCTGAGGACTGCGCGTCCTCCCCGTGAAGCGGCCCAGCGGAGGACCGCGTTGTTTCCCTCCGTCGCGCCGGAGGTGAAAACGATCCGTGCGGGCTCGCAACCGAGGAGTTCCGCGCATTCCTCGCGGGCCTCCTCGAGCAGTCGCCGGCTGCGTCCCGCGGATGGATACAAGCTCGAAGGGTTCATCCACGCCTCCGAATGCGCCCGAAGCCAGGCTTCGCGCGCCTCCAGGCACAGCGGCGTCGTCGCATGATGATCAAAATAGGCGAACGAGACGGACATGAAAGGTCGCGGTAAAAGAAACACCGCCTCGGAGCCCTTTTCCACCATTCTCTCGCTGAGAACCGGCACGAGGTGTGGAAATCGAGAGATTCGGGCCGCCAGTTTCAGAACTCCTGATCTGCCGAGCGGATACAAGGAGGCGGAAGAAAGTGGATGAGAGGCCAGAGACCGCTTCCCCTTGTGCCTTCAAAACACCTTCAGGCAACACGTTCTGAACGCCCACCAGCCCTGACTCCTGGAGAGCGGGGAAGACCAGTCGCGGGGCGCGACCCTCCTCTGTTCACAGACCTCGGCAAAGTGCTTATGCGTTAGCGCGGTCAAGAACCGTGACGGTTGGAAGCTCGGTGGGCGGGCTTTGCTTCCGCAAGCGCCAAAACCGCCTCCGGCGCTGCCTCGCCGGCAGTCAGGCGAGAATCCTGCTTTCCCGGCCATTTTCCGCCGCTTTTGGCTTGTTTCACCCCTTCAGAGCGCTATTCTCGGCTTCCCCGTGATGAAAGGCCCGAAACGGGTGAACCGCAGCCTGGTGGTCAAACGCGGACGCGAGCAGTAACACGCTTCGCCAGGGGGACGCATCATGTGGTCTTATCTGCCTGTTAGAACAGTTGCCTGCGCGCTGTGGATCGGCGCGGCGGCCAGTGCGCTGTGCATCGCCGGCCCTCTCTGGGGAGCGGAACCGCGGGGCGATGCAAGTGCCGATAAGGCGCTTCTGCATCCCTATCCCGGCGACGCCAATGATCCCTGGAATCGCGCCCATGAAACGCTGTTTGTGCGTCAGGCAGCCGACGGGTCGCGCCACGCGCATACCACTGACCCGCTGCTCTACCACGGCGGCACCTATCTGCTGGAAGGAGAGACGCGCCACCGCGCGCTGAGCGTCCTCGACGAATTGCTGGCCGCTCCCGATAGGATTTCCGCCGCTCACCCTCTGCCGCAGCTCCTCTTGCAGCGTGACCTCTGGGCCGCCTTCGACTACGTCGCCTGGTACCCTGACGACTGGGTGTTCAAGTCAAAACATGAACCGGCGGCAATCGCCCTGCGCGAGCGCTTGGCGAAGGCCATCGGCCGGTTGGCCCTCCCGGAGCGAGAGATCGCCGCGTTGCCGGATAATTATCGCCTGGCCGTGCAATCAAAGGAGTTTTCCGCCGCGCATGATCCGGCGCACCCCGAGCGCCCGTTCCTGCCCGCCGACCTTTGGGACGAGGCGGGTCCCTGGGTGCGTTTTCATGAAATCACAGCCATGCCGATGGCCCAAAAGCATTTTGCCGGCTGCGGCGGCCGGGCGGCCCATCCCATTTTCATGCGCCTGCCGGGCGAGCGGACCGTGACAGAACGATATTTGCAGGATTTGAAGCCGGGCGCTGTAGAACAATTTCCCACCGGCACGATGGTGGCCATGGTGCGGCGGGCCCTGGCCGTCGATCGCCATGCGAAGGTCCGCGTCACACCGATCACGGAACTGGTGCAAATCCGCGTCTATCGTCGCATCCCGGCCGGGCGCGAGGCGAACCTCAAAGGGGATTTTGGGGAACAGGACGTTTATGAGTTCATACTCGATCGGCAGAAACTCATTGCCGGCCAACATGGACTTCGCGCCGTGGGACCGGACGAACCCTTCGCCACGTTTGAGCGTGACGGCCAGGACCCCTTCGCGCCGAGAGCGCGCCCCGCCGAGCCGATTACGCAACTCAAGTCGTGTATCGAGTGCCACCAGGCGCCCGGCATTCACTCCGTGCTCAGTATGCAGCGCGGATTGAAGCGCCCGGACAATAAGGTCTTTCGCACTTTCACTTGGGAGGTTGAGTCCAGGTACACCACCAAGGCCAAGGTCAGGCAATTCGATTGGGGCCTATTGCAGGGTTTGCTCGAGGCCCGCTGAGGTGGTCGCATGAAGCATGTCGCCCGGCGATCATTTGGTGATGGGCTGGTCCTCACCGCATCAGCCGCCCGGGATTAACCGGGACGGTATCGCGGCGTTCGGTGCATCCGTCTTGTTGGATCAAGCTCGACCTCATCTCGGTTCCCTATTCCACAATCCAAATTCTTCGAGAAGAGCATAAAAAACGTCCGCGTACGCGTCAGCCGCATCGTCACCCCCGTAATTGTAAACAATGACCGTGCCGGTCTGCGATTCGGGAGAAAACCACATGTTGGCTCGGAAACGGCCACTGAAACCGCCGTGCTGTGGAAGAAGTTCAGCAGGGCGTCGTAGTGGGATTCATGCAGGCAAAGCGCCCTGATGAAGCTTGTGACGCCGCGCAGATCCGCGCGCACGGAGAAGGCGGCCACCACCAGAACGAATCAGAAGAAAGTCTGCCCTCTAGAGAAGGCAGGCCTAAAGACTCGATGGTTCGCCAAATTCACTTCAAGTGAGATCTGATCCATGCGGGACTCCTTCTACAATCGAAAACAGCATGAATGTACGCGGCATCCCCAGCCATCCTGTAATAAATCGCGAAAGGAAACCGCTTCGAGAGCATACGATGAAAGTCCCGGTACGCCCGCCGATGAATCCCAGCGTACAGCTTCAGCGACTCAATGTCGGAATACAAACTCTCCAGGAAGTACATGCCCAAGCCACTCTCCTGCTCTTCGTAAAACCGAGATCCCGCGACAAGATCATCCTCTGCCTTGTCCAGGATCTCAATCCTCATGAAACCCGCTTACGAATTCTCTCTTTGGCCGTCTCCCAATCAACGAAAGCTGCCTCGTCCTTATTGATCTGTCGCTCTCGCTCGTCTAGGACCGTCCGATGCCAATCCGGCATGGGAACCTCCTCTTCTCGCGCACACAGTTCGGCCCAAAGCGCCTCC
Source organism: Verrucomicrobiales bacterium (assembly GCA_035513055.1). Classification (GTDB taxonomy): domain Bacteria; phylum Verrucomicrobiota; class Verrucomicrobiia; order Verrucomicrobiales; family DEV007; genus DATKCT01. Next base: position 4,855 of record DATKCT010000201.1, on the reverse strand, counting down.
ATGAGTCGAAGCTTCTCGGACAGCGCCATCTGTTTAAGGTTGACCTGACTTTCCATGCTGGAAGCGTAAACGAGAACCAACACGTGTTCAACGGCGATTTGCTGAACGACAGAACTGAGCGACAGCCGCCCCGCCGTGATAACGACCACGACTCTCGACGACCAGAGCGCGTCGCCGAAGCCCGCGACTCTCGAACTGCAATGCGGGGCGGCTGTTCGCTCCAGTGATTTTGTTCGGCTTTTTACGTTCGAGCACAAGGAGGCTCTCCACATCGCTCGCGATGAACTGGCGAATGATCTTATACCGCGATCGTAAAAGATCCGTGATCAAGCTCGTGGGACAATTGCCGACGCGCAGCCAGATGAACTTGGGCGGATGGCCGAACATAATAGCTCTCTGGTAGAAATCCGTGTCCTTGGAAACGATCGTAAATCCATGCTTTTTAGCCAAATCCCACAAAACCCGGTCGTCAGCTTCCTTGAGGGCGACCGACTTGATGTGCGTCGAGCCCGCAAACAAATCAGCGATCGCCTGAACAGTCTTCTCGTCTGCGGAAGTGTAGGCTCTTGCAAGGTCCCAGGCACAGCCCGCGATGGCGAGGAAATGCGATCCGTCGCCATATCCACGCATCTCGGGGTGGACCCCACCTTCTTCACTTGGAAGGTATCGCTCCCAGAATCCCTCCAGGCGCTTCACGCGCTCATTCAAGTTCTCAGCTTGACGTGCCCACTTGAGGTGATCCTGCATACGTTCCGGCGGTTTTTGATCCATTCCGACGGCAGCGATCGGGAAACCAAGAATCAAAAAGTAGATCAGACGGCGTCTCATGGGATTTGTAGCGAACCAATGTGATGTCACCGCGTCATTGCGGTGAGTTTGCTCCGAGTTTGTGGGGCGAGAGGTAGGTTGACATCCATGACTTGTTCGCCCTTTGATTTCAGTTTTCTACTTTGACGGGTCGACTGCGATTCGTTCGTCAAAATACTGACTGGACATCACGGTGAAATCGACGCCCGTCAGGGCTTCCAAGGTTTCGAACGCATTGCCTTTGATGTGCTCCGCAGATTGGGAATCTACCACGACGTAGATCATTTCCTCCTTCCATCTTCCGGCAGACCAAATTTCAGGTTTGAATTTCCCCTGAGTCTTTTCCATCAGCTCCCGCCCCCTCTTAACGGCTTCTTCTCTGTTCTCGAATTTTCCAGCGATTAAGTAGACGGGCTGTTTGGTAAGTTGATCTCGCACCTGCTGGGTCTTCCGCGGAGGGATCGAGACCAATCTCTGGCCATGGGTTTCGGAGTAAACGCTCAAATATAGGCAGTTCGCATCCTCAAACACCTCGCTGAGGGTCCATTCCAGATCACCATTCCGATCGGCACCAAACCGCGCTTTGATCCAACCGCCCCAGGCGATCCCAATTCGGCCAACGCGGGGTCCAGCGGTGGCATGGCATTTTATTATGCCAGACTTCTCATCGTTCCACCTTTTGGGTTGATCTGGAAACCGCGAAAGCAATTCTGCCAGCTTCACGTCGTCGTCTTTGGCGTTGACCATTTCAGATTCTTTTCCCGACTGGTCGGCATCGAGAGACGTGGACACGTCGAGTAAGAGTAAGAGTTGGCTTCGGACTTCTGCACCCAAGTCCAGTTCGGATTTGGGATCGGCTTGTAACTTGGAATACTCCACGAGGAACCGCCTCGTGCGATAGCCGTAATGCGACCCGAGATTATCGACCTCAGTTCTCAGGGTGATGAAGCTATCAGAATTGGAACCTAATAGTCGCTCCTCAACCTTGACCTCACGGTCGGGAGTTCCAAATGCTGGAACCGAAGAGGTGATCCAAAGAAATGCAGTATAGATGGGGATAAGCGGTTTCATGGCAGCATCAGCAAGGTCTCAAATCCGGCTCTCGTCTCATACCCCAGACTGTGATCGGTTGGAGATTCAGGGCTAACCAGTAATTATACAGACCTGGATATCACCCGAAAAGGGGTGATATCCGATGGAAGCGGCGGTGTGTGCGCCCGCTGATCGAGGGGAGGCATGAGCGCTCCCGCGAGCGGGAGCCGTAGGGGTGAGCGCGGGTGGCGGGGGCAAGGCGTTTCATTGACTGGATTTTGCGCCGTTTCTCATTGCAAGAGAAGGAGTAAATCGTGAATCTGTCTTATCGAGAGGCGGCGCTCTCCTTCTGGCGCCGCGGGAGAGCCGGGAGTGCGGTCCGGAGGAGCGGAGAATGAGGAATTCGTCAGGGAGGAACCGGAAGGGGGGCATCAAAGGAGCCGCGAGGCAGGTTCGGGCACGACGGGACAATCTCCGCACGGCAAGGAAGAGGGAGGACGGCCGTTGGCCACCGGGGTGGGGCAGGAGGAGGCATCTCAGGGAAGCCTAGAGTCCGGAAAGCACGGTGATGGACGGGGGGCGGAGCGGACGGCCGGCAATATCGGCTGGGAAAAGGACTACGGCGAACTGGAGGCGGCGATCCGGATGCGGCGGCGGGCGATGAGTTAGGGATCGAGGGTGTCGCTGTGATTAGGCGGGGAGACGGCGGGGCGCGAGGTCGCGGACGCGCTGGAGAGAGGCATTCTCGCGTTCCTTTCACGTTGGCATACTATTCACCATTAAGCTGTTAACTCGTGTCCGTGAAAATTCTGTGTGCGTCGCCGGATTTTCATGAGAGCGTTCATCACGTTGAGCGAAGTGGGCGTGGCGGAAGCTGAAACGCTTTGGCTGCGCGGTGGATTTCCGCTGTCGTACCTCGCGGACAGCGACGCGGACAGCGCGCAGTGGCGGGAGTTTTACATCCGCACATTTTTGGAGCGCGACATCCCGGCGCTGGGCATCCAGATCGCACCTATTGCGTTGCGTCGCTTTTGGAACATGCTGGTGCATTGTCACGGGCAGGTGTTCAACGCGTCCGATGTGGGCCGCTGGCTGAACGTGGCGGACACGACCGTGCGGCGTTACCTCGACACGCTGGCCGGGACGTTGATGGTGCGCAGGCTGCAGCCGTGGTTCGAAAACATTGGCAAGCGGCAGGTAAGGAAACTGCATACTGCCCGATCACCTTCACTTGAATGGGGCGATCCGTCTCATCCTCAAGGCTGTGAGAAACGCCGCGAGACGGTCCTGCTCCTCCGCGGGAAGCGGCTTGAGTTCACTCCGAAGCGCCGCCATGTCCATGCTTGAAAAAGCTCGCTGAATTCACCCGGATTGCAAGCTCCCTTTTCATGCCCAACGATTCAGCTCACCGATGGCGGCCCTCAATGACGTCCGAACTACCGAACTGCGGGCCGGGGCCGCCATTCGGCGGAGCGCATGGTTTGGTATTCTTCATCGGTATATATCTCTCCGATGCGCTACGCGGATCACAAGCACGAGCAATACATCGTCCTCAATCTCATACACGACGCGATAATCGCCGATTCGAATACGGTAGGTCCTGGCTGCACCTGACAGCTTCTTCACCCCTTGGGGCCGTGGATCGTCCGAAAGACTTTCGAGTCCGAGATAGATCGTGGCGACATGCGAATTGTCGATTCGCCTGAGGTCCTTTTCCGCCGACCGTGTGAGTTCAACCCGGTAGGAGCCCATCGGCAATCAGGCGCTGCTTGACCTCCGCGAGCGTCACTCGCTCTTCGTTTCGTCGTTCGGCAACTGCAGCAAGATCCGAGACGTCCTCCATCAGGTCCTCGTAATCCTCGACTGGCAGGACCACCGCGACCCGCCTGCCGCTTTCGTCTGTAAGAAACTGAGTACTCATCTCACAACTGTCTTCTCTTCGCCGAAGGGGCGCAATCTTCTTCACCGAACCAGCAATTATACAGACCCGGATATCACCGGAAAAGGGGTGATATCCGATGGAAGCGGCGGTGTGTGCGCCCGCCGGTCGAGGGGAGGCATGAGGGCTCCCGCGAGCGGGAGCCGTGGGAGTGAGCGCGGGTGGCGGGGGCGAGGCGTTTCATGGATTGGATTTTGCGCCGTTTTTCCTTGCAAGAGAAGGAATATCTCGAGAATCCGTCGTACAACATGCGTGTTCGGCCGGATATACGACAGGACAGGCAAGAGGAATTGATCTCTCGGACTGACTTCGATCAGTTTCATATGAGGAAGATAGAGTAGACGCGGGTTTCAGTCGAGTAGAATTCTCTGAGCCGAACGTCGAAGGCCTGCCAACCGCTACCGGGAGCCGTATCTCCGCTCCAGCTTGACTCTTTCGACGCGGCGCGGGTAAGCGGGTTGGCAGCGCCGCCTTGTTCTGTGTTCATCGCTCCCGGAATCACAACAACCGCCACCGCGCCAGAAACGCGACGGGCCGGCAAGCTTCCTCTTCATGCGGTGCATCCACATCTCCAAACGTCGCTCACCCTCCGGAGACTGAACCGATTCGAGTGAAAGGCGGTGGGGATCCACTGCTGGCGGATCCGCAGACTCGATCCCATCCGGTTCCGGCATCGGTCCGTCGTAGTCGGCGGGAAAGTCGGGCGGCTCGTTCAACCGATCCATAGCATTCACCTCTCGCTTGGCATTCGCGCACTGCTCGCTCTCGCCACAGAACGAAAAAGGCCACCTCCCGCTACCGGCGGCGTTCCTCCGACTCCCGGTCAAAGGTTGTGGCAGTCATTCAGACGTCGACCCGCAGCCGGTAGCGGGTTGGCGTGCGCCCTCTTGTTCTGCCTTGCCTTTGCTTAGATCGACGACCCGGTCCCCGTGCTGTTTCTGTGCTTCCATTGCAGCTTCGGCAATCTTCCGCACATCATAGTCATGCTCCGCTGCGATCTCCTCTTTGATCCGCCAGACCTCGGCAAGAATCGGGTCGGCAGTCGGCGATATGCTTGTAGAATCACTCATTCTCCAT
>DATKCT010000200.1:0-48497 GCA_035513055.1 Verrucomicrobiales bacterium | reverse complement strand
ATCTCAGCCTTTCGAGCTTCAAGCGCGCTCAATCGCTTCTTCAGGAGGGAAATCTCCTTATTGATCTTGCGCCGCTCCGATTCCTTATTGACAGCCGCCAATCGGCCGGGGCCCTGTTCTTGCGCTATGTAGAGTTCAAGTTGGCTTCTCAAGATCTTCAGATAAGGATTGCCATGCATTGATCCCTCCCGGAATTCAAGCTTGCCGGATCGAATGCCCTTAATGATGAATTCCTCGCTCACCCCGTATTCCTTTCGAGCAGTCACATCACTCAGGGTTGCCCCTTTTCGGTTCCATTCACCGTATTCCGCCATTTGATCTTCTTCTATCTGCCTTCCAATCGGACTGCCTCGATCCGTGTCAAGGCCGTTCTTACAGCGACATCCAGTGCCCAGATACTGAAATTCAACGACTGTAAGGCGCTCCCAGTTCACCAGACCGGGATAACGCCGGTGAACGAGAACCCACTCCAACATCCTGCGCCGTAGCTGGATGCGCTCCGCTCAGCATAATGGCAATCGTCCCCGCCTTACCGAGGTTTAACCCAGAGGCCGCCCGCCAAGCGCCGGAATCATACTCTAGTCAGTCTGCGGAGTGTAGATCGCCTCAAAACTCCTCAGGGGTTCACTGACACCCATGAGGACATGGGCCTCGCCGTGCCTGAGCCGCCCTTCCGCGTCGACTTTCACAACGGTGCGCGACTGCACCGGCTGACCCATCTGCATCCGGAAACCCGTCACGACCAAATCTTCACCTACCCAACGGGCCTCACCCGATCCGATCTCGCCCCTGTTGTTCGCAGAGATCGTCTTGTAGCAAGCGTTCGCCGCGTCCCACGAAAAGCCCGCATAGGCTTCGTAGGCCGGACCACCAAGCCCCTCAGCAGGATCACCCTTGATGTGAACGCCCATCACGGAGCCTTCAAAAAGCTCGATGATTCTTTCTTCTCCTAAAATCGCGATGGGCGCAACGTCAGGCCCCATCCGGTAAGAGCCGCTCAACCTGTAGCGGCCCTTCATGCGAAGGAGCTTCCGCATTTCGGCAGCAGCCGGCGCCAAAGCCTTCACATCCGACAACTCCGTCTCTGCGATGTCGCCTGCAACGCGGCGCATATCGCCTTTGACCTGCTCGTAGAATGGCCCCGCTCCGGCTCCACGCATTCCCACAAACGAGATCTCATCCTGCTTGAGCTTCGTCACCCAGCGGTCGACCACCACCTGACCGTCTTCCACGCCAGTGTTCGCGTTCATCATGGTGTCGTCGTCCGCCCAGTGCACTTCGCTCTCCCAAACTCCGCCCATGTTTCCTAACCCGACAGACCGGTACCGCTTCGTACCCGGGTCGTATCCGTACAGGGTGCGAAACACCATTCTGGGAAGATCCGGCCCGATATTGACGACGGTATCTTCCCCAATAAAGAATCCGTTTAATTCCGTGGTGTAGCGGGATGTCGCCGTCCACGGTATTTCGGGGCCGTCCAGCGCCATCTTGGTGACGCCTTTGCCCTCCCAGTTCCCGAGCAAACGCGTGAACTTCGCGAGCTCGGCGGGGGGATCAGGAATCGTAATCTCTTGCGTCCTGCCGTTGCCTAGGGCAAGCAGGGCCAAGCACAGTATCGTCCATGTCGCTTTCATGTCTGTTCGCGGAGGAATGAGGACAATCCCAAAGAAGACAGCTTCCACTCGCCGCGAACATGCGTTCGCGGAGCCGTGGCCGGAGATGGTCAGGATTGATCCGTTTCTAAGTAAGGGTGACAGAATGCCTCAGGAAGGTCAAGCGCGCATCATCCCCGGCATGCAATTCCTCCCTCGTTTCACCGTCATTCTGCCCCTGCTGGCCGGATTCACCGGCTGTGCAGAAGCATTTTGCACAAAAACTCCGGGAACACTGTCGGAGCAAGGCACGCTCCGGCTACCAGAACGCCGGCAATCCTCCATCCTGGGCTTGAGACCGTGTAAGAATCATACCCCCTAGGCGGACTTTGCGAACGCAAGCGGGTTTCGAGAGGGATGGTTCGCTCTTTCTCATTGCTCGTGTTCTCTTCATAAGGCAGTCTTAGGGAATCCTAAGATGTCTCCTGCCCCTACAAGAACTCTCACACATCCCGGCAAAAGAAAGCCGTTAGCAATCGCCGCATTGCTTGCCCTGGCCCTGCGGTGTGCGGCCGGCGGCGCGGAGCCGCCGCCCCAGCCGGAGCCTCCGCCCAGTTTGGCGGCAGAAGGCTGGTATGCGGGCGATCTCCACGTGCACCGGGCGCCCGCAGATATGCCGGCGCTGATGCGGGCCGCCGATCTGCACGTGGCCAGCGTGATCACTTGGTGGAACGAAACCAACCCGTGGCGGGAGACCGTCCCTCAGGATCCCGCGGTCATACCCGTGGACGGCATGCGGTGGTTTCATGTCTTGGCCGGCGAGGACGAGCGGCGAGGGGGAGCGCTCTTGTTTCACCGGCTGCAGCGGCCGCTCGACATCACCGGGTCCCGCCCCGAATACCCATCGCCGGTGCGGTTTCTCCGCGCTGCGCGAGCAGCGGGCGCGTGGATTGAAATCGAGAAACCGTTCTGGTGGGATACTCCAATCTGGCTGGCCACCGGGGAAATCGACAGCATCGGACTGGCCCACAATCACCTGCAAATCGGTGGGATGCTCGACGGCGAAGCCTGGGGCCGGCCGAGGGACCGGGAACGCTATCCCGGCCCCCGTGGCAATGGTTTCTACACTCAGGATCTCTACTACCGGATCCTCAACAGCGGGTTTCGGGCGCCGCCGACCGCCGGAGGAGCCAGCGGGGTCTTGCCTAACCCAGTGGGATACAACCGCGTGTATGTGCACATGACAGGGAAACCGTCGTGGGAAGACTGGTGGGAAGGCCTGCGCGCGGGCCGCGTCTTTGTCAGCAATGGTCCCCTGCTGCGGGTGCAGGCCGACGGACAGGTGCCCGGCCACGTTTTTCGCACAGGGGACAAAGAAGTGGAAATCACCCTGAGCGGCATGTGGGATTCCCGCGAACCCTTGGAAAGCCTGGAACTGGTGCGCGACGGAGTTCCAGAACCGCTCACCTTGCCTGGCCGGTTCAAGGTGTCGCGGAGCGGCTGGTTTCTGGTGCGAGCGATCGCAGGCGTAGCGCACACGTTCCGCTTCGCGTCGACGGGAGCATGGTATGTGGAGGTGGAAGGAAGTCCGATGTCTCCGCGGAGTGAGGACACCCGCTTCTTCCTGGAGTGGACGCGTGAACGCCGGAAGCAGATCGAGGAAGCTGATCTGACGGAAGCCGACCGCCAGGAAGTGCTGCAGCCCATCGAGACGGCGGAACAGTTTTGGGAGAAGCGCTAACCTCAGGCGACCACCGGGCTTGCCCCGGTGGAACTGTGATTGGGAGCCAGAAGTCCCGCGCCACCGCGGCACGATCCGGGCCGTAGAGGACGCCGCTTTCGCCGCCTTCTACTGTGTGGCAGTCCCTTGCGGTCCCGCGGTTCACGTCGCGCACGGTGAGAACGGAAGACGTTTCGAGAGGAGTGGATTGAGTTTCTTCAGAAGTCCGGGATACAATTCGATGAGCGGTACCTTGATAGAATGCTTGTACCATCGAAGGAGAAGGCCGCGGGCTGGCACCCCTGCCGGGGTGCTGGTGATGGATCGACGGTCTCTGTGGTGTCGCTGCGCGCCACCACAGGCTACAAGCTCTGATCCCTTCGGGATCACCGCATTTTCGACCTCCCGGGCAGGCCAGAAATGTAAAGCTTCAGTCGCGGGCACTCCCGCGAACTCTTGCGGCGCCACGGCGATCAGGAGTGTCCGCCTCCCAAGTAGATTCACCGTGGCGCGGGCACTCCTGTTAGGGGGCGCCTCCGCCGGTTTCCATGACCCGGTAGTAGCGCTCCGGCGCGTCCGCAGGATCCGGATCGGTCGCCGGAGGCCCGTCGTCGATCCAGCTCAACCCAGTTGCGTCCGGTCCGGCTTGCTGCGGACCCGAGGGGGAGTCGATCCAGATGAAGAGATCGGAACTGTATTGAACGCGGTAGACGGCGCCCGGTCTTGCCTCCCAGGAAAGCTGTACTTCACTAGAGCCGGCCTGGCGCCGGATGATCAGCCGGAGAGGCTGAATGGGCGTCGCGAACTGCTCCGCGGGATTGGTTCCGGCGGCGAACTCGGCGGCATTCGATATTCCATCACCGTCGAAATCGTTTTCTCCGTCCGGAATCCCGTCCGGCTCGAGGCTGCCGTTGTCCCCAGTGGAATCGGGAGAGGCGGGATCGAAGGGATTTTGCGGGTCATTCGGATTCGTCGACAGATTCCGGGTTTCATCGCCGTCGAAGAGACCGTCGCGGTCCCGGTCGAGTGCGGCCCGCCGGCCTGTGCCCCACGGGACGGCGGTGAAGGTGACGGGTTCACCGTTCTCCGCGAGAGCGAAGATTTCCGCAGCCGTGGCCGATTCCCGCATCCGATCGGATTGAAAGACATTTTGGTCTTCATGGAGCCAGGCGCGCGGGACACCGCCGGGGGAGGCACGGACGATGAGGTCGATTTCGTTTTGCACCGCGAGGCCGATGAGGGTTTCGGTCAGAGTGAAGTCCTCGTCTGAGGAATCCTGGTCCAGAGTGACCTGACGGCCCACGGCTGCGTGCGCGTCGAGGCTCGAGGTTCCCGGGGGCTCAAGACCCTCGGTCCGGTCGCCGTAATCCGATCCGGAGAAGGCGAGCATGAGCGCGACGAGATCGGCGACTTCCTGATCGCTGGTGACGTCGAAAGCCTCCTCGGAAACAAAGCGGGAAAGGGAGTCGACGCTGCCGTCGTGAATGAACCCAAAACCGGCCTGGCTCCGGGTTTGGGTCATTTCGAAGCCTATCTTGTCGTAGAGATTGCGGAGTTGGGCGATCTTGATGCCTTTCTGGGTGGAGCCGTCGACGGAGACCAGAGCGTGATGGAGTTCACCGTTTGGTCCGGTTTGCACGGGAACGAAGCCGGCCAAAGAGATCTGAGTGTTCGTGCCGAGGCCCGTCGGCAAGGTGTGGCAGGTGACACAGGCGAGGACTTGCCGGTCGATACCGCGGCTGAGAGGCCGGTAGAGTTGGGTCAAGGCACGTTGGGCATTCCCTGGGGGCAACGGCGATCCGGCTGCGGCGAAGCGGCCGCTCGTGTGGTGTCCGGGGAGAGGCAGGTTTTCCGGCAGAGAGTTGTCCAGATTCCGGTAGGGATTCGGCGGGAAGTGGATGGTGGCGAGGAAATCTTCGAACTCCTGCACCTGGGAACGGGTGAGTTCTTGGGGCCGGCCGAGGAGGCCGGTGAAGGCGGGATTGAAGGCTTCCAGGCCTTCCCGGTCGCCTCGCCAGTGGTGTGGTTCCTTCCCGATGATGTCCTGAAGAGTCTGGGTGGTCATGGGGCCCTTCATGGGGTGGAAATCGCCGATGTCGTCGGCGAGCAGCGGCAGGCCGGCGCCGAGGTTGTGAAAATCGGGGGCGATCATCTCTCCGGCCGGATCGCCGAGGTCCCAGGCCAACCGGTCCATACGGGCGTCAACATGGCAGGAGGCGCAGGAGACGTGACCGAGGCCGGAGGTCGAGGTGGTGTTGTAGAGGTGGCGCCGGCCCAGCCGGACGACCTCAGGCGAGGGATCGAAAAACGGGACGCGGCTGCTTTCCACGCCCGCGGCGAGATCGACGACGGAAACGCTCGCCTCGAAGCGATTGAGCACGAAGAGGCTGGCTCCGTCCGCGGCCAGGGCCAAGCCGGTTGGGCCTTCTCCCACCGTGATTGGCCGTCCGTCTCCTGTCCGGTTTCCCTGGGCGTCGACGGCCACGATGTTGTCGGATCCCAATCCCGCGATGTAGAGCCGGGATCCATCGGTGGACCACACCGCCGCCCGCGGATCACCGAACGAATGGGACCTGAGTTCCTCGTCGACGGCAGGTTGCGCGTAATCGAGATGTGGATTGAGATCCTCGATGCGCAAGCTGTCCGGGTTTTCAGGATCGATGAGGGCGAGCTGGACCCGAAGAAAGCGCCCGTTGAGGACGGGCTCAAAGCGGATGTGGTTGATGGCGTCGGTGCCGGCTACGGCCACGGCGCCGTCGAGGGGATTCACGGCCGTGGTCATGCAAAGGTTCATCAGCCGGGAGACGTAGCTCACCTCGAGGGAAGACGCTTCGATGACGGCTAGGTCGTGGTCGACGAGTTCCCACCCGGGCGGACGGCCAGACGCGGGCGCGAGGGGACCGCTCACGAAATCCGACCAATCGGCTCCGGTGTCGTCCCGCCAGCGGCCCTCGTCGTCGCGGCGTATGATGAGGCCGACGGCTGGCGGCGGTGGATTCGCTGGGTTTTGAGCTGGTTCGAATTGATTTCCCGCATTCGCGGGAGGATTGACGCCTCCGTGCGGCCCGCGCGGATCGTTGACGGCGTTGGGAGGAAAATGCAGGGTCGCTTCGGACTCGTCTGCGCCTCCGCCGAGAATGGTGGTCCCGTTTCCCGATTCAAAAATGGCGGCGTAGACGGTGTCTCCGCTGGGGCTGACGGCGAGCGAGCGCGGATCTTCGCCCTCCAAGGGGACGTTGAGGGGAGCGGAGTCCGGATTTTCCGGGTCAAACACAAGCAGTGCGTTAGCCTGCGAGCACGAAACGAAGGCGCGCAGCGGCGAGCCTGCGAATACGACATCGGCCGGCTCGTCGAGTGTCGACAGAGTGTGGCGGACCCGCCGGCTGGGGACATCGACGATGCTGACGGAATCAGAGATCTGATTGACGACCCACAGTTCGTCAGGCGTCCGGAAGCGGGCGGAGACCGGATCGGAGCCGACGGGAATGGATCCGGCTGGCTCGGGGAGTCCGGTCGAGACGTCGAAAAGTTCCACGCGTCCGTCGGCCGTGTTGCAGGCCGCAAGGAGGGTTCCGCTGGGATCGAGATCGAGCGGGTGCACGTGTGGACTCTCGAAGTTCACGAGGTCGTTGGCGGGCGTGCTTCCCGCCGGAGCAAGCGCGGCCAAGAGAGGGAGAAGCCTGTGAAAGCAATGGCGACGGAACATCAATGAGAGCACTGCCGGTGAGCAGTAGTAGAGTAGTATAGCATAGCTCCGGCGCCGGACTTTGCAGGCTCTTCCGCATCCGGCAACGGTTTCATCGAGATTCCGTTGGAAATCCAGCGAAGCCCTCTAATAGTGTGGTGTTTGCAAAATACGTAGACAAAACCGGTGTTGTGATTTTTAGAAAACTTGCTCGCTGCGCTCGATGTTTTTCTTAGAATCGCGGCCCTCTTTTCCCATTTCTGCGTCGCTCCTCGGTCGCTGAGTTTGCCTCAACTCCCTCCTCGCGCCTTGAACTGGAAAAAGATTGCTCGCGAGTTTTGCCCGCCTATTTCGCAAACGCCACACTAGCTTGAGCGCGCTCGCGCTCCCGGGCGCCGGGAAGCGTGGGCAGACCGGTTTTTCCTTGCATGACCATCACCATCGAACGTAAACCCCGATGTCGCGCTCTGGTGCGGGCTGAAATTCCCGCCGAGGGAGTGGAAGAGGCGCGCCGCCGCATTCTGCGCGATTTGGTTCAGCGAGCCAAGATTCCCGGCTTCCGGAAGGGGAAGACGCCGCGCCGGGTGCTGGAGCAGCGTTTCGGGAAGCAGGTCGCACATCAGTTGGAGACCAAATTAGCCGAGCAGATCCTGAGGAAAGCGGAAGACATCCGGGAGTTATCGATTCTGAAAGCGCTGAAGGTTTCAGCGAGCCAGGGGCATGCGGACGGGAGTTGGTCGATGGTCGTCGAGGTGTTGACGAACCCCTCCTTCGAACTTCCCAACTACAAGGGCATCCCGCTGCAGGTTCCTCCTCTGGAGGTGGATCCAGCCGCCGTCGACGAGGTGCTGGAGATGCGCCGCAAAGAACGGGCGGACTACGAAGACTTGCCCGCAGGCACGCCCTTAGAGATGGGGCGCTTCGCCGTGGTGGACTACGAGGGTTTCATCGAGGGCGCTCCGCTGGTGGACCGGCTCACTGCGGAGGCGCGGTATTTTGCTCAGCGTGCGGACACCTGGTTCAAGCTCGAGGAGGAGATCTTTCTGCCCGGCTTTGCCGAAGGACTGGTGGGCCACCAGGCGGGAGAAAATGTGCAGGTACGCATCGTCCTTCCGGAAGACTTCGCCTTCGAGGATTTGCGTGGTCACGAGGTCGAGTACGCCGTCGCCATCAAGGCGGTCAAGGAAGAGCGCCTGCCCAGCCTGGAGTCGATCGCCGAAGATGTTCCGGGGGGTCTTGAAGAACTCCGCACTCTGGTGAGCAGCCAATTGGCGCAGGCGCAGCTAGACCATCGCCAGCGCGCTCTGGAGTCGGGCATTCTTGAGTACTTGCACCGGGCCGTGGATTTTGAACTGCCGCCGGAGGTCGTCAGCGCCCACGCCCAGCGCAACGTCGACAAACTGGTGCGGCACAATCAAAGCATGGGTGTGCCGGAGGAGGTGATTCGAGGGCAGGAAGAGGCGATTGTCGAAGCGGCCGGGAAGCGGGCCCGCCAGGATCTGAAGACGGAGTTCATCTTGAGCGAGATCGGGCGAATCGAAGGGATTGAAGTTACCCCCGAACAGTTGCGCCGGGAGGTCAACGAAATCGCGGAAGCCTCCGGAATGAGTCACAGCAAGGCCATGCAGCGGCTCGAGCGCAACGGCGGGCTTCGTCAAGTGGCGCAGACCCAGTTCTTCCGGAACGTTGTTGATTTCCTGGTCGCGGAGGCGAACATCACGGTCGAGGAAGCAGAGGGATCCACGCCGCCGCCGGCTTCGTAGGCAGGTTGGGCGGGTTTTCTTCGCGCCCGAGTGTGATTTACTCCCCAGCCCAACATGGAATCTCCCCAAATGCTGCATCCCGTCTCGGGACCTGCCGGTTTCATTATCCCTACTGTCGTGGAATCCGACGGGCGGATGGAGCGGGTCTACGATATCTATTCGCGCCTGCTCAAGGACCGGATCGTGTTTATCGGCACTCCGATCGACGACCAGGTGGCCAACAGTGTGATCGCTCAACTGCTGCTTCTGCAAATGCAGGACCCGAAGAAGGACATCAGTATTTACATCAACTCGCCGGGTGGATCGGTGTCGGCGGGCTTGGCCATTTACGACACAATGCAGTTCGTGAGCTGCGCGGTGAACACTTACTGCATCGGCATCGCCGCCAGCATGGGCGCCGTGATTCTGGCTGCCGGGACCGAGGGCAAGCGCTACGCTCTGCCCAACTCCGATATCATGATCCACCAAGTTTCAGGCGGCGTGCGGGGCACGGCCAGCGACGTCGAGCGGACGGTCGAGTTCATGTACCGCCTCAAGAAGCGGCTCAATCGCATTCTCGCCCATCACACTGGAAAACCACAGGAACAGGTGGAGCGCGATGCGGACCGGGACTATTATATGACTGCGGACGAAGCTTGCACTTACGGCATCGTCGACCGTGTCCTCACTCACCGGGTGGAACTGGCTCCGGCCGAGGACGGAGGCGGCTCCGGAAGCTGAGGTTTCATCCGCGTCGAAACCCCTGCGCTCCCTCACGATTCATGGCCCGAGCTTCCAAACTGACGATGTGCTCCTTCTGCGGCAAGAGCCATGCCGAGGTCAAGAAGCTCATCGCCGGCCCCGGAGTCTACATTTGCGATGTGTGCATCGGGGTCTGTAAGGAGATTCTGGACAAGGAGCTGGGGCGCGGCGGCCAGCGCGCGTTGAACGGGCTGAAAGTTCCGAGTCCCCGCGATCTGGTAGCCCGGCTCGATGAATACGTCATCGGTCAGGAACAGGCCAAGCGGGTTCTCGCCGTGGCTGTCCACAATCATTACAAGCGTCTCACACAGAATACGCAGGCGGACCCGACCAGCGGAGATATGCGTGAGGTCGAGATCGAAAAAAGCAACATTTTGCTGCTGGGTCCCACGGGTTCGGGAAAAACGCTGCTGGCCCGTACCCTGGCGCGCATTCTCAATGTGCCGTTCTCGATCGCCGACGCCACGACCCTGACCGAGGCCGGTTACGTCGGCGAAGATGTGGAGAACATCATTCTCCGTCTGTTGCAAGCGGCCGACAACAACGTCGAACGCGCCGAAACGGGAATTATTTACATTGATGAAATCGACAAGATCGGGAGGCGCACCGAGAATGTCAGCATCACCCGGGATGTTTCCGGGGAAGGCGTGCAACAAGCGCTTCTGAAAATCCTGGAGGGGACGGTGTGCAATGTTCCTCCGCAAGGCGGGCGCAAGCATCCCCAGCAGGAATACATTCAGGTGAACACGGAGAAAATCCTCTTCATCTGCGGAGGCGCCTTCGTCGGGATCGAGGACATTGTGGGACGCCGTCGCGGGCGGAGCATCGTGGGTTTTGGACGCGGGCCGGAGTTGGACGGCCCGCCGGAACCTCTGGATGTGCAACCCCAGGATCTTTTGGCTTTTGGCCTGATTCCTGAGTTCGTCGGGCGCCTTCCGGTGGTGACCACTCTGGATTCGCTCACTGAAGAACAGTTGGTCCGGATTCTGACCGAGCCGCGGAACGCCTTGGTGAAACAATACGCCAAGCTTGTGGCTATGGAAGGTTCCCGGCTGACGATCACCAAAGACGGTCTGGCGGCGTTGGCCAAAGAAGCGGTGCGCCGGGGGACCGGAGCCCGCGCTCTGCGCTCAATCTTCGAGCGGCTCATGCTCGACGTGCTTTACGATTTGCCCGGCCGCGACGATGTGGACACCATCCGGATCAACCGCGCCGTCGTGGAAGGGCGGCGTTCCCCGATCTACCGGCGCAAACAGAAAAAGGATGCCGCCTGAACCCGGCCCGGCCATCGCCTTGATCCTGGCCTCGGCCTCTCCGCGCCGTCGAGAACTGTTGGAATGTTGGGGATATGGATTCGAGGTGGCCGCCGGCGGCGTCGTTGAAACTCACGATCCTGGCGCGTCGCCGGCTGAGCTGACCGTTCTCAACGCTCTTCGCAAGGCGCGCGCGGTGGCCGGACAATTCCCTGAGGCCCTGGTCCTGGGCGCGGACACCCTGGTCTACCTGGGCACGGAGCCCTTGGGAAAACCGGCGGATCTCGAGGAAGCTGCTGGTATGCTGCGCCGCCTCTCTGGGAAGACGCACGAAGTCTGCACCGGAGTGGCGCTGGTGCGCCGGTCGGCAGGGCTGGAGACTGTCTTTCATGATATGACTCGCGTCACTTTTCGCCGGCTCTCGGACCAAGACATTTGCTACTATCTGGAGCGGGTCGATCCTCTGGACAAAGCGGGCGGCTATGCGCTCCAAGAACACGGCGTCCGGATCGTGGCCCAGATCGAGGGCTCCTGGTCCAACGTGGTGGGCTTGCCCATGGAATCCGTTGTGCGCCAACTCGAACGGCACGGTTTTTATCCGGACCCTGCCCGCGGGGCCGCAACTCCGAGTTCGTCCTCGGGTTGAATTTTCGCGACGGATTCGGATATCGGGTCCACCATTCACCATGAACGATTCCTCCTCCTCGATACCCTCCCGCCGTCAGGCCCTGAAGCGGGCCGTTCTGCTCGGCGGCGCCGTTGGCGTGGCCACTCCCTCCGCGCCCGCGGGACCCGTCACTCCGAGCCAAACCGAAGGCCCTTTCTATCCCGATGCCGATAACGACTTGACCTTCGTGCGGAGCCGGGACCAACGGGCCCAGGGCGACCTCATCTATGTTCACGGCGTGGTCCGCGATACCGAGGGGAAACCCGTTGCCCGGGCGCTGGTGGAGATTTGGCAAACCGACCATCAAGGGATCTACAACCACGCCGGCGACGCCAACTACGAGCGCAAGGATCCCAATTTTCAGTCCTACGGACGCTGCGTCACCGGTGAGGACGGCCATTATGCATTCAAGACGATCAAGCCGAAAGCCTACGGCGACGATCGATTCATGCGGACGCCGCATATCCATTTCAAGATCTGGCGGCGTGGTTATGTGGATCTCACCACCCAGATGTACTTCACCGGCGAAGAGTTGAATGCCCAGGACGGCATCTACAGCCGTTTGTCCGAGGACGAACAGAAGCTCGTCACGGTGAGCCTGGCGCCGTTCGGTGAAGTCGAAGAACCCTTGCGAGCGCAGTTGGCGGCGGCCTTTGAAGAGAAGAGTCCTGCGGACTCCTTGCGGGCCGGAGCTTTCGACATCACTCTGGAGGCGGTGTAGGATTGAATCTGGACCAGCTCCGGCGCGCCCATGCCTGGCCCTCCAAAAAGCCGGCGCTCCCAGAAGTGGAGCACGGTTGGTTCTTCGGACGGCCGGAGGTGCTGCGGCATTGGATTTCCCCTGATGCCGGTCTCATACTCGAACTCGGCGCTTGGTTAGGCCAGTCGACCCGGTGGTTCGCCGGGTTCCGGCCGGCGGCGACGGTGGTGACCGTCGATCACTGGCAAGGATCGCCCGAGCATTTTCACGATCCGGCGGTTGCCGGCGTTCTGCCGGTTCTCTACGAGACGTTCTTGGTGAACTGCTGGAAGGACCGGGACCGGATTGTTCCCGTCCGGGCAGCCACGATCGCGGGCATGGAAGAGCTGGTCCGGCTCGGGATTCAGCCGGACTTCGTTTTCATCGACGCGGCGCATGATGAGGAAAGCGTGTGCGCCGATCTGACTTTCTGTTTGAGGCATTTTGAGAATGCCGTCATTGCGGGCGACGATTGGCTCTATTACGAAGTGGCTCCGGGCGTCCTGAAGGCGCTTCAGTGTCCGCAAGCGCGGGGCCGGCGTCTTTGGGTTTGGAACAATGTGTGGGGCGTGTTTCCCGGCGACCGGGAGCTTCCGGCGATACGGAAGTAACGGAAGCTCCGCACTCTTAGAGGGCGGGAGATGTGCATCCGTCCCCGAGCCTTCGCGTTCTGCAGAACTTCCGAATCTTGCC
The DNA here is from genome assembly GCA_035513055.1 of Verrucomicrobiales bacterium. Taxonomy (GTDB): domain Bacteria; phylum Verrucomicrobiota; class Verrucomicrobiia; order Verrucomicrobiales; family DEV007; genus DATKCT01. The sequence goes on along the minus strand of DATKCT010000200.1, from coordinate 35,644 downwards.
ATCGGATTCCTGTCAGGTAGTGTGCTTCTCGATGCGCCTCCGGAGCCTCGCGCCGCTATTCGTTCTCTGTTTGACAACCATCTCCGCCCGCGCCGGCGATTGGCTTCACTGGCGCGGCTCGGAACGGAGCGGGGTCGTGAGCGAAGAATCCGGCTGGCGCCCCGCGGCGCCTTGGCCCGGGGCGGAACCCCGCTGGCGCACGAACGCGGGCGCCGGAGCTTCTTCGCCGCTAGTAGTCGATGGCAAAGTCTACGTCATCGGCTGGTCCCGCGGACGCGACACGGTCCGGTGCTTGGATGTCGATTCGGGAGCAATTCTCTGGGAGCAAAGCTACGCTGCTCCGGAGTATGGACGGGAGGCCACGGGAGATCAGGGCCTCTACCGCGGAGCGACCGCCACCCCGGAGTTCGATCCGGACAGCGGGTTGCTCTTCACCCTCGGCTGCGATGGGACGCTCAACGCCTGGGACATTCGCAACGGCGGGCGACAGGTGTGGACGCTCAATCTCTACGACCGCTTCGCTATCCCCAGGCGTCCGCAGATCACCAAACGCCGGGGAACTCAACGCGACTACGGCTATACCGCGGCCCCAATGGTCTGGGACGAGTGGCTCGTGGTCGAGGCCGGCGATCCCCAACGGGGTTGTCTCATGGCTTTCCCCAAGCGAACGGGCGGTGATCCCGTTTGGACTTCCGAGAGCAAGGATCCCGCCGGACACAGCGGCGGGATGGTCCCCATGATCGTGGACGGTATTCCGTGTGTGGCGGTGGCGACCTCCCGGAACGCATTGGTCGTGCGACTCGACGGCGTCAACGCCGGAAAGACGGTCGCAGAATTCCCTTGGGAAACGGATTTCTCCAATACCATCGCCGGCGTCGCCGCGCATGGACGGGGTTTGCTGATCTCCTCACGTTACAACCAGATGGCCATGGCGCGCGTGTCGGTTAGTCTCGAGGGAGGAGCCCGTGAGGTGTGGCGCAACCGGCATCCCACCGGGGTCTGCACCCCGGTCATTCACGAGGGCCGGATCTACTTCGCCAATCACGGTGTCCACTGCGTGGATTTCGCAACGGGCAAGCTGATCTGGGAAGGCGGCAAATTCGGCGACGCCGGATCCTGTTTTGTTACCGGAGATGAACGGCTGATCGTCTGGGGGAACGATGGCGACCTGGCGCTGATCGAGGGCGCCGGGCGATCTCCGGAGCGCTGCACAGTTCTGGCCGAGGAGCGCGGCGTATTGCGAGACATGGCCTGGCCTCACGTCGTCGCTGCGCAAGGGAATCTCCTCTGCAAGACGTTGAACGGGGACTTGGTCTGCTTCCCCCTCCGCCGATGAAAGTCGAGAGGTTAGCCCGCATTTCTGCGCCCCATCCTGCCATCGTTCCGCTTGCCCCGGCTTGAACAGGGTCTGCTCCCCCAGCTCTGCGCCCTCGCCTCGGCTGCCCGCGACGTTGCCGTCGCTGCGCTCCGCCCTTCGGGCAGCTCCGAGGGGCTGGCTGTCTCTCTTCAGTCGGCTGGCCGTAAGGTGGTTCGCAGCGCCTCGCGACGAAAAGGTATGAGGAGTGCGAGCTAGATAAAACGGGAGCGGCGAGCTTTGGAACCGGCGGATCCGCCCGTCGATCACGGATCCGAAGCTCCGAAGTAAGGTTTCCGCGTTCCGTAATGCAGAAGGTTGTAGGGCGGGATACGATCCATGGGGGAATCCCCGGTGGTCAATTTCCAGGCGATGCCGTAGCGCCACGGATAATCGCCGATGCCGATTTCCCGGCGGACATATTCCATTTTGTTGCCCCAGGCCTTCCCCACGCCGGCTACATCGAAGCGAGTGAACATCCCCTTTTCCGCGTCGTAAACGGCTTTTCCAGCAACCTCAACCTCACACCCCCGGCTGTTGGGAGCTTCGCGATCATGTTCCTCGAAAGCGATCCCCATGTGCCCAACACCTCGCACTTGCAGGACCGCTTCTTTTCCCCGGATCTCTTCGACCGTCAGGATCAGCTCCGAGCTGCGAACCGGCAAGGCGTTGACGCTTCCTTCCATGTAGTCGATCCCTATCGTTCCAAAAAACCGCGTCCGGACCGGTTCCGGCGCGCTCATCGTTTCTCCCAGGACCCAGGAACGCGGCGCCAGCGAACGCAATTCCTGCCGGGTCAACCAGAGCATGTCGGTCTGGGTCTCCGCCGCCCAGCGATCAGGGTTCAGCTCATAATAAAAGCGTTGGGCTTTGTTCCATGCGCCGTCGGTTCCGCGTTTCAGGTAACAACAATAGCCGCGGAGGACCAACCCTCCCTCCGGCGCTTTGGGCAGGGGACGTTTCGGAGCGGCGGCATCGGCCGGGTCCGGCAGCCCGCCTATCCGTTTCTCCTCCGGCAGGGCGTGGTATTCCGCCAGAGCGGGGCGCAATTCCGTTTCGCGCAACCGGAGCATGGCATCGCCGCCTAACCGCTGACCACCGGCCGTCGCCGCCGCCAGATGGTTGCCGCCTGCGCCGATGGATTCGCAGAACGCGAGTTCCTGCGAGTTGCCCCGAAAGTAAGTGTCCAAGGCCAGAGGAACGAAGTGGGCTTCGACGTAGTCCGGATCGACTTGGTCCCCGCTGAACCAGCGGGCGCGGTTTCCCGTGCAGGCGCCTCAGGTCCGGCCGAGCGGGCTTCCGTCTGCAGCGGTGAAGATCACCAGCGGCTTGTCCTCCTCGGCGGCCCGCTTTCGCGCGGAAGTGATGTCGGTAAGCCAGGCGATCTTGCGCCAAGGACTCTCGCCCTCTGCGGGCTGGACGAGCCGGTGCAAGCGCTCCCAATCGCGGACCTCGCTCCGAGAGGGATTACCCTCGGTCTGCCCCGCGGCCCTGGAGAATCCGGCGAGGAAAGTCCAAAGAACAAGCGACAGGCAGAAGGGCCAAGACGGGAAAAGACGGCTCGTTTTCATGCGTAAGCACCAGCATAATCCACGATTGGGCGGAATGCATCGATCGGAAAACGCCGGCGGGGAAAGGGGCTGCCTTGCCTTTCCCCGTGGGCGAGTGAGTCGCCGCGCGGCGCCTTCATCGCAAAGCCCACTGTCCAGGACCTTACCTTAGCCGCCCGGGGCTCCGCCTTCAGGGCCTGTTGATGTATGTTGATTCATTCTGCAACGCCGCGTCGCGGGAGTGGAGGGCCGGCGAAATGCGTCGCCTCGCGACTCGGCCGGTGGCGCGGCCCTTCGGGCGGAACTTGTTGCCTCAAGACGGTCCACTTCTTGACTCTGGCAAGTTCGCTATTGACTCAGGACTTGCCCCCCTTCAGCCTATCGAGCTGATCCTCCGTGTTCCGCGCCGGGTTCTTCAACTCGTGCTGCGTTACATCCTGGGCGCCGAGATTGACAGGGAGTCCTTCGAAGCGAGAGTGGCTAAGATCAACGACCCGGGAACCCGGTAGCGCCGTGAAGAGTCTCGCCCAACGTTCGCGCCAGGAGGGCCGGCAGGAAGGCCGTCAAGAATACATCCTGGAGGTTCTAACCATCCGCTTTGGCCGCATTCCCGAGGGTCTGAAGCAAGCCGTGCACGGCATTGAAGACGACGCTATGCTCCAAAAGCTGCTCCGGACTGCCATCCAATGCCAATCGTTGGAAGCCTTCACCGAGGAGCTTTGAGCTGGGTGTGCTTCGCATCGGCTGGCGGTCCCTCCTCGGTGTGCCCCAAGGTTCAGGACCCCAGGATGCCGCGGTCTCGCCATCACGAGTGCCGTTCTGCCTTCACCGGGCGAGCAACATCGACCCCAGCGCCACGAAGACCCTCAATTGTGTCGCTGGCGCCAATAGCTCAAGCGCCGCCAGACCCAGGCCGAGACCGGCCAAAACCGAGGCCAAACTTGGGCTCCACGGCTCCCGGAAAGCTCGGTCAGCTCTGCGAAGCCGCCTCACGCCTTGCCCCGCAGCCAGGTCTGGCTCGGGACGGCAGAACCTCTCAGAGTCATTATGATGCATTCCGCGAAGTCGGCGGCGATCGGGCGCCGGGCAAAATGACACGATTGCCCAATGCGGTGTCTCGACCGCCCGGGACGGGCCGGATATTGCATCTCGCCACGGCGACCTCCTCATTTCCAGGCATTCTGCAAGATTCGAGGGCCTTCTGGCCAGTGTGGAAGTATCTCCGTTATCAACTTCCTCCTAGCCCACATTCCTCATATCTTTTCTGGTGTGGAGCGCCGCACCCCATCCTGCCCTCGTTCCGCTGGCCTCGGGCTTTGAGGGTTCACAGCGCCTCGCGACGAGACGGCATGAGATAAGCGGGCTAGAGAGTTGCCAATCCTCCGTGTCCGTGATCCGGCGGTACGTTATGAGCTAAATCCGACGCCATGAATCCTTTTTTTGCCACGATCCTTACGGCCGCTCTGGTGGGCGCCGCGTTCGCCGCAGACACGTCGGCTGAGTCCCAACAGAACTTGCCTGCCGCGTTGAGCCGGGATCACAATCACGGTTACCTGAGCCTGTTCTTCGACAACGACACCTTTGGCGGGACTGACGAAAACTATACCAACGGCGTGCGGCTGAGTTGGATCTCACCGAGCCTGCCCGTAGACCGGTTGAGCGGGTTCTACCGCAACCTCGATTGGTTGCTGCACCGCATGGACTGGCAAGGCGGAACACCTTGGCTCTACCAGTACGGGATCTCGCTCACCCAGTTGATGTTCACTCCCGCAGATAACTCCATAAGCGAGCTTATCCCCGATGACCGGCCCTATGCCGGGTGGCTGGGGCTCGGATTCTCCCTGCACGCGAAAACAGATTCCCTCTTGCATTCTCTGGAGCTGAGCGTTGGGGTGGTTGGCCCGTCCTCGCTTGCGGAAAACTCCCAGGACCTCATCCACGATCTCCGTAACATCGACAAAGCGCAGGGTTGGGACAATCAGTTGGAAGACGAGCTGACAATCAACTTGCATTATCGCCGAACCAAACAGCTCTTCGAATGGTCAGTCTTGGACGACGGCTTCGAAATGGACGGGCTGTACCGGTGGGGATTCGAACTCGGCAATGCCTGGATTAACGTGAACGGCGGAGCCTATATGCGGGCCGGCTGGAATCTACCTTCGGATTTCTCGGATCCGAAACTGAGCGCCACCGCCTACACCCACCAACTTTTCACAGAGCGCCGCGAGCGCCTCAATCCATGGAGCCTCTTTTTCACAGTGGGCGCTGAGGGCAAAGTGGTCGGTCGCGATATCTTTCTCGACGGAAACACCTTCGAGGACAGTCACAGCGTCGACAAGCGCCACTTCGTGGCCGATCTCACCGCCGGCGTCACGGTGCGCTACAAGCAACTCCGTGTCAGTTACGCCCATTCCTACCGGACTGAAGAATTCGCCGAACAGGAGGGTGGCCAGTATTTCGGTTCTGTCAGCATGGGCTTCGCTTTCTGAGCCGCCGCGGCGACGCTTTCTCCTCAGGTCACTCTCTTTGTGAGGGAAATGCCCTTTCTGGTGTGGCGCGCTGGACCCCATCCTGCCTTTGCCTTCGCTCCGCTTGCCTCGAGCTTGAACAGGGTGCAATCACCCAGCTCGGCTGCGCGCGGCAATGCCGTCGCTGCGATCCGCGCTTCGGTCAGCGCCAAGGGGCAGGCTGTCTCGCTTCGCTCGCCTGGCAGTAAGGGGTTCGCAGCGCGTCGCGGCGAAACGGTATGAGATATGCGGGCTAGAAATCTACCTGCACATCGTCGCCGGCATAATCGATCTCCCTGGTCGCGCCCTCGGGAAGCACCTGAAGAATGAGCTTCCGGCGGGGAGGTTCCCATCCTCCTGCACTGGCTTCACGATGAAGTGCGAACCGCCGGCCGGCATCATCCCAGGTAAGAGTGGTCCAGCACGACTCTCCGTGCAGATAACCCAGCGACTTGCCGTCGTCTTCATACCAGCGGAAGCGGCCATCTGCCCCGCTGTAGATGCGAAGCGTCGTGGCTCCTTCGACCTCCTGTGCCACGTATTGCCGGACGGGATCCAATGGAAGAATCGCCCCGGCGCGGACGTAGACCGGCAAGGTCGCGAGGTCGACTTCGCGGGTCACGGTCTGACCGCCTGACTGAACTTTGTTCGTCCAGAAATCGTGCCATCTCCCGGCGGGCAGGTAGACATCCCGGGACCCGGCGCCTTTTTGATAAACGGGCGCAATGAGCAAGTCCCGGCCCCATAAATACTGGTCTCCCAAGCCGCGAATGCGCTCGTCCTTCGGATAGTGCAGCCACAGGGCCCGCATGAAGGGCAGGCCCGTCTCCCGCGCCTCGGCCGCGAGCGTGTAGGTGTAAGGAATCAGTTGATAACGCAACTCCGCATACTTCCGGCAAACGGGTTCGATGAACGGGTTGTTCAGTTCCGATTCATTGGGAGGGAAGCGCTGCTCCTCGGTAAATCCCATGTCGCTGAGCCCCCAGCCGAAGGGCGTGCGCAAGCGCCAGATCCGGCCGTGAGACCGAAACGAAGGGCAAAACGCCGAGAACTGGAACCAGCGCGCGTAAAGTTCTCCACTCAGTTCGGGCGGATCCACCCCGGCATAGAAACCGCCGGTGTCCGAGCCCCAATAAGGAGAAAGACTTAAGGAATGATTGATCCCCACGGCGATCTGCGCCTCCAGCGTTTTCCACGCGGACTGCGTATCTCCCGACCAGACCCAACCGCCCCAACGGGCAATGCCCAGATGGCCATTGCGGTGAAGACTCCACGGGCGCACATCCGGCTGCGTCGAGAGGGGACCCTGATAATAGAGTTGATGACGCTTGATCCGTTCGAAGAGGTTGAAGCGGTCGCCTTCGTCGGGCCACCAGGCATCGACGCCCGCCGACACGAGATCCACATGCTCACGCCAGTAACTCTGAATGTGGGACGCATCGAGCTGCTCACCTTCCGCAGGCGGAATGGTTCCGTGTAATGTGGGCAAACGCCGGACGTTCCAGGGCACGATGTGCGCCACCACCTTCACGTGCCGCCTATGGAGATCCTCCAGCACTTCGCTCGCCGGGCGCCGGAAAACCTCCGGATTGAACTCAAAAGACGGCTGCCGCATGTTCCATCCCGTCGGCGTAAAACCGGTGCCCAGGTAAATCACGGCGTCGATTGGAAGTTGCTTCTCACGGAATGTGTCGACTACCCACAAGAGCAACTCTTGGCTGGCCATGCTTGCGTCGACCAGCTCCCGGTGCGACTGCATGTAGCCTAACGACCACTTGGGCGGTAACACCGCCGGACCGCTGATCAGAGACAAGTCCTTCATGAACTGCTCCGGGTCCGACGTATCAAAGACGAAGAGATCGTAAGCCCCTGGGAGAATGCTGGTGAGCGGCGGACGGCCCTGCAGAGCGCGTTCCCGTTCCTGGGCTCTTCGTCTTCCCTGACTGGACTCGATGGCAGACTCCGGCGGCAGCCAGGGTTTGAACACGCCGTGCTCCTCTTCGCGCAGGTCGATCTCACCCCAGGGCGTGGCGATGAACAAGCCCCATCCCTCCGTTCCTATCATGAGCGCTACGGGATTGCGCGACCCGTAGGCTCCCGATTCCCAGCGCGGGATCATCTGGTGCCGCGCACCGTTCCGGTCGAACTGAACGGATTGTTCCCGCCAATCACCCCGCGGCGCGGGCTGCGGCCCTCCTTCGCCTAATCCCAGCACGGGTTGGCTGCTCTTGGAGAACCACAGCTCGCCGTTGCCGGCGAAGGTGACTTCTTGGACCTTCTCGCCGCTTTTCCTCGTTACCGTCACGCTGAGCGGCGCGGGCCGAACTTGCACGAGGAACGGCCCAATGCTGGCTTGGACGGGCTCGCCGATATCCCGCAGCCGCATCTCCGGGTCCGGATAATCGCGTGGGGCCAGAACCGGGGTGGTCGCGAAGCCGGCGGACACGCTCGCCGGCATCAGCGTCACCCGGAGGCTCTGTTCTCCAGCCCGGCGAATCTCCAAGCGCGCAGGTTGCCCCGCCGCCGACACCGCTTCGGCTCGGCCCTCATACCCAACTGCGAGCAAACAGCCAGCCGCGGCAAGCACTTGTGGGACGCTCCGCCTCATGGACTTCGCCCACCATCCTTCTCAATTCCCATTCCCGGGGCAATCTCGAAATTCATGGTCATCCTTCGCGCCTGGGGACGGGGCGAGGCGGTCCTCCCGATAAGTCCTCAGGAGCACTCAGCCCGCGGAAAGGGCCCGTTGATGTATTCTGCAACGCCGCGTCGCGAGACTCCAGGGAAGGGGAGAAGCGACTCGGCGGTGGCGCGACCCTTCGGGCAGAACTTGTTGAAAGCGTTGGCTTTGTTGCTTGCCGGCAACGAATTTCCATTCGCTCCCTCCTCGCGGCGCGCCAACCCTCCCAATAAGTCCTGCGCGGCATCACCGAATCCATCAATAGGCCCTCAACGCGGAACTCCGAACGCGCTCCCGCCTGACTTTCCGGCTTGCTCCGGCTTCCGCCCCGTCTATGCATGGCCAAGTGAAACGGGGTTGCCTCCTCGCCATAACGCTTCTGGCCGCAGCGATCTGTACGGGGGCCTGTCTGCTTTATTTTTACTTCATCCCCAAGAAGCTGCGCTTCGATTCCTCCGCCATCGCACTCAAACTCGAAGACGGCCTCGCCCAATACCGCTCGGAGAACGGGGTCTACCCTCCGGGAGATGGCTCCGCCGTCTTCGCCGCGTTGCTCGGAGAAAACGCTCGCAACCGCGCCTACATCGATCCCCGTTTTCGCGAACAAGCCAGCCCGGCCGGAGAGATCACCGATGTCTGGGGACGCGCGTTCCGTTTCGAGAACCTCCCCGAAGGACCGCCCCGCATTCTCTCAGCCGGCCGCAACGGCGTGTTCGGCGACGAAGACGACATCGACAGTTCGCTTGCCCGCGGTTTGGTCCGTCAGCCGGACCCGGCGCCTGCCCAGCCATGAAAGAATACCATCGCCTGCTGCGCCACGTGCTCGACGAGGGCAACCCGCGTTCCGATCGCACCGGCACCGGCACCCTTTCCGTCTTTGGAGCCCAAGCCCGCTTCGATCTCCGCAGCGGTTTCCCTCTTCTCACGACGAAGAAACTCCACGTCCGTTCCATCATCTATGAGTTGCTCTGGTTTCTCAAAGGTGACACGAATGTCGGCTATCTCAGGGAAAACGGGGTTTCCATCTGGAACGAGTGGGCCGATGCCGAAGGCAACTTGGGTCCGGTCTACGGAGCCCAATGGCGCTCCTGGGCCGCGCCAGACAGCAAAGGGATCGATCAGATCGCGGCCGTTATCGAGGCCATCCGCAGCGATCCGGACAGCCGCCGCCTCATTGTCTGCGCCTGGAATGTGGCTGAGCTTCCCCGCATGGCTTTGCCGCCCTGTCATGTCCTCTTTCAGTTCCACGTCCTGGACGGCGAACTCAGTTGCCAGCTCTATCAACGCAGCGCTGATCTCTTTCTCGGCGTCCCCTTCAACATCGCTTCCTACGCCCTGCTCACCCTCATGGTCGCTCAGATCGCGGGACTCCGTCCCGGTGACTTCATTCACACCTTCGGAGATCTTCACCTCTACGCCAATCACCTGGACCAGGCCCGCCTCCAGTTGACCCGCGATTTTCGTCCCCTTCCTCGCATGTGCCTTAATCCTGCGGTTCGCGACATCGATGGCTTCGCCTTCGAAGATTTCCGGCTCGAGGGCTACGATCCTCATCCGCACATCCGCGCCGCGGTGTCCGTATGATGGAGATCAGCCTAACCGAGGAAAGGCTTGCCGCGCGCGGACTGTGCCTCCACGCCATAGCGGCCATGGCTGCCAACCGGGTCATCGGCCGGGACGGAAGCCTTCCCTGGCGTCTGCCCGAGGATCTCCGGTTCTTCAAGAGAACCACCCTGGGCCGCCCCGTGCTCATGGGGCGCCGGACCTTCGCTTCCCTGCGGAGCCCCCTGCCGGGCCGCCGCAACCTCGTTCTCAGCCGCTCCCTCGACACCGTCGACGGCGCTGACATTCTGCGTGAACCTGAAGATTTGCTCCGTCTCGATCTTCACGGGGATGTCTACGTCGCCGGCGGAGCCGAAGTTTATCGCCTCCTGTTTCCACTCTGCGCCACGCTGCTGCTGTCCCGCCTTCACGACAGCTATCCCGGCGACGCCTTTCTTCCTCCGTTCGATGAGTGGTTCCGCGAGGAAGCGATTCTGGCTTCCTACCCAGCCTTCGACATCATCCGTTACCGCAACAAGAACGCCGCTGCCTGCGCCACTAACCCGGCATAGACTCCCGCTAGGAGATCGTCCCAGACGATCGCGCCCCGCCCAGCGCGGCGTTCGAGCCAGTGCACGCCCAGCTTGAGGATGTCGAAAAAACGAAAGGCCAGAAACACGGTGATGAGAAGGAAGATTTGCGTTGCCGGAGTTCGCTCGTAGAGATCGGCGGGAAGAAACAGGCATGCCGTCAGGACGCCCGCCACCTCGTCGAGAACGAACTCGCGCGGATCCTTCGCCCCGAAATAGCGGCCCGCCCAGCGCTCCGTGGCCAAACACATCAGCGTCGTCGCTCCGGCCGCTGCGCCGCAGGCGGACCAGAACAGGGGGAAACTGCCGTTTGCGGCCTGATGCAGCGCCAAGGCCGCGAGCCAGCCCGCGAGGGCGCCCCAGGTTCCAGGAAAATAGGCGATGAATCCCAGGCCGCAGACCGTCGTCGCTGCGAGCAATGCCTGCCGGCTCCACTTCCTCGAAGGCGACTCGTTTGCGGACTGGTCGTCCCGGACCCACCGCCAGACCCAATTCCCCGGGATGACCCGCTTCACGGGCTTTTCTCCTATCGAACGCGCCAGGAAAGATGCGGTCCAACATCGCCACACCGCGGATTTCCAGCCCCGGCCGGGCGATCGGGGTCCGGCGAAACGTCTGGCCAGCCAGGCGTTGAGGGTCTCGACAGCCGTCAACCGGCGCCGTTGTCGCAAGGTCCATCCCGGAGGCGCCTCGCCCATCGCCGCCGCCACGATCACGACCGGCGCGGCGATGTCCCGCACATAACCATAATCCACCCATTCCGCGGCCTGTCCTGGAAAGAACGCCAGCGCCGCGTCGGCCGCATCATCGGGCTCGGCCGGACGCCAACCGGCGCCGGCCAATCCCTGCAAGACCGCGCCCTCCAGCTCTGGAAGGGCCCGCACGCGCGCGACTCGACCCGCACCCGGCCGCTCCAGACGCCGCACCAGGCTCGCCGCCGTGCGGGCTATGGTCTCCTCGCTCAGCCGAGGTTCCATCACGGTTCGCCGGCTGTGAGTATGGCCTTCATCATCCGCGCCGCCTCCACGTTAGGCCGCACATCGTGCACCCTAACGATGCTCGCTCCCTTTTCCGCGCTGTAGGCGGTGAGACCCACGGTCGGCCAGTCCCGGTCCTCGAGACGTTCGGATCCGAGGATACGTCCCAGAAACGATTTGCGGGAAACTCCGATCAACACGGGACGTCCGATGCCAGCGAGAACCTCGAGCCGGCGCAACAATTCCAGGTTGTGATCGACGGTCTTTCCAAAACCGATCCCCGGATCGAGGACCACGCAGTCCGGATCGATCCCGGCGGCAGTCGCCGCTGCCAGACGCTCACACAAAAACGCCCGGACCTCCTCGGTCACGTCGGAGTAGCGAGGCTCCCGCTGCATCGTCGCCGGAGATCCTCGCATGTGCATAAGCACGACGCCCGCGCCTGAATCCGCCGCCGCGGCCGCCATTTGCGGGTCCCCCCGCAGAGCCGTCACATCGTTAATGGCGCGGGCGCCAGCCTCGATCGCCGCTCTCGCCACCGCGGCTTTCGACGTGTCCACGGAAAGCAGGCAGCGGGTCGACTCCCGCAGCGCTTGCACCACCGGAATCACCCGCCCGAGTTCGACATCCAGGTCAACAGGTTCTGCGCCCGGCCGGGTCGACTCCCCGCCGATGTCGATGATGTCCGCGCCTTCCGCGACCATCTCCAAGCCGCGCGCCACGGCCGCCTCGACGTGGAAATAGCGCCCCCCGTCGGAAAACGAATCGGGCGTGACGTTGAGCACCCCCATGATCTGAACGCGGGCCCCGCAGTCCAGAATCCGGTCGCGGCACTTCCAGATCATGCTCCTCGCCGCTGCATAGTCCATCGGTTCTTGCCCAGGGGCGCCACTGGGCCTACTCTACTCGTTTCCGACCGATGCCAAGACCCCCAAATCACCAGCTCCTTCTCGCCGTCCTGGCCGCTTTCGTCGTCCTCCCCGCTTCCCTCGCTCCCGCGCAGGGCCGGCGCGACAAAGTGCTCGCCCGCGTCACCATCCACGAGGATGGCTCCCGCACCCACACCGTGCGCAACGACGGCGACCGGATTCTCGAACAGCGGACCTACAACGCCGCCTCGATCCTTTTGATGAAGCGGATCTTTCAACTGGACCGTCAGGGAAGGGCTCTCTCCGGAGTGGCGTTCGACGGCCGCAGCAATCTGCTTTTCACCATGCGTTACATGTTCGACAAGAACGGGCGCCTCTACGAAGAACAGATTTACGACAAGAAGAACCGCCCCGTCCGCCTGCTGCGCCACAGCTACGGTGCGGATGGGAAATCCAAGGTCCAGGCCATCAGCGCCGATGACGGTAAACAAACGCCCGAATGGTTCCGCGCCATCATGCACCCGGATCAGCTCCAACGAGCCGGCCGCGAAGAAGTCCAACCGGCTCCGAAACCGCGCGCCGCGGCTCCGTCTTCGAAAAAGGGGAATTCCACCAGGTCCAGGTAGGCGCAGGCCCCTGCTCCCAGCCTGCCCATGAATCCCTACGGCAGCCTTCTCCTTCACCTCTCGACGGCGGCTCTCGCCGCAGGCGGCATCCTTTGGGGCCTTCAACAACGCCAAGCAGATTCCTCGCCAGAAAGCCAGGCCCGGATCCGCGATCTTCAAGCCGAGATCACCCGCCTTCGCGCTGAACTCGAAGAGAACACCCCGCCTCCCGGCGAGGATCGCGATCCCTTCGTCAATCCTGTTTTGCCTGACATATCCGACGGCTCGGAAGCCTTGCAGCTCGACCTGGCCTATCGGACCGCCGAACTCCGTGGTCTGCCCTTCGCCTCGGGCCCCGTGTTTGAAACCGTTCCTTTCGAGAAAGTCTATCGGACTAACCAGGATCTGCTTCGCTCCGATTTCCCCGGCGACGCTTTCGCCCGCACGACCAGGACATTCCAGGCCGCATCCTTGATCGACCGCGACACGAGCCTGGAGCAGATCTTTCTCGATCACTCCGATCTTTTTGGACCCTGCGCTCTCGATATCGCCGGAGAAAGCGTCCTCGTCGCCGAAGCCTCTCAACTCGATGATCCCGCCACCAGCCTCTTCGTCGTCCGCGAGATCCTGCGACTGCTCCAGTTCCAACATTTCGATCAGTCATTCCTAACCATCGCTCCGGAAGGGCAATGGGACCGGTTCCTGGCTATGCGCGCCCTCTCTCGCGGCGATCTCATGATTCACCTCGACGATTTCCTCAAAGCCTCCCTGCCCGCCACCGAAGACGCCGCCGAAGACGCCCCTGCAACAACGCTCCGCAACGAAGTCCGCGATCAACTTGAAGCGGCAGCCGGGACGGCGCCGCGTTTTCTCCGCAGGTTGCTGCTGTTTCCCACGGCGGAAGGAAGCGCTTTCTGCGAAACGCTGCGGGGAGAAACCGGCATCGACGCCGCCTTCGCCGATCCCCCCACTTGCACCAGCCACGTGCTTCATCCCGAGTTGTATCTCGCCACGCCCCGGTATCTGCCGCGCACTCTCCATTGGAATGATGCTCTCACCGGGGCGGCTTCGCCCAGCTTCGATTCGGCGCTCGGCGAGTTCCTTGTCAGGGAATGGCTGGCTCGCTCCCTCGACGACGCCCGCGCGGCCGTCCTCGCCGAGTCCTGGGATGGCGACCGCTGCACTCTGTTCGAAGACGATGAGGGTCTGCACTTTCTTTGGGGGTTCCTCTGGCGCTCCGAAGCGGCGGCTCAGGCCTTCCTCGAAGCGCTCACCGGCGCCGTTCCCTCCATGTTCGCCGTCACGCCGGATCCAGGAGAAATCGGGGACGCCGAGGTCCTGCGCTTCTCCGGCCCGGTGCGGGTCGAGATCCTGCGCCCCGCCCCAGACCGTATCTTTCTCGTCCGCGCTGGATCCGAAGTCTGGGCCGGCAAACTGAGCAAGATCGCCCTCGCCGCCGAAACTGCTTCGGCTCGCTGAAGGCCAAAGACAGAATGACAGTGATCCAGCCCGTCCCCAAGCTCGCAAGCCCATGAAAGGCGTGCAGGCGCATTATGAAGGTCATGTTCAAGGCGTCGGCTTCCGCTTCACCGTTCGCCGCATCGCCACCGGATTCGAAGTCGCCGGTTCGGTGCGCAATCTCGACGATGGACGTGTCCAACTTGACGCGACCGGCGATGCCGCGGAGGTCGACGCCTTCCTCCAAGCCATTCGCGACAGCGAACTGCGCGGCCATATCCGCCGGGAAGAGATCCGTGAGCGGCCGCCGGACCCGAACGCGCGGGGTTTCTCCATTTCGCATTGAAACCGTGAAGCGCGCCCACATTTCTCCCACCCTTTCCGCTGTGGCTCGCGGCTCCTCGCGAGGAAACGGTATGAGAAAGGCGGGCTAGACGCCGCTCATGATGGCATTGCTTCAGCGCGTCAGGAATGCTGCCGTCGAGATCGAGGGATCCGTCACCGCCCGCATCGGACCCGGCATACTCATCTTACTGGGTATCGAACAGGAAGAGGACGCTGCGGACGCAGAATGGCTCGCTGGGAAGATCGCCCGCCTGCGCATCTTCGCCGACGAAGCCGGCGTGATGAACCTCTCCGTCCAAGAAACCGCCGGAGAGGTCCTCGTCGTTAGCCAGTTCACCCTGCATGCCAGCACCAAGAAGGGGAACCGCCCGTCCTACATCGGCGCCGCCCGTCCCGAATTGGCCGTTCCCCTCTACGAATCGTTCGTCGGACAACTCCGCGGCCTGCTCGGTCCCAACCGCGTCCAAACCGGCCGCTTCGGAGCTTCCATGCAAATCCACCTCGTCAACGACGGACCGGTGACCATTCCCATAGACAGTCGTCGCCGCGTCTGAAGCGCCGCCCATTGCCCCGAACGCGATCCCAGCCGGATCTCAATCCTCGAGAGCCACCTCGACATACTCCAACGCCCATTCCCGCATGAAGCGGACCCTTCGCGGAACGATCCGATAGACGATCAATTCCGGATTCTCCAGGGATCCGAGATATTGCCGCAGCAGAGGATTGGCCGCCCAAATCTCCTCGAGCAGGGTCCGGTCCGTCACCACTTCCGCTTCACCCGTGATCCGCACCTGGTCGTGATCCGGATCCAGGTAACAAAGCTCGACGTTTGGATTGGCCGCGATCTCCGCGGTCTTCCCATAAGACCGCAAGTTCGCCACGTAAACAGTGAACCCCTCAGTCCGCACCGGGGAAACTGGACGCACCCGGGCTTGACCGGCGTCGGAGGTCGCCAGCATGGGGAACTTTGCCCGGCGCATCGCCTCCCGGGCCGCGGAGGCGGCCTTTCCAGGTGGCAGCGGTTTCACTTCCGGACGAGCCATCCAGCATTGTCTATCCTCACCGGCCCCGATTCGCAACACCCACTCTCTGCAACCCTGCGCGACCGAGGCTGCGAGCCAGAGTTGTCGCCGGCCTGCCAAGTGGTTTCAATCTCGTTTTGGTATGCAAAGCCGGCTTAGGCCCCTACACGCCAACCGGCGCTGGAACGCTCAAGACGCGGTTCTGCGTGCCAGAGCGACATTCCAATGCCGGACGGAGGATTGCCTTGGAATGATTTGCCGGAAGTATTGACCAAGGACATTTTGAAATGCCACAATCCCAAGGTTGGATACGCCACTTGTGGAGGCAAGCTCGAAAAGGGGCGTTGTGGCCTGCCCCGGATTCGCGCTCGTTTAATCCGCATTTCTCATACTGTTTCGTCGCGAGGCGCCGCGAACCCCTTACTGCCAAGGCCGCGCGAAGCGAGACAGCCAGTCCCTCGGGGCTGCCCGATGGGCGGAACGCAGCGACGGCAACGCCGCGCGCAGCCGAGGGCGCAGAGCTGGGTGAGCACACCCCGTTCAAGCCCGAGGCAAGCGGAACAAAGGCAGGATCGTGTGCGGCGCGCCAAAGCAGAAGGGCTATGAGAAATCTGGGTTAGTCCACGCCTCGGCCGCTCCCACCCATTCGCTGGCGCAATCCCGCTCCCCCGAGTACATCCCCGCCATGCGCCTGCTTTGGCTCGCCCTGTTTCTGGCTCTTTTTTTCCTGGCTCTCGCTCTTCCCTTTGTGCTGCGGGAGAACGATCCTGAGCTGCTGCTCTCGGAAGCTGGAGCCCGCTCCCTGCTCGACGAAGCAGGCCGCTGGGCTTGGTTAGCCGCCCTGGCACTGCTCATCGGAGATCTTCTGCTCCCGGTTCCGGCCACGGCGGTCATGAGCGCTCTCGGCTACCTCTACGGAGTGGCATTGGGAGGGATCATCGGGGCCGCCGGTTCCATCGCCAGCGGCCTCAGCGCGTACGGCCTCTGCCGCGCCCTGGGTCCGCGCGCCGCGGAAAAACTCGTCGGGAAGAAGGACCTCGCCCGCGGGCAGGTCCTCTTCCGGCGCGCTGGGGGCTGGGTCGTCGCCCTGTCGCGCTGGTTGCCAGTTCTCTCGGAAGTCGCCGGCTGTCTCGCCGGCCTCACCCGGATGCCTTTCCCGCGTTTCGCGATCGCCGTCGCCTGTGGGAGCGTGCCCATGGCCTTCGCCTTCGCCGCTGTGGGCTCCGCCGGAATCGAACATCCCGCCGTCGCTCTGGGCTTGAGCGCGGGAGCCCCCGCTCTGCTCTGGGGAGCGGCCGCTTTCCTCCTGCGTCGCCAACGCAGCAACGAAGAAGAACCCTGACAGCCCTCTTACTCCAGCGTTTCCGGCGGCAGCTCTTTCAAGAGGCCTCCCTCCATCGCCGATTCGTGCGCCAGGATGCCCACACAGGTCCAGTTAGCCGACTCGGCCGCGTTCGGGAAGGGATCGCGATCCTCAGACAAGGCGCTGAGAAACTCATGCGCCAAATGCGGGTGCGAACCTCCGTGTCCCGCCCCCTGGGTAAAGGACAAATGCTGGTGTTCGTCCGAATCGTAGACGCCCCGGGTCGTGAACATGGCTATCTCCTCAGGCAACAAATGCCCGTAGTCCGGCACGGTCACCCGCTCGGGAATCTCCGGTTCCGGCTTCTTCGCAGTATGCAGCACCGGATGTTCTCCCTCCACCAGCGGCCATTCGTAACTCTTTTTCGATCCGAAAACGTCGAAGCTCTCGCGGTATTGCCGGGCGGTGTCGAACAAGGAGCGATATACCCGCGCCGACAGTTCTGAACCATGAAACTTGATGTGAGCGCTCTCGACGGCAAAGGGTGAATTGTAGTGCGCGATCAATTCTTCCCGGATCCGGCCCGATCCAAAACATGACACCGTTGCCGCCCGCGCCCGGGTTAGCCCGAGGCATGGTCCCACGCAATGGGTGGCATAATGCATGGGCGGAAGTCCGGGCCAGTAGCTGGGCCAACCGTCCATGTCCTGGTGGTGGCTCGCTTGCAGGAACTGAATCTGCCCCAGCTCGCCGTTCTCATACAGGTCTTTCACAAAGAGAAACTCCCGGCTATAAACCACCGTTTCCATCATCATGTATTTCAACCCCCGCTCACCACTGAGCCGGATGATTTCCAGGCAGTCCTCCACGCTCGTAGCCATCGGCACGGTGCAGGCCACGTGCTTGCCCGCTTGCAGCGCGGCGATCGACTGAGGGGCATGCTCCGGAATGGGCGTGTTGATGTGCACCGCATCAATCTCGGGATCCTCGAGGAGTTCCTCGTAACTCGTGAAACGCTTCGGGATCCCAAATTCGTCGGCGCACCGGTCCAACTCCGTTTGATCTCGGCGGCAGACGGCCACGAGATGGGACAGGGGATGGCGCTGGTAAATGGGAATGAACTCGGCCCCGAATCCGAGCCCGACGATGGCGATGTTGGTCTTCTTTTCGCTCATGAGCAACTGTTCCTTGGAAGCCGTATCCAACTCGCTTTGCCACAGGAGAGTCAACATGGTTTTCCAGGCGCAGAGAATTCCCAACACCTTCCCGCGACCTGGAAGCCCCGAGTCTCCGGGCTTCGTCCACCACGGCGCTCCGCGCGTGACGCGCCCAGAGACGGAGCGCGCGGGGATACTCGCCGCAGTGACCCCAGGCCCCAGGCGCGGACATGCCGGTCCGCCCTCGTGCCGCAACTGTGCGGGCAGGCCCGCGCCAGTGCGCCGTCGAGCGGCGCGCTCTCCCTGGGTGAGAGACCCAGGCCACAGGCAGCCGTTGGGCCGGTGAGAAGTGGAGGGAACTGCGTCACCGCGAGGCGGGGTGGGAAGCAACGAAAACAACCAGAC
The DNA here is from genome assembly GCA_035513055.1 of Verrucomicrobiales bacterium. Classification (GTDB taxonomy): domain Bacteria; phylum Verrucomicrobiota; class Verrucomicrobiia; order Verrucomicrobiales; family DEV007; genus DATKCT01. The sequence goes on along the minus strand of DATKCT010000200.1, from coordinate 17,280 downwards.
AAACCGCAACTCAACAGTGAACACGATTCGGCTTGGGCAGCAGCGACCGTGCTTGCTGATTGCCCTCCATTGGGGCGGGCAAAGATCAATATCGGAACCACCGCGATCGACGTCAATTGAGTGTCGCAGAATCCGCTTCCCCTTTATCAGAAAGTGAACATGGTCTACGACTTAGGAAGACTCCTTCCGCAGTTTGCGGGCCGGGTGATCGAAGAATTCGGTGCGTGACTTACCCTTCTCTCTCCGTTAGTATGTTTTGGCTTCAAAATGATCCGCGAAATCGTTCGCCCGAGGTTCCAACTCGCGGCGGCTGCGTCGGAAACCGGTGTGTATACCGTAGTGTGGAAGCGATTGTCTGGCCGGTATGATCGCTGATCCACATCAGACCGGACTCTGGCTGACGGTCACCACGAGTCCTGGGTTGGAGGGATTGTTGGAAGAGGAACTTGCCGAACTGGGCATGCATTCCCTGGAAACCGGTTTTGGAGCGGTTTCTTTGACCGGTTCGTGGGAAACGGCTGCACGGATACTCCTTTGGTGCCGGTTAGGGTCTCGGCTGCTGTTGAAAGTGGCGGAGTTTTCAGCGCCCAACGAAGCGGTGCTTTACAGTCAAGTCCGCCGCATCGACTGGCCGGAATGGTTTTCCCGGGGCCAGACGTTCTCGGTTCGAGTAAATGGTGATTTCGGCAAGACCCGCATGGCGCGCTCGTTTGCGCCGTTGAAGATCAAAGACGCCGTCTGCGACGAGTTCCGCAAACGCACGGGCGGCCGGCCATCCGTTGATCGAGAGACTCCAGACGTCCCGATCGTGGCTTTCTTTCGCGATGGACGATGCCAACTGTCCCTGGATCTGGCGGGTCAGCCCATGCATCGACGGGGTTACAGGGAAGAAGGAAGCGTCGCGCCCATCAAGGAGCACCGTGCCGCTGCATTGCTTCGTTTTCTCGGCTACGACGGCAGCCGCCCCTTCATCGATCCGTTCTGCGGCAGCGGGACGCTGGCGATCGAAGCGGCATTGATCGCCTCGAACTGTCCCCCCGGATTGCTTCGTCGGCCGGATCGATTTTCCGTGTCGCGCTTCTCGGATCGCGGCCGGGCAGCGCTCCGCGCCCTGTGGGCCTTGCACGAGAGCCAACCGCGCGCGCAGCCGGCGCAACCGGTATTAGGATTCGATCTCGAAGGGAACAACGTAGAGATCGCACGAACCAATGCGCGGCGCGCAGGCTTTGAACTCGGAATTCACTTCGGCAGCGCCGATGCGCGAGAAATCACCGCCCCCGGACACGACATCGCTTGCAATCCTCCCTACGGGGAGCGGCTGGACAGACTCGAAGGCGCGATCGAGTTGGTGGCGGCATTCGCGAGACGCGTCCGGTCTCATTGTGCAGGCGCGAGGCTGGCGATGGTTTTGCCGCACGGTCCCTTGACGAAATGCGCCGGCCTGCGCGCCGAAAGGAGACTCCCGGTGATGAGCGCGCCCTTGGAGCTTCGGTTTCTGAAGTATTCGATCTTTCCGGAGCGCCCAGGGCGCGGTTTGTGAACCGGTTTTCAAGGCGTGAAGATGCTGGGTGTGCTATCGAAAGGACGGCGGGTGGGACCACAAATTCCTCAACCTCGACAACAACCTGCACACGCTCGTCGAAGTCGTGACGGATGAGGGGGTGACTGGTCTGGGCAGCGTCTTCACCTCCGCCAAGCTGATTGAGGGCGCGATCGACGCGTGATACGTCCATTTCTGATTGGGGCGTCAGCGATCGATCCCACAGCGACGAGCGAGCTGCTCCATCAGCAGACGTTCTGGCAAAGGTCGAGACGGAGCCGTTACGCACGCCATTTACGGCATTAACATCGCGCTGTGGGATATCCTGGGGAAGGCGGCCGGGCAGCCCGTCAGCCGGTTGCTCGGCGGGCGTTTCCGGGAGAGGGTCAAACCTTACGGTTCGTTGCTCGTGGATGAGCCTGACAACCTGCGCGCGTCGCTCGAGCCCGGGCTGAGCCGGAAGTTCCGGGCTTTCAAGATCGGGTGGGGGCCTTTCGGTTGGCGGGATCCAGGAACCGACTCACGCGAGCGCAAGGTAAGGAGGAGTAGGGGAGGGCGCCGCATAAATGCGGAACTCAGAACAAGCCCTGGAGCCGTCCGGGGTTCCGCCTTCAGGGCGTTTTGATTTATTCGGTGATGCCGCGCGGGACGTGTTGGCAGGGTTGGCGCGACACGAGGAGGGAGCGAATTGAAGTTCGTGATCACACTCAACTCTTCTACCTGTCAATCCCTCCTCAATTTGACAGCCCGGTACAGCACCGGAGATTTTGTCGCTTGGCTCGCGCTTCGTACCCAGCGGGCGTGCCAGCCCGGCTGCAGCTCTTCGTCGAGCGTGAGATTTGTCCAGCGCATTCCGTCCGTACTCCGCTGAATCCGGTAGACTCCGGCCTCCGTAATCGAAAAGGCCACAGCCGTCCATCCGGGCTGGTCCGGAGTCACGGCGCGCATGAGGAATGCAGGCTCGCGACTCAGGCGGACCTCTTCCGCCGCCTGCAAAGCGAGATTCAAAGGAAACAGCCGGAGTCGCGGTTCGGCTGCCGTAAGAATGAGCAACCCCGGGCCTTCGTTGGCGATCGCCAGCTTGCGCGCAACGATGTCCCACGCGAGCAGTCGCTGCCCCGTGCTGAGATCGAGCGCACCCGATGCGTCAAAACCGATCCCTGAGCCCGGCGCAACCGCCAAAACGCCGGCTGAGCCTCCGTCCACGGAGGTCAAATCCCCATCAAAGATCTTGCCCTCCCAATACACACGGTCCTGAACGGAATCGTAAATCAGGGGACCGGGTTCAGGGTTCCACTCCGCCAGTTCCTCGACATGGGTCGCTATGAGACGGATTTCCTCATCCTCCAGCACAAAAGCGCTGAGGGCCCGGTGCGGATTGCTCATGCCTGAGATCGTGTACGACATCCACCATCTCGCTCTCACGGCGTCGCCGGCAAATCCGGAAATGTTGTTCACACCGTCGAAATCAAAGGAATCCACCATCAATTCCTGCCCGAGATCCACAACGAACATGTTGTCCATGGTGTCGATCGTCGCCACACGGTCGGCTCCTACCCAAGCCAATCCCAGACATCCAAAGATGGCCTGCCGTCCCCCTGCAGGAACAAAGTAATCCGCTCCCGGCTCGCGCACTGCGAATCGCGGGTCGAAACCCGATGCAGTGCGTGGAGCCGCCATTCTCCCGTTGAGCGGGTTCACAGCGATGAGCATCGGGCTCCCGTAGGATTGGAATCCAAGCGCCTGCCCATCGAGCAAAGCCGTCCGCGGATCGATCCGAAAGACTCCGCCGGCCCCCGTATAAATCCCTCCATCGACTGGATTAGGCTCTAACCATTGCACGAGCGACCAATACTGGTTGCTTACGCCCCGCACCGAAAGCGATGCCTCGTACTGGCCCGATCCGATGACGATGCGGCTATCGGTCCCCGTTGGACCAGCCTGCAAAAAATGCAGAAGCGCTCGCCCAGGAGTCTCTCCTCGATCCGGGTCCAGCTTCACCCATGCGGGCTTTTCCCGGACTTCCCAGGGCACGCGTTCGCCGGACGGGCTAGTAATCTCCACCACGGGGACCGTTTGGTCGACATCCTCAAAGATCAGCCAGAAAAGGGAGTCTGGATGCACAGCGATCGGCGGCAAGCCTTGTTCCACTTGAAACTCCACGGCTCCCCGGTCGCTCCCGGAGCCCTTTGGGCGCGGATTCCCAAATAAGTCCTCCTCCACCACGACGCCTTCCACTGCCGAATCGATCGCGGGCGAATCGCTCCACAATTCGAACCGCCCGCCCCCAGCGTCGACGAAGCGCGGATCGCCCACAAGGTTGCCGCGTTCCAAGAAGCCTTGGTCCTCTAAAACCCCTCCCGGCGCTTCCCTGGGCCACAAAAGATTTCCGCGGAAACCTTCTCCTTTGGAAAGCGCTGCGGTCGATCTCCCATGTGGAGCCTGAAAGTTCGCTAGGATATTGTTCTCAAAAACGACATTGCTCCAATCCGCCTCGGTTCCCGGGAGCAGAAGTTCTCCGCAGTTGACGAAATTGTTGTGGGCAACCGAGAGTCCTATCTCAGTTGAACCGGAGAAAACGGCCTCCGAAGTCTTTGCTTCAATCTGGTTGTTCACAATCAAGGCCGAAGCTTGAGAGAAAATGCGGAACAAGTGAGGCCTTGAACTGTAGCGGAGCCGGTTGCGGGCGATCACCACTCCAGGCTGTGTAATGTTCAGAAACCACCGGGAGCCTCCGGTTCCCTCGAAGACGCAGTCCCGGATGACGACGTTTTCCTCCAAGTTGAGCATCTGGATCCCATACGCCGTCAAACCCTCGAGGATGGAACCGCGAATGAGCGTGAATGTGGGAGACTGAGAAATGAAACGCACCACCGTCGCATCCGCTCCGTCTAACCCTCGAAGATGGATCCGGTAGGGATTGATTTCAAAGCGCCCGGAGTGTTCTCCTGCTTGGATCAGGATCGTCCACGGCCCGGGTCCCGCATTCGCAAGCGCCGGTTCCAGGGATTCGTAGTCGCCCGGCACCAAAAAGGTTCGCGCAGGAAACTCGACATCGAGGACATCGAGGGCGGCGGGCTCCGACCACGTCGATCCAAACGCGTTCGCGATCTCGACTCGGTAGACTCCTGCATCGTCGAGAGTTACTGCAGATCGTTCCAACCGCGGGCCGGTCTCGTTCGGCAACTCCTCTCCGTCGCGATACCATCGATATTGCAGCACTCCTTCACCCTGAGCAATCGTTTCCCAAACAAGCGGTCTCCCCTCGACTAACCGCATAGAAACCGGAGTCTCCAGGATCCCGGGCGGAGCTGACGCCGGCGCGACGTTCAGCACGAAACTTTGCGTCGCGACCATTCCCGCAGCAGATCGCGCCTCAAGCAACACATCGTAGGCTCCGGCCGCGGAGACCGGCGGTGTGCCGGTGAGCGCTTGACGCCCTCCGTCGCCCGCAACGAATCGCAACCATCCAGGTCCGTTGCGCACGGCGAACACAGGCTCGCCGCCTTCTTCCGCCCTGCCTTCCACTTCATAGCGGTACGGTTGGCCGGCGACCGCTTGGGAGGGCGCCTCACTGAAAATGTCGACTGCTCCCGCAACTGGAGTGATGATCACATCTCCCTCGGGCAACCCCGAGACCGGAATCACCAGGTCCCCCCCTGCGAAGCCGAGCGGTCCCTCGGGCGTTAAGCGGCCGCCTGATTCCTCAAGATGAATCCGCTTCCACAGCGTCCACTGGTCCTCGTCCCGGCTCCACCGGAACAACTCCACGAAATTCGGCCCGTCGGTGTGGTTTCCTTCGACCGCCATCGCCGCGAAATCACCCTGAAACATGGGCCTGAACGGCTGAGGAAAGCGCCGGTTCAGGACTCTCGATACGGTTTGCTTCAGCAGCCAACCGCCGAAGAGCGACTGCTGGTAAAAAAAGTAGTGCCGCGCCGACTCCACCTCACCCAGCGCCGTGACTAGCATTCTTCTTCCATCGATCGCAACGCTATAACCAAAATGCGCATTCTCACCAGGATAGGGAGCAGTGAGAGTTTTTACCTTCGCCCAAGAGCCGTCGTCCTTTCTTCCGAACAGCGTCACCTGCCCGGCCCAGCGGGCTCCTGACACGGTCGCGCTCTCGCGCGCGACGGCGAGGGTGTCGTGCGACAGATCCAGATGGGTGGGGTTCTCATCCGCAAAGACAAAGGACTCAACCCACTTCCCATCGATCCTGCGCACAATGTGAACCGCTTCATGCGCAGCGACAGCCAGAGTTGTCCCTGACAAAGCCACTTCTCTTCCGAATCCGTAGTTGTCGAGCCTCGCCGGCAACGGATCCGGCAGGATCCGGTCATCCACACGCCATTCTCCGCTCTCCTCATCGTACCGATAGATGACCACTGCGCCTGGATAACCCAGATTCTGTGGACCATTCATAAGGCGTGCGTCATGCGCTCCCACGGCCAAATACGTGTCCGTCATATCCAAGGACGATCCAAATCCGGATGAGTCCGACGGCGACGGATCAACGACCGTTTGGCGAAGATCGAACGACCCAGTTTCAAGATTCTTGAAATGGAGAAACACCTCTCTTCTGCCCGCAAGCGCCGTCCAGCGGTTAGCATATGCCATGGGATCGCCCCAGTGCTGAGGAGCATACAGTGTGGAGCCAGGCACTGCAGAGAGCGCTTCAGTCCGTAACGCCCCTAAAACCTCCAGGTCGAAACTGGCGTCGGAAGTGGAGCCATCTGATTGCCAAAGCTCCACCGCCAACACATTCCGGCCGTCCACAAGAAACTCGAGGCCCACCGCAAGGCGAACGTAATCGTTCTCGATCTCGTCGTCTGCGACCGGACTAACGGCCTCTCCAGAAACCCGGGAGCGGATCACTTGCACACCATTCAGATAGACCACGGCAGCGTCGTCCCGCTGGAGGTCAAGGAACACGGAAGGGTACTTCCCCAGGTCCTCCACTTCAAACGCCAACCGGAAGAATGCTTTAAGATGCTTGGAATCCGGATCAGGGCCGAACCCGATCACTGTCGCCTCATCGCCGTCTCCATATCCCAGAGGAGCCGGGCCCGCATCCCAAGCGCTGTCGTCAAACCCGGGCCCCGTCCAATCCGGCGGCACATCGCCAGGCGGGCCATCCCAATACTTCCATGTGCTTCCCCGCGCGACCAACACATCAAGTTGCGCCCCATCCATACCATCGGCCGCACGGATTCCCAAAGGTAGCGTCGCCGCCCACAAGACCAGCAAGGCGCTCAAGATTGGTCGAATGGGCCCACCCAAAGAAACAGAATTCATGATGCATCCTCGGCAGCAGTCCGGCTCATCCGGCGCAGCGCTTTTCGGGCTACTCCCATTTCTTAAAAACCGACGGGACAGGATTCGCGCAGATCAACCCCATGCAGCCTGCATACCCTGCTGTCCGTGACCTCTCCCATAGTCTCCAGGGCTGCGTCAACGGGTATCTTCGCGAGCCGCGCCCGCTTTGCTGCCTGCCCCCTCTCCCAGGGAGACCATCTTGCGGGCCCCCGCAAACCCGGGGCAGTCTCCTGGAATCTCCTTGGCGACAGGCCCAGATTGTGTCTTTTAATGTGACCATGTTTCCGTCGCTGATCCTGTATGCTTGCTCATCTCTTCTTGGCTTCACAGGTTTGACGCCGGCTGGTCTCCCCAATCAAACAGACCCTACTCCCATCTCAGCGGCCCTCGACGGGGCCACAGCCCCGCAGAGTCAAACCGGCGCGAAAACCAAGACAACCAAGGACCGCCCGGATCCGTTGACCGGACCTGAAACACGCGCCAACCGGGCCCCTCGTAACGCCGGCAAGGCAGACTCCGCTCGCAGTCCGTTCCTAGACAAGCGTGGGGCCTCGAGCGAGGAAGCACAGGACCGGCAAGTCCTCCGCGCGCCGAGTCCATCTCGCGTGCCCGGCCGTGGATCGCCGTCCTCCCCTGGCCAGCCTAAGGCGCTCGCTCTTCAGGTTCCTCCAGGAGAAGATGCAGACGGCGACGGCATCGCCGACGAAGACGAACTCCGGTGGTTCGGCTCGCTCGAGTGGGCCCTCGACGACGATCCCGACGCCGATAGACTGACGACAAGGCAAGAGATCGCCTTGGGAACCGATCCCTCCATTCAAGACACCGACGGCGACGGGATTTGGGATGGTGAAGAACTCGTCTATCCCTATCCGGATCCCACAGAACGCGACAGCGACGCGGACGGCGTCAGCGACTACGATGAAATGTTCGTCTACCGGACCGATCCCACACACACCGACACGGATCGCGACGGGATCCTCGATGGTTATGAGATCGAGCACGCATGCCGATGCATCCCGCCCGGATCCGGACCTTGCGAGTGCGGCGATAATCCGGCCGATCCGCTCGACCCAACGAAACCCAATCTCGAACGGTTGATGCGGGTGCACTACGATTTTGAAAGCTACGGGATGTTGTATTCGCAGGATTTCGACAGGACTTTTCTGCGCCCAAACGTAGACGAAACCCTCCACGGAGACCGTGTATGGGGCAAGGATCCGCCTCCACCCGGCTGGTCGATCGACGACAGCGGCGTCGCTGGGATCGATGAGCCCGGCCTTGGGACCACCGAATGGCGCGGCTGGAGCTTTGCAAACAAAGATTGGTGGATCGCCGCCTCAGGCGACGAACGGCGTTCCGAGTTCTCGCGTGCGAGCGGAACAATCGCCGTCGCTGACCCTGACGAGTGGGACGACCGGGGACAGCCTACCGATTTCGGAACATTCAACAGCTTCCTCAGCACTCCGGAGATCCCAGTCGGAGCCTTCGCTGGAGCGTCGGTCGATCTATCCTTCGATTCGAGCTTCAGGCCGAAGGGAGACCAACGCGCCACTCTCACGGTCTCCTTTGACGGCGGCAGCGAAGTCACTCTCATCGATTGGACGGCGACCGCGGACGACAAAACGAACGAACACATCGCCCTTTCGGTAGACGTGCCTGCCGGCGCTCAGACGTTGGTCGTCCGCTGGGGACTCACCGACGCCGGAGACGATTGGTGGTGGGCCATGGACAACGTCCTCGTCACCGGAGGGGATTGGAGCGTCGTGAGAAACAACGCGGAAGGCCAACCGGGCATCCTGGTCAATGGATCGGAAGCGGCTTGGTCCGATCCTGACTCACAGCAGCATTCCCCGGATCGAAACCGCTTTCTCATTGTTCGCGACCCAGAGGTCGAGGGCAACGCGATGTATGTGAGAACCGGGGTTCCCATGAGCGACCTCGGCGGCCATTACACGATGATGGCTTGGGTAAACACCTTCGTCCGTGAAGGCGACGGCATCCTCTTCGGGCAGAAGGTTGATGAAGACGCGCTCAGTCTCGGAATCCGCAACGGCAGCTACTACCAAGGGCATGGAGACGACGGCCATGCGCGAGGAGTCGTCGACGACGGTTCTTGGTTACATGTCACCTACGTTTCTAGCGGCGGAACTCAGAGTATCTACCTGAATGGCGAGGCCCTCTCGACCGTAACGGATCGCGTCTCCGTCCTGTCCGATGCGGAAATCATCATCGGCACGGCCGGTGCAGCCGGAGAACGCAACTTCGCAGGCTATCTCGAGGACGTGCGGATCTACAGCGCCCCGCTGACGGAAGCCAAGGTTCGAGACCTGCTGGGGTTGGAGTATGGAGCCAGGTCCTTGGTATTGAGCTACCAGTTCGAAGACCCCATCGGAACGGTCATTGCGAACGAAGCTCCAGGGGCTGCAGGAACCCTAATCGCTCCCAGCGGGCGGGATCAGATCATCCAATCCTTCGCCCAACGTTCACCGTCCGCAGGAGGCCACGGCGTGATGCGCTTCCAGGGAGGCGATGGCCCGGACGCCGCCTTCATCGACACGAACATCGATAGTCAAACCGCCGGACTTCTCGGTGCCCGGGACTACACCGTGATGGCGTGGATCAAGCCGTCAAGCACGTCCGGCGATAAAATGATCCTCGGCCAAGCCTCGCCGCCTGATCAAGGCCTGCGGCTCGGCATTCGCGACGGATTCTACTACTTCGGACATGGCGAGAGCGATATGCGAGTGCGGGCAAGCGCGCCCGGCGTCTGGCATCACCTGGCTTGGCGCTATTCCGAAGGGGTCCAAGCCGTCTTCCTGAACGGTCAGAATGTTCGCCAGGAACCTCGAGAACCGCTTGCTGATCCTGGCAACCTCCTCGTGGGCATTTCCGGAGACGACGGCGCCTTCGACGGATACATCGATGATCTCCGGATCTACAACGCGGCTCTTTCCGAAAGCGATATCGGGGGTATCGCCGGGCAGTTTGCGGACCGGGATCACAACGATCTCCCCGACTGGTGGGAACGCGCCTACTTCGGCTCCACTGGCCACGATTCCGAAAGCGACCCAGATGAGGACGGACTGACCAATCATTCGGAAGCCTATTACCGTTCCGACCCTTGGTCGCCGGATACGGATGGCGATGGCTTGTTAGACGGAATCGAACATTACGTTCAAACGAATCCTCTCTTTGCCGACACTGATCAAGACGGTCTCGGGGATGGCGAGGAACATTCCATCTATCTTACGGATCCTATCAATCGAGATTCTGATGAGGATCACTTTTCGGACGGCGACGAGATCGCCTACGGCACGGATCCCTTGGATCCGCTCAGCAAATTGCCTACCTACTTCGTGCAGTTGGCGTACGATGCGAATACAGATCACAGCATCGACGAATGGGAGCTGCTTTTCTCCGAATTGGAGGAGGGTAACTACAGGTTGCCCCTCACGGCCTCTCATCCAACCATCAATTTCCATGGGCGCAAGCAAGGTCGATTCGAGGGCAGCAGACCCTTCCCTTGGCAGGGAGGTCCCGATGATTTTGGAAACTTCTTCCTGCGCGCCGTCGGAAAGTTCCGGGTAGAAGAAGACGGCGTACGCAGCTTTGGGGTCAGTTCCGGCAATGGATTTCGCGTGCGAATCAATGGCGAAATCGTCGCGGAGTCTACGGGGCCTCCCGACGACGCGGAAGCCTATTTCTCAGTGAATCTGCCGGCAGGACTGCACGAAGTCGAGTTAACCTACTTTGAGAACGGTTTCATTTCTCACTGGTCGTTCTTCATGGCGAACTCCCCCGGAATATTCACCGAGTGGGATCCCGCGATCTTCTCCCTCGTCGATGCCGTCTCCCCAGCCAGAAATCCGGCGGCAAGTGAGTCGCTGGTCGCCCACTGGGAGTTTGAGGAAACAGAGGGATCCATCGCCGCAGACAGCGCCCACAGCGCGAACAAGCACCCCGCCAGGCTGTTCGGTCTGAACAACACGGCAGACTGGTGGCCCAATGGCCGCTTCGGAGGTGGGCTTCGCCTCGAGGGCTCGGACGAAAACATGCCCCATGCGGAGGTCGCCGATCACGAGGATTTCGCGTTCGCCGCGGGCGAGTCCTGGTCCGTATCGTTCTGGTTCAGTGGAGAGAACTTTGGCGAAAGCATCCTCACAAAGGGGTTCGCCGATGAGAGCGGATCCGAGCCAGGGTTTTGGCGCGTATTGGGGCGCGAAGGAGGGTTTGCCTTCGAATCGGGCGAGGGTTTCGGCGAGAACCGCCGCGCCAGCCTCGACTCGCTGAGTTGGGTCCAGGGCGGCGGAGGTGTGTTGTGGAACCACTGCGCGGTTGTGCGCGACGCGGCCGCAGGAGTGATCCGTCTCTACGTAAACGCAGGATGGCCCGCCTTGCTGGACGTGGCCGAGTCCGGGATAGGCGATTGGTCCATGGGCGCCAACGACGACCCCTTGATCTTTGGAAGTCTTTCCGCTCGGTATACCTGGACCTGGTTAGACGACCTCGCCATCTGGAAAGGATACGCCTTGAGCCCAGTGGAGGTAGCGCAAGTCTACCAAGAGGGAGTCGGGAGTCTGGTTGAACCCTCAACCGCCCTTTCGAAGGCTCCGGAAAGCCCGGCGAAACCCGCTTCATCGAGCCTCTACGCAGAAATCCGCACTGCTTCCTCGATTCATCCAACCGAAGGGCGGCTCGCAGCAACGGAACCCTTCAGATTGTCGGCGACGCCGTCCGGACGCGCCGGCGAATTCTTTCTCGAATTGCCGACGGCGCCAGGACAGACCTACGCCCTCGAATTCTCGGAATCCCTCAAACCGGAATCTTGGCGCGTGATCGACCGCGTCGCGGGCGACGGATCTGTCCGCCGCTGGACCGTGCCGGACTCCGAAGGCAGCGGACATCGCCAAGGATTCTACCGGGCTCGCGCCACGAATGAGCGTAGGGAATTGGTACCAGTGCAAATCTTGACACAATGAGCGGTGATCACGACTCCGCATCCGGTTGTTGCCGCTGCTTCACCAGCGGGTGGGGAAGTCTTACCAAAAATGAACTAAGATTTGCACACTGTTACCCGAATTCCCCATCTGCGGACGACTACGCCCAATAATAACCCTCAAGAAGACTCAGAAAGAACCTTTGATCTGATCGATTGTCCCTTTCCTTGGCGTTGCACGCACGATTCCGTCGTTCAATTCGGCCATCAATCTGTTACCCTGTTGACCAACACCGCCCAGTGGCCTTTGCCAGGCGGCCTCAGTTCCAGCTTCGGCCCGGCGGTGACGGTTTGCGGGTCCCGCGAGGCACTGCGGCTGATATCCAGCCAGCGGACTTGCAGCGGGCCTTGAGCGGCGGAGACATCGAGTGTCACCGTCCCGCCGTCGGGGAAATAGACCGCGTATTGTACGCCCGGCTCAGCCAGGCAGTAGGCTTCGTTCGGCGACCGGTCGCTGAGCAAGTCATTCTGTGGCTTCGTCCGCACGAAGTCGAGGGCGGTGCCGATTTCACGCATGGACGCGATGATCGCCTGCGCGCGTGGACTCAGGCCCAGACCGAACTCCGTGGCGGCCTCGCGTGCCTCCGCGTCCTCTCGGGGATGCGGTCGGTGGAACCGTACGCCGGCGCAACCGGCGAAGACGATCCGGCAGAACCGCGCGACCGATTCTTCCTCGCCATGCCGCGCTGCGCCATAATTCTTGTTGTTATTGATGGGGCGGGGCTGCCTGGCAAGGCGCTCGCGAACGTACAGGATGTTGTCGTAGTGCTTCTGGCCGAGGCCGGTCCAGGCATTGTTCTGCGAGATGTCCACGAAAGTGTAGAGATCCGGGCGGTCGAAGATGTGCGCGTGGTCACTGCTCCGGACATTCTCGCTCCTGCGCATGTCGGTGATGTAGACCTCCACGCCCGCGGCCTCCGCCCGTTGGCGGACGTATTTCGCCCAGTAATCCCCCCACTCGACGCGCTCGCCCGTCTCGTTGTTCATACAGTACAACAGGTGCGGGTGCGCCAGGGAGTACGACAGCAGTTTGTCCACGAAAGCCTGCTGATACCGCAGCACCAATTCGTTGTTGTTCAACGCAGGCACGCTGCGGAAGAACGCATGCTCTGTCGGTTCGCCGCGCGGCGCGTAGCTGACCTGGGCCGGCAGGCCCGAGTCTTCGGTGGTGTAGGTGATGTTGTTGGCGGGATTGAAAGGGTGTTTCGACCAGCCGCCCAACGTCTGGTGATCCTCGTAATGGTCCCACGTGGCCCAGATTTCGATCTGCACGATGATATCGCGCTCGTGCGTCAGTTTGAGGAAGTTTTCGAATCGCCCCCAATACTCTTCGTTCCATCGGTCCAAATCGAATTTGCCGTCGCGCTGGGCGAAAGCAAAAACGTTTCCCGTATTCCTGTGGCTCATCACGTTGCGAATGTAATTGCCGCCGACCGACTTTAGCAGATCGAGATGCTGCTCCAGGCTCTGGGGATGGTTGAACAGGTTGTCCTGCCACGAGCCGCCCAACAGCAACACGGCCTTGCCCTTGTACTGCCAATAGAACGGATTAGCCTCAGACGGGCGGATGCGATCGGCGTCCCCTTGAGCCGACGCTCCGACAATCGAGAGAGCTGCAAAAAGCATCCCCCCAAAGGCAATAACGTTCATCATTCTCGAACAACCAATCACAGGCTTACTGCTAGGAATTTGCTTTCCCGTCCCCGGCGGCGCCCTCTCCGCCGGTCGCCCCGGGTTGAAGGGGGTTTAACTGATAGGAATTTGGCCTTCGCAGGGACCATGTCTCGCGTAAACCGGACTTCGAGAGTGCTCGACGGCTGAAAATCCTCGCCCTCAATCATGAGCGACACATCGGAAGGATCCGCGATGGCCGCGGCCGGGATGGAGAAGAGCGCCAGAACGGCGGTTAAACCCAGTGAAACGGGTGCGAAGGATTTCATGGGGAGAGAGGAATGTTGCGGAATTTGTAGCCCGCAGCGAGCGATCGCGCCACCGGCGAGAAGCCTCGCCGAACTACTGCGCCTCCGTAAAATAGCCGCTGCGCAGCGCGCGGCCACCGTGACCGCCAGGCGGCAGCCGGTTCGAGGGAGAGTCGCCGGTTGCCAGCTCGAAGGCGAAGCCGATGGGGGTGCGGCCTGGGCGTTCGATAATCTGGCTCTTGCCGTTCGCGTCGCCCCAGCGGCCCCAAACATCTCCCGGCGCAATGATGTCGAATCGGACGAAGCGCTGGGCGAACCGGTCAAACTCGAGAATTCCGTGGACCGGGGTCTCGCAGCCAAATTCGAGAGGTCCGTTAGGAGAAGTCGCTTTGGCGGCATCGTAGTTGGAGCCGTGATGAACGAAGCCCGTCAATTTGAGGCGAATCCGTGCGGGCGTGACCTCTTTCACAATGATGTGAACGTCCGCTATCTGAACTTCCCTTTGATCCACGATGCAGTCCTCGCTGGTGAGCGCGCGCTTCGGCGATAGGTGGAAGCGCGCCATGCGAAGCGCAATGGCAGGATTCACAGCTAACTTCACACCTTGGACCGGTTCCGCCGGCACGAGGGATTTCCACTCCTTCTCCGTCAACCACATGTATTCGGTGTTGGGCTCGAACAGGAAGAGGTGGTAGTCGATCTCCTGTTCCTTGCCGCGGAGCTGCGGAAAATCGTCGCCGGCGACATGGCGGAGGAGCCCCTCGCCGTCACGGGCGAGGAATCGTCCGTGAACTTTGAGCACGATCCCTCCGGCGGGCGGAGACGGGACCTGCGCCTGGGAAGGATCAGGCCGGGGCAGATTGCCGGCGCTGGGCTGACGTTGGGCGAGCGGCAATTCCTGAAACGCCGCCAGGACTTCGGCCGAGGCCTCGTGGCCTAGCAGTTTGCCGCCGGCTGTCACGCAGCTCATGTAGCCTGAGGAAGTCACCCATTGTTGATGGACCGAAGCGTTCCGGAGGAATTCGCCTTCAGGACCCTCGGCACGGCACAGTTCGGTCGGGACTGCCGCGGCGACGAAGTGTTTCTGAATGAGTTCAATGCGTTCGTCGTTCCACGAGGAGGGCGCACGGCCCCCGCGTGCAGCCGCTCAGCAACCGGCCGCCGGCGCGCCGCCGCTACCGGCCCAAATAAAGAGCGGTTTGCCTTCGAGGGCGGCCTTTCGTTGAGCTTCCCAGATGCTGGGAAACCAATCGATCTCCATCCAACGCGATTCGCCGGGTCCGGGGCGGATGAGTTTGTGGAGCGTGTCGAACTCAGCGGCAGAGACGGGCGCGGGCTCGCCGGCCTTTGTCAAGTCGAGCGCGAACACGCTGACAAACACCGCCAGCGAAGCCAACGACTTGCGGCGATTCATGCTGAAGCTCCGAGGATGAAAACGGAGCAGGACCGGCGGGGTGCTGCTCGACCTACCGAAGCCGGATTCCCCCTGTGCCGCCGAGAATTCCAAAGGCGTACAGCAACCAGATGATGACGCAGATCACGACCACGACGTTGAGGATCTTTTTGATCTTCGCGTCCATCGGGATGTAGGCGTTGACCAGCCAGAGCAACACGCCGACGACGATTAGGGTTATGACGAGAGAGAGGAGCGGCGGCATGGGGTGATTCCGGTTCGGAGTGAGGGATATTACATCGCTTTCCGCCCTGCCGGACAGTTCACCGGCAGTCCGAAGCGGAAAGCATGCATTTCCATGGATCGCAAAATGACAGAAAAGCCGACGGAGGGCAAGAACAGGTTTCCTGTGGACGCTGCTCAGTTTGAAGGGAACCGGGCGGACATGCGCCTCGGCGCAAGGCTTTTCTTTTGAAGAGCTTGCCAAGGCTCGGTGGAGGCGCTCGTGGAATGTGGCGACGCGGCGCCGCTTTGGATTACGGGGCTCGGCCTCGAACTGACAGGAATTCGCTTCTCAAAGCCTGGACTTATTCGACGTTCTTTGCAACTTTCGGCGTTGTCGTGCGATTGTGCTGACGTAAGGAGGTTCTTGTGGTGGCAACGACACTTTCCAGGCAGGAGCAACGAATCTTGGCCGCGGCGCGCCGCAGCGGCGAGGCCGCCGAAAGCTGGCAGATCGAGTTCGACTGGCGCCAGGCGGCGCAGGCGGCGGGTCTTTCGCCGGATGAAGGGGTGACTCTTCTGACGGGTCTGCGGCGGTACGGCTATGTCGGGGCGATCGGACCGAGCCGCGCCCGGCTGACGGAAGAGGGCGTGGAGGCGGCGGCGCAGATTCGCTCGTGATTCGCGGGAGATGGAACGCCCGCATCCTCGCGGGCTGCTTTCTCATAGATCGTAAAGACGCAGAGTCCTGAACCTGGCCGCGCGCGGCGACGCGTACGGGGCCTACTTCGCCTTCACAAAGATGGCCGGTGAGACGCTCTCCTGGGCTGGGGCGAGGCCAGCGGACGGGTGTCCAGAAGCCTGGGCAGCGGAGGTAGCAACGTGGCGAGGCAGGCGAACGCTAAAGGTTGTGCCCTCGGCCGCGGATGATTGCACGGCGATTGAGCCTTCATGGGCGGTGACGATTTCGCGGGCGATATAGAGGCCAAGCCCGATGCTTCCCGGCCGACGCTGCCTATTGCGTTCCGGCGATACGCGCGTGAGCGGGTCGAAGATCGTGGGTAGTGCCTCGGGCGGGATGGGGGCGCCGCCGTTGCGCACGCTCAGCACAATCCCCTCATCCTGTGCGTGGACGGCGAGGTCTACCGAGCCGATCCCGGGGCCGGTCCCCGCGCCGTGCTGCACGGCGTTGCCCAGGAGGTTGGAAACAACCTGGCGCAGGCGGGCGGGATCCCAGGTCCCGACGAGGTCGCCGCTGAACTCAAAGCGGATGGATCGTGTCGGGTGGGCGGCGCGGAACTCGCTGCAGACGTCCCGGCAGACCGACGCCAGATCCGCCGCCACGGGGCAGAGGGGCATTGCGGCGCCCAGGCCAGCGCCCGTGAAGTCCAGCAGGTCGCCGATCATCCGCGCCATCACCACGGCGCTGGAGGAGACTTGCGCCGCCAGGGCGAGCTGTTCAGGATCGAGCCGCTCGCTCTACTCAAGCGCCTCGGCCGCCAGCAGCACGCAGTTCAGCGGGTTGCGCAGATCGTGACCGAGAATGGCCAGGAACATCTGGCGCGAGCGATCGATCCGCGCGGTGTAGGCAGCGATCGCCGTCGCCAGGGACTGATCGACGCACTGGTCAAAGTGCATCAGGTCAGCGATGTCGCTGGAGTCGGGTTGAGGAGCGCTGTCTCGCCACAGCTGCACGACGCTGGCCCGAAGCGCGCTATACTCGGAAACCAGCTCAAGCAGATTAAACCCCGAGTCGACGCGCTCCAGCGCGTGCGCCTCGGATGCCACGCGCAGGAGCTGATCGTCGCAGATCCGCCAGGCGTGCACGCTGCCAGGCTTGGATTGCATCGCCTGTGCCGAGGCGAGCAGAAGTTGCTCGGCATGGTCGCGC
>DATKCT010000199.1:0-42905 GCA_035513055.1 Verrucomicrobiales bacterium | reverse complement strand
CGCGAGGAGGGAGCATCCCCCGATAGTGGGGCTGTGACTGACGAGCAACGCAGCCCCAAGCCCAATTCGGCGCAACCCTCCGGGCGGCGGTCCTTCTCGGCTCCGGCGGCGTTCCTCGCTCCTTACAGATCCACTGGCGGGCTATGCTCGTCGCTCGCGCCTTGCCGGCGCCGAAAAGTCCTCGCCGCAAACCCCACCGTATTTACGCCCTGGACCACGAAGTCCGTTGGCGCATTGGCAGTGCGTCGGGCGCACCACTTCCGCTTGGAGCTTCCCGACAGGGCGTGTTAGCATGCGGACATGACGGCCTGGAAGCTCTCGCCACGAAGCGCCCGCCCGCGCAGAGGCGCTATGGTCGCCGCGGCCGGGGTTTTGCCCCTGTTGCCCCTGTTGCCCCTGTTGCCCCTGTTGCCACTAGTGTGGCGTTTGCGAAATAGGTGGGCAAAACTCGCGAGCAATCGTGATCCAGTTCATGGCGCGAGGAGAGAGTTGAGCGCGTACAGGGACCGGGGGGACCGGGGAGCGAGGCAGAAACGGGAACCGAGAGCTGCAATTCTAAAGAAACATCGAGCGCAGCGAGCAAGTTTTCTAAAAATCACAACACCTGTTTTATCTACGTATTTTGCATACAGCACACTAGTGCTCGCCGCCGCTCTCGCGGCGGAGCCGGCAAGCTCTGCGGAGGGCTTGCCGTTCGCGGTTCAGCCCTCCCTTCGTTTCCTCCAGCCCACGCGCGCCTTGGTCGAGTGGGAGTTCCCCGAAAGGTTCGACGCCCCGGCCGCCGTCGCCTTCGGTCCTACTCGCGAACTCGGACCCATTGTTCCCGCAACCCGCGATGGCGTCCGCGCCTCGATCCTTCTCGAAGGACTCGATCCCCACACCACCTACTTTTACCGCATCGGCGCCCGGCTCGATTCCGGCCGGCTCTTCAGCCCTGTCTACACCTTCGACACCTCTCTCAACTACTCCGTGGCGAGTCTCAATCATCTCGGAGCCCAGCCGCCCCCTCCATCCGCAGCCGTCTCGGACAGCGCCGGGCGCGCCCTCGCCGCCGCCTTTGGCTCGAGCGCCTCCGGCCACGCTCCAGCCGGGTTCGCCCTCGTTCTCGGGTTGGAGGACGCCTCGCTCGCCGTGGCGATTGCCGCCCGGTCCCGGCTCTCCGTCATAGGCGTGGATGCCGACCCGGAGCGGATCCACTCGCTCCGTCTCGCCCTGACCCAATCCGGCGTCTACGGCGCCCGAGTCTCGCTCTTCAGCACGGAATCCTTCGACGACCTCCCCTTCACCGGCGGGATGTTCAACCTGGTCGTCTCGGAAACCAGTCTCACTACCGGCCGCATCCCTTCGCCACCCAAGGAAGTGCTGCGCGTGCTCCAACCCGGCGGGCTCGCACGTTTCGAAGGTCCGGAGCAAGAGGCGAATCCAATCAGGCGCTGGCCGGAAACCGAGCCGCTTTTTTCTGTTCCCTCCGCCCCGGAGGATCCCGGAGTCGCAGTTATCGAAGCGCGCCAACCCTCCATCAGCGGTGCCGGAAGCTGGACCCATCAATACGGCGACGCCGGAAACACCGCCGACAGCCGCGACACCCTCTCCGGCGTCGATTCCGCGCAAGATTTGCAAACCCAATGGGTCGGACGCCCCGGCGGCGATTTCGGCATCGACCGGAATCCGCGGATGCCCGCGCCGCTCTCCGTGAGCAACCGGCTTTTTCACCAAGGGATGAACCGGATGATCGCCCTCGACGCTCACAACGGTTCCGTCCTTTGGAGCCTGGAAGCGCCCGGGCTGCGCCGCGTCAACATCCCCCGCGACGCCTCTAACTGGTGCGCTGACGCCAGCAAGCTCTATGTTGCCGTGGGCGATCGCGCCTGGATTCTCGACCCCGTTTCCGGAGCGCGGACCAGTTCTCTTGCCCTTCCCGAAACCGATCGCCTAACTCATGACTGGGGTTTCATCGCCCGATCCGGCGATTTCCTCTTGGGCAGCAGCGTGCTTCGCAATGCGCCCTATACGGAATACTGGTCGGACGCGATGTGGTATGACGGCAAAGACACCTCCGCGACTGCCCAAGTGTGCAGCGACGCCCTCTTCGCCTACCCAGCGGCGGACCCACGCGCTCCTCTCGCCTGGGAACACCGCGGGGGGATCGTCATCAACACCTCGATCTGCGCCTCCGGCGACCAGCTTTTCTTCGCCGAATCCCGCAATCCGGAAGTCCGGGCCAACCCCTCCCGCCGTCTCGCCGGCGAGTTGCTCACGCGCGATCTCTTCGCCGTGGCCCTCGACCTTTCCACCGGTTCCCTCCTCTGGGAGAACGCTCTCGACCTTCCGGCCCAGGCCCTCTGCTTCTACGGTCTCGCCGCGCCGGGTTCGCTCATTTTCGTCACCTCCTCGGAAGGGCAGTTTCACCTCCGCACCCTCGATCCGGAGAGCGGAAAGGAACGGTGGCGCCGCAGCAACCCCTGGGCTGACGACCATCACAGCGGCCACATCCAACACCCCGTGGCGCTTGGAAACCGTCTCTACCTGCAGCCTTTCGGCATGCGCCTCGGCGACGGATCGATTTTCACGGAAAACATGGGGCGCCGCGAGGGCTGTCATACCTATGTGGGCGCCGGACATGCCCTGTTGTTCCGCGGCGCCGATCGCCAGATCTCGGTGTGGTCGCTGGAAAGCGAGAAGACCACGCACTGGCCGCGCCTGCGCCCCAGTTGCTGGCTCAGCGTGATCCCGGCCAACGGCATGCTGCTGATGCCCGAGGGCGGCGGAGGTTGCTCCTGCGGCGGCTGGATGGAAACCAGCCTCGGCTTTCGCCCCATCGACGCAAGCTCTTCTCATGAATGAACTCCTATGCGCTCTCTGCTTCGGCCCGGCCTGATTCTCACCTTTCTCCTGTGTGGCGCGACTCCGGCTGGAGCCGATTGGCCGGTCTACGCCCACGACAACCGCCGAAGCGGCGTCACCGCCGAACCTCTCGACCTGCCGCTGCGCCGCGTCTGGACCTTCGAATCCCCAGCTCCTCCCGCCACTGCCTGGACCGGTCCGGCGAAATGGGACGCCTATTCTGGAAACGCCGGACTCCAATCCATGCGCAACTTCGATCCGGCCTTCTTCGTCACCGCCGTCGCCGGTCGAGTTTATTTCGGATCTTCCGTCGACCACAGCGCCCATTGTCTCGATGCCGCCACCGGTGAACGGCTCTGGATCTTTCCCACCGGAGCGCCGGTTCGATTTCCCCCCTCCGTGCAACAGGACCGGGCCTGGTTCGGCTCCGACGACGGATTTGTCTACTGCACCGGCGCCGCCGATGGAACCCTGGTTTGGAAACTGCGCGCAGCTCCATCCGCGCGGCTCATTCCCAGCAACGGTTGCCTCATTTCTCCCTGGCCCGTGCGCACCGGCGTGTTGCTCGACCGGGGCCGTGCTCTGTTCGCCGCCTCGCTCCTTCCTTGGGAACCATCCTACCTTTACGCCGTCGACGCCGCCACCGGCCGCATCGAGGGCAATGGCCTCTTCCGCGCCGAACTCAGCGACGCCACCATCCAAGGCGCTCTGCTCGCCTCCGCCAGCAACCTCTACGCACCCCAAGGCCGCTCCGCCCCTCTCACCTACGACCTCCAAACAGGCGTTTCGGGCGGCCCCATCCCCGAAGCCGGAGGAGTCTTCTGCATCCTCACTGAAGACGATCAACTGGTCGCGGGACCAGCCGACCAGAAAAACCCGGAAGACGTCGTCCGGCTCAGCGACGCCAAGAGCAACCAAAAGTTGGTCAGCTTCAGCGGCTCCAATCGCATCCTCGTCGATGGCTCCACTGCCTGGTTGCACCGCGCCGGAAACCTTCAGGCGATCGACCGCGCCGCCATCATCCGTCTCACGCCGGAACGCGACGCGCTCTCCGCCAAAAAAGACCGCCGCAGCGACGAGAACGCCAGGTTGGCCCAACTCGAAGAACTGCTGCGCGCCTGTGTGCTTTGGGAAGAACCCGCGCCCGCCCCGTTTGGATTCATCCTGGCCGGCGGTGTGCTCATCGCCGGTCTGGAAAACGCCGTCCGGGCTGTCGACGCAGCCTCGGGCCGGACCCTCTGGGAAGCTCCGGTCCCAGGCCGCGCCTACGGCCTCGCCGCCGCCGGAGGCCGGCTCTTCGTCAGCACTGATCGTGGACACATCTGCTGTTTCGCGACACCCTAAAGCCGTCATGCGTCCCGGACGGGCTCTTTCCGTTTTTCTCGCGCCCGCAGCGGCGGTCCGATTCGCGGTCGCCGTCGCACTCGCCCTCGTTTCCCAACCGGCGCCGATAGACGCTTGTCAGGTCCCCGTCTTCCGCTACGCGCTGGAACGTTGGGCGCCCGACCCTTTTCACGCCGTCCTCTTTCATCCCGGTGAACCCTCTCCCGAGCTGCGCGAAACCTTGGCCGTTCTCGAAGCCGCTGCACTCCATGCGAACTTGCAGACGGAAGTTCATCGGATCGATACCCTCACCGAAGAACAACTCTGGAGTCTCGACCTGCCCCCGAGCGATCCCCATCGTGCGGTGATCCAGGTGTTCTCCCACGGACGCGCCGGCGCGCGGCAGCTCTGCCTTGAACTCGAAGCCAATCCAGAAAACGCCGCCCTCCTCGTCGATTCCCCCTGCCGGCAGTCGATCGTCCAGTCCCTCTCTCAGGGGAGTTCCGCGGTCTGGATCCTCCTGGAAGGATCCAGCGCGGATCAAAACGCTTTGGCCTGGTCCAGTCTAGGCAAAACTCTCGCGGAAACCGCGCCCACCCTAACCATTCCGGAAGGCGTTATCCCTCCCGCAGCCGCCGCTGCCTCCCGCAACGAAGGAGGCCCCGTGGAACTGGACAACGTGCTCCGTTCCGGCATCCCTCTGCGCATCGAGTTCACCCCAATCCGCCTTCCCCGCGACGATCCCGCCGAGTCCGCACTGATCGCGCAAATCGAGCGCCTTCGTTCCCTCGATCCCGCGCTGCCCTATGCGGTTCCCGTCTTCGGACGCGGCCGGGTTCTCCCTCCTCTGCCCGCTGCGCCGCTCGATCCGGCCGCCGTCGCCGCCGCGTGTCGTTACCTCACCGAAGCATGTTCCTGCCAGGTCAAGAGCGAGAACCCCGGCGCCGATTTCCTCCTCAAAGCCGACTGGAACATCCTGCTCGACCAGTCCTGGGTTGTCCTCGAAAAAACTCTCCCTCCGCTTGAAGGAGCCGGCATCCTCCTGGCCGATGCCTCGCGAACTCCATCGCCGGCGTCATCCCCAACCTCTTCGCAGCCTTCCCCCGTCCGCCTTTCCTGGATCGTCGTCGCCTCCGCGGCCCTGCTCGCCATTGTGTTCAGCACCGCCGCCGCCGTTCTCCTGCTCCGCCGTCCGCGCCCATGACCCTGCGCCACTTGATCGTTCAGGAAATCCGCCACCGGCCCGGCATCTTCGCTCTCGGCGCTGGCCTCACGCTGCTCGCCACCCTCGCCATGGCCGGATCGCTGCTCCTCTTGCGCGGATACGACCGGGAAACAGAGCGACTTGCCGCCGCTGCGAGCGCCGAAACGGCCATACGCATGCAGGAACTCGAAGATCGCATCCGTGTCTCCATGAAGGGCCTCGGGTTTAACATCCATATTTTCCCCGAGGGTCAGGATCTGGCCGAAGTCTATGAACGCGGGTTCGCCGTCAAAACGATGCCCGAAGAATACGTCGACAGGCTCGCCGGCTCGGACATCGTCACCGTCAATCATCTCCTTCCGAGTCTCACCCGCCGCGTGAACTGGGAACAAGCCGGCGGTTCCGTCCTGCTTGTCGGCATCCGGGGCGAAGTCCCTTTGCGTCATCGCCACCCTCTGGCGCCGCTTCTCGAAGCGGTCCCAGCCGGTCATCTCGTCCTCGGTCACTCGCTCCATCAGCGGCTCGGGGCCGGGCCCGGCGAAACCACCCAGTTTTTCGGACGCGCCTTCACCATCCATCAGATTCACGAGGAACGCGGCTCCGCGGACGATCTCACCGTCTGGATGAACCTGTCAGAAGCACAGGAATTGTTAGGAATGCCGGGACGCATCAGCGCCATCCTCGCCCTCGAATGCAATTGCGAATCGGCCGATCGCATCGGCGAAGTCCGCGCCGAATTGCTGCGCATTCTCCCGGGAACCCAGATTATCGAGAAGCAAAGCCAGGCCTTGGCTCGCGCCGAGGCGCGCCTAACCGCAAAGACCGCCGCCGAGGCCCAACTCGAAGCCTTGCGCGATGAGCGCGCCCGCCAGCGCGCCGCCTGGACCGGGTTCGCCTCCGTCTCCATCCCTCTTCTGGCGCTCTTGGCCCTCGGCGGCATCGGCCTGCTCACCGTCCTCAACGTCCGCGCCCGCTGGCCCGAGATCGCCGTCCTCCGCGCCGTCGGTCTCTCCAGCCGCAGCTTGTTGACCTTGTTCGTTGGAAAAGCCCTGATCGCGGGACTCGTGGGAAGCTTGCTGGGAATCCTCCTCGCCCTCCTCCTGCCCTGGGCCCCCTGGCTCAACCTCAATGACAACTTTCGCCTCCTTCACCCCGGCGAACTCGCCGCCATCCTCTTCGGCGCTCCCCTCCTCGCCGCTCTCGCCGCTCTCCCGCCCGCCTTCATCGCCGCCCAACAAGATCCCTGCAATCTCTTGCGCCATGACTGACGATCCGGCCGTGCCGACGCCTGCGCGATCCCGCAATCTGCGCCTTACCGAAATCGGCAAAACCTTCTCGGGACCCGACGGCCCTGTGCGCGCCCTTCAACACGTGCACCTCGAAGTGGAACCTGGCGAGTGCGTCGCCATCTGCGGCCGCAATGGATGCGGCAAAACCACACTCCTGCTCTCCGCCGGCGGACTCCTCCAACCCGACTCCGGCAGCGTCCGTTTTGCCGGAACCGATCCTTATTCCCTCCCGCCCAATGAACGGGCCGCTTGGCGATCCCGTCACGTCGGCTTCGTTTTTCAGCAACTCCACCTCATTCCCTACCTGAACGTCTTGGAAAATGTCCTTACGCCTTCACTGGCGCATCCGGGCGAGGACCGCAGCGACCGCGCCAACGCCCTCCTCCGCTTTTTTCAACTCGAACACCGCATCCATCACCTCCCGGGCGCCCTCAGCAGCGGTGAGCGCCAGCGGGTAGGCCTCGCGCGCGCCACCCTCCACCAGCCCCGGATTCTTCTCGCCGACGAACCCACCGGAAATCTCGACGACGACGCCTCGGCCGCCGTCCTTTCCTTCTGCCGCAGCTATGCCGGGCAAGGCGGCATCGTGATCATAGCCACCCACGATCCCCAAGCCCGCGCCGCCGCGACCCGGGTGCTGCCTATGGATCGGGGCCGCTTGAGTCCGTCCTAACTCCCACGCGTCGCCGGCTTCCCCCGTTTCCCGGTCCTCACGCCGCCTACCCATGTCTCCTTCCAGCGCCTCGCCCTCCTCCCTTCTCCCCATCCGGTTGCACTACGCTGCTCAGCTTGGACTCGCAGCCGGCTGCTCCGAGGAAACGGCTCTGGTTGCCCCTGGAACTCTCCTCTCCGAAACCCTGCAAAGTCTCGCCTCCAACCGCTCTCCCCTCTTCCGCCAGTTGCTGTTTGATGAAAATGATTGCCCCCGAAGATCTCTCGTCGTCGCTGTGGACGGCGTTCAGTTAGCGGATCTCGCGGATTTCCGCCTGCGGCAAAGCCACGACATTCTCCTCCTGACTCCGATGGCCGGCGGTTAACCTTTCGGCGCGGCAGATCCGCGCCGAACCGCCTTTCGCCCGTCCGTCCCTGACACCGCATCACCTCCGCCTCGCTCTCAGCTAGCACACTTCCCCCCCCGCAGGACGCTTCGTGACCACACGCACCACCCTCAGCGACGAAGAACGCGCTCTCTATTCCTGGCAGATCGATCTTCCCTTCTTCGGAGAAGCCGGACAACTCCGCCTGCGCAACGCCACCGCCCTGGTTAGCCGCATCGGAGGGCTCGGCGGCTCGATCGCCTTCCAACTCGCCGCCGCCGGCATCGGCCGTCTCCTCCTCGTGCACGGCGGCAATCTCGAACTCTCCGACCTCAACCGGCAGATCCTCATGCGCTACGCCGGCCTGGGCGCTCCCCGCGTCGCCAGCGCCCGAACCACCCTCGCGGAGTTCAACCCGCACATTGAAGTCGAGACTGTCAATTCCCACATCGACGAAGCCAACGTCGCCGCTCTCGTCTCCCAAGCCAACATCGTTTTCGGCGCCGCTCCACGATTCCGCGAACGCTTTCTCCTCAACCGCGAGTGCGTCCTCCGCGGGATTCCCTTGCTCGACGCCGCCGTCTTCGGCATGGAAGGTCAACTCTTCACCGTCCTTCCAGGGGGCGCTCCCTGCCTCGCCTGCCTCTACCCGGAGGATCCGGTCCACTGGAATCGACGATTTCCCGTCCTCGGCGCCGTCGCCTCGCTTATCGCCAGCGTGGCTGCGATCGAAGGCGTCAAGATCCTGACCGGACACCCCCCCGCGGCGCCCGGCGTTTTGCTCTACACCGGCGCCATGACCATGGAATGGCGCCGCATTCCCATCACCGCGCGACCGGATTGTCCGGTCTGCGGCAAGCGTCCGGAACCAGATCTGACCTGATGAAGAAAAGCCACTCCCGTCCTGTGCTTCTCGCCGGCGCACTCGCCTCGACCCTGGTTGCGCTCTGCCTGTTCCTGATCCTGCGCGACCGGAAACCCAGCCGCGCCGGCGCGGAGATCACCTTGCACTGCGCCGCAGGCTTGCGCCTCCCCGTCGCCGAGATCGCCCGGCGCTACCAAGAAGAGTATGGGACTCCCGTTCGCATTCAGTTCGGCGGCTCCGGCGAACTCGCCTCTCAACTCGCCGTCGCCGGCGGCGACCTCTATCTTCCCGCCGACCTCGGTTACATCGAGTCGACCCGCCGGGCGGGGCTCGTTCGAGAATCCATTCCCGCGCTCACTCTCACCGCCGGGATTGTCTTGAGCCGGGGAAACCCGAAAACGATTGGTTCCATCGACGATCTCGCCCGCTCGGATGTCAGGGTGAGTCTCGCGGATCCCTCGGCCGCCGTGGGTAGTCTGACTCGCGCCGTGCTCCAGGAAGCCGGCCTCTGGACTACCATCAAGGCGAACGCCGCGGTCTTCAAACCCACCGTCAACAACGTTGCCGAAGATGTTTCCCTCGGCGCCGTCGACGCCGGCATCGTTTGGGATGCCGTCGCCGCTCAGTTCGGAAACCTCGAGTTCCTCCGCGTCCCGCTCTTCGACGCCCGGCCCACTCAGGCTGCCATCGGCGTGCTCGCCGCATCCCCTCATCCGGCCGAGGCGCTCCGCTTCGCGCGCTACCTGACCGCGTCCGATCGCGGGCTTCCCCTGTTTCAGCGGCATCATTTTGCAACGGAGGCAGGTGATCCCTGGTCGCTCACGCCGGAAATCACCCTCTTCAGCGGCTCCATGCTTCGCCCCGCCATCCGCGAACAGCTCGCCTCATTTGAACAACGCGAGGGTGTCCGCGTTCAAGTGATCTACGAAGGCTGTGGAACATTGGTGTCTCAGATGCGAGCCGGAGCCCAACCCGACGCCTATTTCGCCTGCGATCTGAAGTTCCTCGATATGGTCCGCGACCGTTTCGAAGAGGGCCTGATCGTCAGCCGCAACGACATCGTCCTGCTCGTCCAGCGCGAGAATCCGCTCGGTCTCAATCAGTTAGCAGACCTGGCCAGGCCCGGTCTCCGCGTCGGGCTCGCTCATCCCGGGAAATCCGCTCTCGGCGCCCTGTCGCGGGATCTCCTCCGGCGGCACAGCGTCGAGAAACCTCTCGAACAATCGGGGAACCTGACCGTCCTCGCTTCCAAAGGAGATGAATTGGTCAATCAAATGCAACTTGGCGCCCTCGACGCCGCCCTTTTGTACCGAAGCAACGCCCTGGCCAGCCCGGCCATCCTCGAATCCTGCGAGATTGTCCCTCTGACAGTCTCTGGCTCTCAGGCCAGTCAACCCTTTGCCCTCAGCCGCGACTCCCCGCACCGTCAGCTCCTGGCCCGTCTCCGCCTCGCCCTCACCGGACCCGAAGGACGCGCCGCGTTCGAGCGCTTCGGTTTTCACTGGAATCTTTCCACCGCGGATGCTTCCGCCGATTCCTCTTCCTCTCGTTAGCCCGGCATGCCCCCCGACGCGCCTTGCCCTTCCACCTCTCGCCGCCGCCGGGTTCCTTCCGACGGCCCCTTCTTCATCGGGCTCTTTGTCCTCGCCGGGATTTACGTCGCCTTGATTCTGGCGTTCACGGGCGCCGATGTCCTTTACCTCTTTCGCTATGACTCGACGACTGACGGAGCCGCCGGCGGATGGCGGACGCTGAGGACCACCCTCGCGTCGCCCGAGATCGCCGGCTCGATCGTCCTGACGCTGGTTACCTGTTCCATCTCCGCCATCCTCTCCCTCTTCGTCGCCGTCCCCGCCGGTTATCTCCTCTCCCGGGTGCGCTTTCCCGGCCGACGCCTCGCCGACGCCTTGCTCGATATCCCCATCCTCCTGCCGCCGCTCGTCGTCGGCCTCAGTCTGCTCATCCTTTTCAATCAGATTCCGCTTTTCGAACAGACCCTCGAACAGTGGAGCGCCGCCGCCTTTTCCTGGCTGACCGTGATCAATCCCGATCTGCGTCCCGGCGTCACGTTCAAAGTTCCGGCGGTGATTTTGGCGCAGTTCAGCGTCGCCGCCGCCTTCGCCATCCGCACGATGCAAACCGCGTTCGACGAAATTCATTCCCGTCAGGAAGCCGTCGCCTTGACCCTGGGCTGCAATCGCGCCGGGGCATTCTGGCATGTTCTCCTGCCGCAAGCACGCCGGGGCATCCTGACGGCCGCAACCCTCGCCTGGGCGCGTGCGCTCGGAGAATTCGGTCCCATCCTCGTGTTCGCCGGCGCCACCCGCGGCCGCACCGAGGTGCTCTCCACTTCCGTCTTTCTCGAGATCAACATCGGGAACCTGCGCGGAGCCGTCGCGGTCTCTCTCCTCATGATCCTTCTCGCCCTGGCCTTGATCGCGGCCGTCCGGATCGCGGGCATCCCCCGTGATCTCGAAACCACTGGGCGCCGTGCTGGTTATGCTTGAGATTCGCGATTTGACCGTGCGCGCCGGTAACTTCCGCTTGACCGGAATCCACTTGGAAGTTCCATCCGGATCTTGCGCCGCCCTCATGGGCCGGACCGGTTGCGGAAAATCCACCCTGCTCGAGGCCGTGTGCGGCCTGCGCCCGGTCGAACGCGGTCACATCCGCTTTCAAGGCCGGGATCTGACGCGTTTGCGTCCCGGCGAACGCGGCATCGGGTTGTTGCCGCAGGATTGCGCGCTGTTCTCTGCGCTCACTGTTCGGGACAATTTGGCGTTTGGACCCCGGATTCACCACTGGCCTGTCTCAGACATCGAGAACGCCGTGGAAACTCTCGCCTCCCAACTCGGGATCACCCATCTCCTCGATCGCAAACCTCAGGGCTTGAGTGGAGGTGAAGCCCGCCGCGTCGGTCTCGGCCGGGCGCTCGCCTTGCGGCCCGGTTTGCTTTGCCTCGACGAACCTCTCTCCGGCCTGGATTCCGAGACACACAGCGAGATCCTGACGCTGCTTCAATCGATTGTCCGCCTCCACGCCATCACCACGCTCTTCGTCACCCATAATCCCGAGGAAGCCCACGCTCTGGCCAGCGTCACGCTTCGGCTCTCGGGTTAATCCGCATTGCTCATACCGTTTCGTCGCGAGGCGCCGCGAACCCCTTGGCCTCCACTTCCCGCCGCGATGCCGCTAACCACGCGAGATCGGGCGGTCCTCCGTCCATGGCATCTTCAAAAGCCCCTTGCAGCTTCATAAAGGACCGGCCCCTGGCGTTCATCAGCTTCGATTCGAGCGACCGTGCGGAGATGGCTCAACCGTTAGCGCTCGCCCTTGCAGGAATCCGTTGTCCCGCATGGTTATAAACGACAAGCTTCCGATGGGCTGGGACGGGTAGGCTGGGCGGCGCAGCCGCAGCGGGAACAGAGAGACTCAGGGTTCGAGTTCGGCGATGACCATGCTGTGGATGTCGAGGCGGGGGACGGTGACCGTGAGGGCGCCGGCCTCACCTTCCAGGGTCAGCTCGAGGCCTTCGGGTTCGAGGTGGACGCGGCGGACTGGGTAGCCGCGGAAAGTCACCCGGATACCGTGGATGGGGAGGACCTCTTCGCGCAGGGGCACGTCGTAGTCCGGCAAGGCGTGGAAAGCCGTGGTGTTGACGTCGTTGTAGAGATGGACAATGACACGCTCGCCGTCGCGGTGCTGACGCATGGCCACGGCATGAACGCACATGGGAGCTTCTACAGCGATGGGCGGGGGGCTGCCGGCGGCCCATTCTACGGCGTTGCGGAGCAGTTCACGCTGGTAAGGATAGGCGTAGAGGTAGTAGGCCGCATCAATCCCGGCGGTGAAATAGACGACGCGGCCCTTGCCGAACGTCGAGGTGAGGATGGCAGGAGACGGGGCTCCTTCGGAGCCGGGTTTCGGAGCGAACGAGGCGGCGACCGCGACGCCTGTATGTGGTTCGACGCGGATGGCGGGACCTTTGAAGGTGACGGGCAGCTCGCCGATAAGGGAATGCAAGGCGGGCGAGCCGAGCGGCCCCGTGGAGGCTCCGTGCAGATCCCAAATGTTCTGGCGCGCCGCCCAGTATTCGGGACTGAGGTCGCGGGCGAAGTTGTCGTCGATCCCGGCAGCGGCGGGGCCGGCAGCGGCGACTCCGCCGTGCCGGACGCCGAAGAGGTCTCCGAGGGCGAGAGCGGGCCGGGGATCGCCGAAGGCGTCGCAGAGCGAAGCGTCCAGGGAAGCGACGAGGCCACCGCCTTGCTCTACAAAACCCCGGATGGCGGCGCATTGGGCGTCATCGAGGCACGCGGTGTTGGGCAGGATGAGGACGCGATAGGGCGACAGATCCGCGGACCTGAGGTTCCAGTCGTTGATGAGCGCACAAGGGAGGTGCTCTTCGAGGGCGGCGCGGAACCAGCCGAAGACGTGGGCGAGATAACGCGTTTCGACCTGGCCCGGGTCGCGGCCGTAGAAGACGCGGGTGTTATCGCTCATGACGAGAGCGGCCCAGGACTCGGGTTTCTTGTGGGTCAGCCAGGGACGGCGTTTGGCGACTTCGGCCAGACCTTGATAGACCGCATCCTGGAGGGGAGCGGGTTGGGCCACGGCGATGCTGGGCAGGGCGCCGTGGGTCAGCGCCAGAAACATGCGGCGTTGGACCTCGTGAGCCGGGAAGCTATCCTTGCCGTAAGGGTTCCCATGAGACATCAGATAGGGTTCGCTGAAGGCGGCGCGGTGGTTGGTCACCGCCCAGGCGTAGGCGTTCGCGAAGGCGGGAACGACGCTGGCGCCGCGATTCGTCTCGTCTAACCAAAACTCCTGATCCGGGGCGTCGAAGAGAAGGTTGAGACGGGCGGGCATGTTGCGGGGGATATCGCGGAGATGCCCAAAGCGGCCGGCGTTGGTGCTCCACGTGACGAGGGCGAGAGCGGGGCGGATGCCCTTGAGACGCGTCTGCATGCGCCGGACGAGAGATTCCAAGCGGCGGTCGGCCCAGTGTTGATAGCGGCGGAAGTCAGGGTTCTCCATGTTGACATCAGGGATTTCGCGGCCGGTGTCGCGGGAGTGGTCGTCGCGGCACTCGGCGCAATAGCAGACTCCGGCGTAGTGGAGCCCATCGAAGCTGAAGGCGGCGACGTCCGGGTAACGGATTGCGATCTCCGCCACGAGTTCGATCAGGAAATCGCCGTAGGGACCCAGCAGGCAAAGCATGCCGCCGTAGGGATGTTGTTCGAGATCGATAGACGGAATGTCCGTGGTGTTCGTGGGAACGCGGTGCCACTCGGGGTGAGCGGCGTAGATTTCGCTCTGGAGACTGGGAGGAACAACCGCGAGCACCCTGACGCCCAGGCGGCGGTATTCGGCAAGATCGTGGTCGAGTCTGTCGAGAGGGACGTGGGGGCTGCGGCGGTGGAGGAGCGCGCTGTCGAAGTAGGCATAGAACGGATCGACGAAGCCAAGTTCGCTCAGCGTGACGCCTGCGGTGGCAGCGCGTTCGCGCTGATCGGAGGACATCGCTGAAAGGGTGTAACCGGCTCCGGTGGTTTCTTCGACCCAGGCCGGGATGCGGACGGGGTGGAACGGTTCCGTGTCGAAAGGCTGGGCAAGGACAGGGAACTCCTCGAGGGGCGCAGCGGAGAGCTGGAGCGCGAGGTGGACGGCTGCCAGGGAAGCGGAAATAGCGGAAGACGGCATACGAGCGAAGCTAACCCGCATTTCTCATACCGTCCCGGATCCGGTTGACCCGCAGATGCGCAGCTATCGCACCGGCGACCTCGGCTGGCGGCGATGGGATGCCGGACGAAGGGATTTTCAAATCAAGGTCCGCGGCCACCGGGTGGAGTTCGGCCAGATCGAAACCGCGTTTCTGAAATTCCCCGGAATCCGGGAATGCGTGGTCACGGCGATCAACGGCCAGCGGCAGGAACACCGGCTTGTCGCCGTTGTCGAGTTGCTAGTGCGAAATGCGCGCTCACGTTGAGTAACCATGAGTTGCCAGCAACTCGCCGAGGCGGTCCATGATCTCCGGTTGCTCCTTGAGTTCGAAACCAACGCTGCTGCTCGACCAGACCGGAAGACTTTCGAAGCACGGCGGGTAACGGCGCGTCAAACCCGTCGAAAATGCAGACGGAGTCGTATTCCGTCAGGTTTCGCAGTTCGCGACGGCGCAGTTCCAGCATCGCCGGTCCGGCGCGCCGCCAGGCCGCCATCCAAGCTCTTCTCTGCTCCTCGGTAACCGCGCTCACGCAGAGAGTCTAAGGCGGCGATTGGGAAATGGGGAGTCAAAAGAGCGGAACAACAGTGACGGGGCCGTTGTGTCTTGGCGCCTGCATGAACCGAATGATTCCCCGTGTTTCTTGCCGCCGCTCCCTGGAGCAGGCCGGCACCTTTATCGGTTGTGGGCCTTTTTGGGACGGGCCGCGACGGATCTCTCCCGCGCCCCATGCCGGGCTCCAGTTTTGGGATTCCAGGCGCGAACAGCGTCCGAGGCCCCTCCGGCCGGATGCCAGGGAAGCCAATTCCCCTCCGTGCGCGTAATTCTGTGCGAGATTACGGAAGCTCCAAGTTCAACCCCAGATTCGGCGCCATGAACCCTTCCTTCTCTCCCGCACGGTTCTTGCTGGTGTTCTTCATCGGCTTCCTCTCCGCCGCACATGCGGTCGTCATCGACGGCAGCATCGCCCAGGACGACTACGGCGATCCGCTCGCCATTCAGACCGTCAACACCGGGTTCGGCGACAACAACAGCGAGCTGAACGCCGCCTACGGCAAAATCGCCGGAGGCATCCTCTACCTGGCGCTCACCGGAAACCTGGAGGGCAATTTCAACAAGCTGGAGATCTTCATCGACGCCGCGCCAGGAGGCCAAAATGTGATCGAGCGCGCTTCAAATTTGAACAACGACAATTGGGCGGCTCTCTTCGATGGCTTCCGCTTCGACGACGGGTTCGCGGCGGATTACTTGCTCATCTTCCGGCACGGCAACGACGGAGGACAGGTTCTCGATCTCGATTTCGTGACCATCGGAGCAAACGAAGGAGGATCGATCGGCCGGTTTCACTGGCAGAATCCCCCTTCAAACGGCCCGTTTGAAGCCTCCAACGGGATCCTCGCCGGATTCAACAACAGTAACGCCGCGGGGGTTGGCGGCGGCGAAAGCGAGGCGGATCCGGAGCTGGCCCGGGCGGCGCAGACCGGCTTGGAACTGGCCATTCCCCTCTCACTCATCGGATCTCCGGAAGGCGAGATCCGGATTTGCGCGATGATCAACGGATCGAACCACGACTTCCTTTCTAACCAGTTCCTCGGCGGACTCCCGGCGCCGCAAGGGAACCTCGGCACCGATGGCCAAGGCTCCTTCGTCGGAGGCGCCACCCTAACCGTCGATCTCAATGCCTTTGCCGGGGAGCAGTTTTTCGTGGTTCCTCAAGATCCGGGAGCAGCGATTCCGGCCTCCGTCACCCGCGTCGAGGCAACTGTCCAGTCTTTGACGATCGAGTTTACCGACAGCGAGACTAGCGCGGTGAATCCCGAGAGCATCGAATTGCGGGTCGACAACGCCTTGGCGCCATTCCTGCTCGAGCAGGATTTGCCGCGCACTCTCGTCACCTACGTCCCGGACCCACCCTTCGCAGCCGGTTCCTTTCACACCTACATGATTACTGCGGACGACGGCAACGGACTCCCTATCGGCAGGACCGGTGAGTTCACCCTGCCGGAGTCCCTCCTGCCCACAGGCAACTTGCCCGGCCCCGAGGGGAGCGCCGGAGAGTGGGGCCTCCGGCAGATCTGGGACTTCGGTCCGTTAGTCGACGCGGGCTTGGATGGCCTCTCGGAAGCTCTCGCGGTGGCCAATGCCGCCGACGCTCCCGGCTTTTCCGGCAGCATCAGCGACGCGGCCGTTCCCTACCTGAACTTCCAGGACGGCGGCATCTTTTTCAATTCCTTCCGCTACCCAGCGCAGGAAGATCCGGTGCTCGGGATGCCGGAAGACGGCTACGTCATCGTGGCGAAAGGGCTGCTGCGCATCCCTTCCTCTGGAGACTGGACGCTCGGGGTTCACTCCGACGACGGGTTCGCCCTTCGCGTCGTTGGAGCGGTCTTCGACGCGGTGCACGGCGGCGGCCAGCTCGACCCCATCGACCGCTCGGTCATAGGACACCCCGGCAACACCGCCGACAGCGACACGCGCGGCATCCTGCGAGGCCTCACGGCCGGAGACTACGCCGTCGAGATCATCACTTGGGATGCCGGCGGGGACGATTTCTTCGAGTTCTACGCCGCGCCCGGCGCCCACTCGACGGACGCTTCCACCGATCAATGGGCTCTGCCCGGGGATGTCGATGGGCCAGCCGAAGTTCTGGCGCCGGGGGTGAGCGCCGACGGGTGGACGGTCAAAGCCTCAGTGCCCAGGGGGGATCCTATCGAAAGCCTCAGCGTGGCCGAAGCTGTCCTAACCGAAGTGTCCGAAAGCAGTGAATATGATGCCGTCAACTTCAAGGACCCGGACGACGGCAGCAGCGCCTCAGGGATCCTGCCGGGCGACCTGCCTTTCCCCAACGACACTCCTGAGAACGACAACCACTTTGCCGTAGAGGCCACCGCCCTCCTCGTGATCCCGGAGACCGCCGTCTACTGGATTGGGTTCCAGAGCGACGATGGCGCCAAGCTGCAAATTGAGGGACAGAACTTCGAGGAAATCGTCGCCGACGCCACTGGAACGGCATTCGGAGCGGGGACCGGCACCCTGACCTGCGATTGCCTAACCGGAAACAGCCGCACGCTGGGCCAGATCACGCTGGCCGAAGGTGTCTACCCAATCCGGGTCGTGATGTTCGAGGCCGCCTTCGGCAGCTACCTCGAGGTGTTCGGGGCGGAAGCAGGTTCGCCCACCCTGTTCCCCATCGCCCGGAACGGCGCCGGGACCCGGACCGTGAATCGCGGTCTGTCCCTCGCCACTCCCGGCGGAGACATCCGGATCATCGATTTCCAGCGCGCTCCTTCCGGGGGGCCGGCTGAGATCCGCTGGACTTCCATACCGGGCAGGATCTACGAAGTGCAGGTCTCCTCCGAAGCGCGACCAGATACCTGGAGCGCTCTGGTGAGCGGTTACCCAGAAGACGGCGCTACGGAAACTGAGACTTCCTACACGGATTCCGATCCCGAGGGAGCGATCCGCTTCTATCGCGTGGCCCTTTTGCCTCCTGCCCCCGTGTTCACCGAGGACTTCGAATCCGGCGCGGAAGGGTGGCTCGCCGGCGCCAGGCCGGAAGATGGCGGAACCACTGTCTGGGAGTTAGGCGTTCCCGGCTCCGGACCCGGCGCGGCCCACAGCGGAATGAACGTCTACGGAACCAATCTCGACGGGCCTTACGGAAACCTTTCGCGGATCTTCCTGCGCAGTCCGCTCATTGACCTGCGGGACCGCGCCCGCGCGACCCTCGAGTTCTGGCACTTTCTCGAGGCCGACGCCCCCGAAGGCGGACAGGTGAACCTTCTGGCTGAGGACGGGCGTGTGCTGCGCGCTCAACTGCTCATCTTCACCGGCGAAAGCAGCACTGCCGGCTGGCGGAAAGCCGTCCTGCGTCTTCCCGGCGAAGCGCTCGGGCAAGCGGTCCGCATCGAGTTTGAGTTCCTCAGCGACGACGCGGAACCCAACGGGGATGGTTGGTACCTCGACGATGTGCTCGTGACCGAATAGCGCCTGCGCAGGCCGGGCCAGCCTGCGTCATCCATTGACTGCCTGCTTCCCTCAACTGCCTAACTTTGCCTGATCGAAATCGAAAGTCTCAGAACTCCTGATCTTGCGAACAACGCGCCGGAGTCCGATCCAAAGAAACGTGATCCCGTGGCGGCGAGTCAGCCGCTCACCATCCGCAGCCACGCGGCAAGATTGTAGTGGTTGGTGACCCGGCCGATGAGACCGTCGCGAACCTCGAAGAACGCGCCGGCGCGGATGCGGTAGGTCTGACCGCGCGCTTCGGGCAGGCCCTCGTCCGTGACCAGGTATTCGCCACGGACAAAGAATTCAGCCGCCGCGCGCGACGGATCCTCTCCTTGAAACAACACAAGATCTCCGACCTTCTCCCGGTAGCTGCGGTCCATCCGTGCGAGATACGTGCGGAACGCTTCGATCCCGGTTTCAACGCCGCCTTCGTTGAGTTCGTGGACCACTTCGGGGTGAAGCAGGGCGAGGAGCGATTCGCGGTCGCCCGTGTTGAAAATCTCATAGTAGCGGCGGATCAGTTTGGTCATGCGGCACAACGTCCGGGAGCACCGCTCCGAGGGCAAGCCCGGATTTCAACACAGCTCGATCCGGATCGGGCCCGGGTGTAAAAACTCCAGTCGCGGGCAAGAGTGCCCGCGCCACGATGAATCCTCTACCGCGCCCCCTCCCATTTTTGCGCTTCTTCCCCAGCGCCGCGCGTGTTGCCTCTCGAGGCAGCAGCCCCTATGCTTGCGCGCATCCCGTGAACAATACCTCCCCTTTGCTCCCGATCCTCTTCCTGGCGGCTTGCCTGGAAGTCCCTCTCTCTGTTCAGGCCGCTCCCGTCATTACCGAGTTCGTCGCCGACAACTCCCTCTTGGAGGACGAGGACACCGAAACGCCGGACTGGATCGAGATCTACAACGACGGCGACGTCCCCATCGATCTCGAAGGTTGGAGCCTGACCAATCGGGAAGATCGGCCAGCCCTCTGGACCTTCGGTCCGCTCGTCCTCCAACCCAAGACCTACCGTGTGGTCTTCGCCTCGGGCAAAGACCGGCCCCTGACGGCCACCACCATGGAAACGGGCTGGATCCATACCAACTTCAAGCTGCCCGCCGAGGGAGGTTATCTCGCACTCGTGGCGCCCGGCGGGAACAACGTGGTCAGCGCCTTCACCTACCCGCTCCTCGAGAAGGACGTGGCCTTCGGGCGACAGGACAACGCCGACGGCTACCTGGCGCCTCCCACTCCGGGAGCCGCAAACTCCCACACTTTCGCGGAGAATCCCCGGGCGCCCGATGTGATGTTTTCCCACGACGGCGGCCTGGTCGACGGGCCGGTCGACCTCGTCCTCGAAGCTCCAGACAGCCCGGGGGCGATCATTCGCTACACCCTCGACGGCGGTGAACCTTCACTCTTCACTTTCCAATACACCGGACCCATCCGGATCGCCGGCAACGCGACGGTGCGCGCCCGGGCCGATCTCCCCGGCCATCTCCCTGGCCGCGTCAGCGGCCGCACATACCTCCTCTTGGATGAATCCCTCGTGCAGTTCGGCGGCACAGGTGAACCCTTCGAATCTAACCTCCCTCTCGTGGTCCTGGACACCAACGGAGTCAATATCGACGGCTCCCGCGAGTTCAAGGCCGCCTACACCGTGGTGATCCCGCCCGATCCTCGCAGCGGCCGGGCCCGTATCACCGACACACCTGAATTCCAGGGTCCTTCCGCTGCTCACTTGCGCGGCGAAAGCTCCGCCGGGTTCGATCAGAAGAGCTATGCCCTCGAATTGCGCGACGAGACCGGCGCCGATCTGAATGCCGGTCTGCTCGGCATGCCCCGGGAATCCGATTGGATCCTCTACGGTCCCTGGAGTGAGAAAACGCTGATGCGCAACAAGCTGATCTTCGACTGGATGCGCCAACTGCGCGGCGATGACGGCACGTCCATCCGTTCAGTCTTCGTCGAGCTGTTCCTCAACCAGCGCGCGACCGAGAAGGCCGGTTACACGAATTACCACGGCGTCTACCTGCTGATGGAAAAGATCAAACGTGATTCCGGCCGGGTTCCGCTGGCCAATCTGAACGACAAGACGACCGATCCCGACATGATCACCGGAGGCTACATCTTCCGCCGGGACAAGCCGGACACCGGAAAGAACAGTTGGTCGACCTCGCGCTACGCCCAACCTTTGCAAAGCTTTGATCCCGACCGCCTCAACACGCCCCAGCTCGACTATTTGAAGAAGCACGTCAACGATTTCGAGAACGCCCTGGCCGGCAATGGCTTCGACGGGCCAAAGGGCTATGCGCGCTACATAGATCCCGGCACGTTCATCGACGCCCAGTGGATGCTGGAGATCGGCAAGCAGGTCGACGGCTACGTCTTCAGCACCTATTTCCACAAGGACCGCGACGGCCGCATGCGCGCCGGTCCCCTGTGGGACTTCAACATCTCTCTTGGCAACGCCGATTACGCCACGGGCGACGATCCCAAGGGCTGGCTCTACGGGAATGCGGGAGGCCGGGGACAGAACTGGTATCCGCGCCTGCACGACGATGCCGAATACCGCCTGGCTCACTGGGATCGCTACTGGCACATGCGGCAGCGGTTTCTGGGCAACGACGCCGTGACAGAGGCTATCGACGCCCACACGGCCTACCTGCTGGACGGTTATGACCAGCCAGTGGGCAATCGCGAGCCCGATACCGTGCAGAACGCCGTGGCCCGCCATTTCCGGCGCTGGCCCTACCTCGGGATCCGGCAGTGGCCGAACCCCCCTGCCGAAACCGCGATCCGCACCTGGCAGGCGGAGGTTGACTACATGAAAGACTGGATCGATACCCGCCTCAAATGGCTCGACGACCAAAGCATGGTGGAAGGCGGCAAAATCCACCGCGCACCGGTCTTCAGCCATTACGGCGAGACGGACGCTCCCGTTACCCTCTCGATCGAACGTTTCAAGGGCGGTCTCTTCAATTCCGGGAACTACCCTGACGGACCACTCTATTACACGCTCGATGGCACGGATCCCCGGGTGCGCGGTGGAGAGTTAAACCCCGCGGCGCTGGTCTACAGCGGGCCGCTGTCCATCTCCCGCGCCGTCACCGTCGTGGCCCGCCTGCGCAACGGAACCTTCTGGTCGCCGCGCACGGCCGCCACCTTTTTCCTCGATTCCGAACCAGCCAGCCCGGCCAACCTGACGGTAACCGAGATCCTCTATCATCCCGCGTCTCCCAACCCGCTCGAGGTGTTCGACGGGTTTTCGAAGGCCCGGTTTTTCGAGTTTATCGAGTTGACTAACATCGGCAGCAACTCTGTCGATCTCACCGGGGTCCGCTTCGGCGACGGTATCCGGTTCGATTGGGCGCACACCGATCATCCTCAGCGTCTTCTCCAGCCGGGAGTCTCGATCGTGTTGGTGGCCAACCGGAACGCGTTCCGTCTCCGTCACCCGGACGTGCCCGCGGAGCAGATCCTCGGGGAATTCGGCGGCGCCCTCAATGACGGCGGAGAGAGGGTCACCCTGCTCGATGGCGCTGGCCGGACGATCCTCGATTTTCGCTACGACGATGCGGACGGATGGCCGGCCGAAGCCGACGGCGCTGGACCGAGCTTGGTGCTTGTTGCTCCCTCGACTCGTCCTGATCTGGATTTGCCGGAGAGCTGGCGGGCAAGTTCCGTCGTGGGCGGAAACCCCGGCGTAGCGGACCTCGGCGGATCTTCTCCAAGTAATCCGTTGGACGACAGCGACAGCGACGGGGTCGCGAATCTCATCGAATGGGTCACCGGATCGGATCCGGAAGATCCGTCTTCGGTCCACCTTCCGGAAATCGTGCCGGCCGATCCGGAGGGAAGCGATCCACCGCGTGGCTATGTCCAGGTCCGTTACCGGCGCGACCCGGCCGCCGCGGCGGACTACGAGATCGCTCTTCAGTGGAGCGAAGACCTCATCACTTGGCACGGGGACGGCCCGGATTGGGTGCGGGTGTCGAGCACGGAGGAGGACGGGCTCCTCGTCGAGACCTATCGCAGTCAACTGCCTATCCAAGGAACTCAAGCCCGCCTGTTTCTCCGCCTGCGCGTAGCCGAACAGCTCTCGACGGCGCAGTAAAACGACTTAAGCATTGGCATCCGGGCCCGATTCCCCGGTATGCCGGCCCTTCCCTCCCTAAGGCCTTGCCGCTGGGGATGAAGATGGGTAAAAGAGGGATTTCTTAGACGAATTCCATACCTTTTCGCGGTCCTAACCCGCATTTCTCATACCCTTTCTGCTGTGGCGCGCTGCACACCACCGTGAGAAGCGCCGGACAGACAGCGCTATCCACCATCAATCCCCTCCCGCCTTCACTTCCTTGCCATGCTCGATCAACGGCCAAAACGCGTCGTAGCGGAAAGGCCGGCTGAATTCCCCGTGATGACACTGGACGCAGAATCCCGGTCCGACCGGACGCATTTTCTGAAACACCTCTTCCCCTGGGGCGACGGAAACGCGCGCAGTTACATGCTCGCTCCCAGGGCCGTGGCAACTTTCGCATCCCACATGGACCAACCTCTCCCCTTTCAAGCTGCGCTGATAACCACCCGGCTCCCCAAAACCCACGACGTGACAGGCTATACAGGAAGGATCCGCGTCCGAATCTTTCCGGACCAGGGAATCGAATGCATGCGCGTGCTGTGTCTTGCTCCACGAGGCGTAAGCGCTGGGATGGCAGCCAGCGCAGGCTTCGCTGCCCAAGTACGAGGCCGAAGGTTCCACCCCTGGGATAAGGTCTTGATCCGTCCGAGGCCTATCGATGTCCAACTTTGTGGAACGAACCTCCCTTCGGTAGTCGCTGGAGAACGCCGCAATGACAGGATCCTCGGGAATGCTGTCGCGCATGAGCGTGATCTCGCCCGTGACCGGCCCGAGAGACTTTGTCCGGGGATTCCAGCTCGTGTGGAGTTCGCCCAGAGCGCGAGACTCGTTGGTCGTAGCCAAAATCCAGCTCTGATTCACCCGTTCCAGCGACTGCGAAGGTTGGCGGACATCGCCTCCCAGAATGATCGGCAGCTCGTAGAACGCCCGGGCGATCCCGGCCAACCCCGATTCATCGGTGAACGCCATACAGACCAAGAGATCCGAGCCCTCCTTCACCGCAGGAATGACGCGGCGCAGTGCTTCGAAAGCATCCTCGATATGGACGGACTTGTGCGGCTCCGTTCTCGAGGAATGAACCACTCCGATCACGCCGACGCGCAACCCACCTGTTTCCACCACTCTCCAAGGTTCCACCACGGGACGC
Organism: Verrucomicrobiales bacterium; assembly: GCA_035513055.1. GTDB lineage: Bacteria > Verrucomicrobiota > Verrucomicrobiia > Verrucomicrobiales > DEV007 > DATKCT01. Next base: position 19,343 of record DATKCT010000199.1, on the reverse strand, counting down.
CGGGTCGCAGCATCCAACACATTAGCGCTGATCAACGGCACGGGCGAATCCTTCGCGAGAGAGCGCAAGGATTCAGCGGAAAGAGAAGCTTCCCGGCTCCCCAAATTCAATGCCGCGTATCCCAGCCGGCCTTGGGCCTCGAGCAGGTAGCGAAACTGGAGAATGTGATAGTCTTCGCCGCCGGCGATCGCGTTGCCAATCTCCAGCTTCAGTCCAGGCCGCGGGACGCTCGCGAGCACGGTGCTCACGCGGGTCAGTCCCCCATACTGTCCGCTGAAACAACCGCAGGGTTCAATGCGTCCGTTGGTCTCGCAGGTAAACCAGATATCCAGCGGCAATCCGGCCGCCTCAGCCGTCGCGGAACGGTGCTTCAGAAAGTGCCACCCCGCCGCGAGTCCCCCCGCCGCCAGCACTAGGGCAAGCAGGAAACGTCGCATCTCTAGTGGAGCAAGGCGTACATGAGGATGTTCACGTTGACCCGCTCGGACTCCCGAATCTGATTGCCTCCACAACAGCAGCAGCCCTTGGCGTTCGCGACGTCATTCAGCCCTTCCGTGGAATAGATCATCACCAGACGCCCATTGAGTTCCACTCCTTCGACCAGCGTGGTGCTGCCGCCTTTCAGCGAAAGAGTGGGAATCTTGTAGACCGTCGAGAAGACCGGATGGGTCATGGGAATCTTGACCAGCCTGGCCTCCGGCAAAATCGCCTTCAATTCGTTGCGAAAGCTGCGGTCCCACTCCTCGTCCGAACAGCCCGGGCTGGCCAGCAGGAATCCGCCGCACCTGAGATACCGAGCCAGATTGGCCCTGTCTTTCCCGGTGAATTTGAACGGGCCCTCTCCCGAGATCACATTGAAGGGAGAATCGAAGACGTCGTCCGAGTCGAGTCGAACCGCTTGAAAGGTTGGGACGATTGTCAGTCCGGTCTCTTTCCTCGCGGTCTGCAGGAACTTGTCCGCGAAACAACTCGAGGTCTTGGAGCCGCCGTAGACAAGGTTTCCGCAGCGGATGGCTGTCGCCCTCTCAAATGCGGCCGGGCTTAAGTCGCCTGCGGATCCAGAGATTCCGGCCAAAGCCAGAAGAACAAGAATGCGGAGCGGAGTCATGGTGAACCTGTAGTGAGTTTTCGAAAATAAGCGTCGACCAGTTCGCGGTATTGTTCGGCGGCGGCATCGGTAGCGGCGGTTGTGGAGGGACGGCTCGAAGTAGTGACTCCCGGCGCCGCCGGGGAGCCTTCGTCGTCGGCCAGAGCCGCTCCGGGAGCGGCCGCCCCCTGAGCTTGACCCTTGGATGCGGTGACCGACTCCGGCCCGTCGCGCCGTCCCAGCCGTGTTTCACTGCCGAGCAAACTGGTCTGAGGCCTGTTGGCGGTATTGCCCCAGGCCATCCAGCCGCCGTCTCCACCCGAACCCATCCCTATGCCCATGCCCGGCGGACCCCGACCCAACCCAAACTTCCGGCTCATCGCCATCTGCTCGAACGTGTTGCCCGCGAGCATGGAACGGGCCAAAGAAAGGCGCTGGGCAAACTCGCCTCCCATCCCCGGCTGGCAACTCTTACACTGCGGCATCAGCTTCTCCATGGCGGCCCGCAACGCCTCGGCTCGATCGTGACTCTCTGCGCTCCGCGCCGCAAGCATGCTTCGAGAGGCCCTGTCCGCCATACCTTCCAGCCCAGCCCGCTCAATGGCCTCCGCGATCTCACGCGCATCTTCCGCCGCCTGCGGATAGATTTCCTCCGCCGCGTCCGCTTTCTCCCGCAACTCGCGCGCGATCCATTCCAAGCCTTCTCCGACGGCGCGCTCACGGGCCGCCATGTCCTGCAAGGCCAGTTTGTCTTCATGGGAAAGCTGCCGGCGCTGCTTCAGCGCCTCCGTCTGACTCGCCAGATCCTGCTGTTGCTCATAAAGCGCTTGCCAGGCCATCAGCGGCTTCATCAGATCCTGCATCTTCTGCGCATCGGCCAACGCTTGATCGATCGCCTCCCGGCCTTCCTGGGAAGCGGGATCCAATCTGTCCGCCTGCTCATGACCGGCTTGTGCGATTTGCTGCGGAGAAGCGCCTGCTCCGGCGTCCTCCTCGTTCTGCGTCACGCTCTCACGAATCTCCACGGCCTCCCGCGTCAACACCTCCTGCAAGCTACGTTCCAGATCATAGAGCGGTTGGTCGCGCACCGTGGTCTCCATCTTTTCCGCCAGTTTCACCAGACGTTGATTCAGGTCATCCTGTTGCGCCGCGAGCTTTTCCTGCTTTGCCGGATCGCTCTGACTCTCTTGCGCCGCCGCTTCTGCAGCCTCTTGCGCCGCCTCAGCTAGCTTCCGTTGTTCGTGAACAAGCTGATCCAATTCGTCGTGCAGCGAAGCGTATTTCTCCTGCAAATCGCCAATCTCCGTCTCGATCCGGAGCAACTCGTTGTAGTCCTCCTCGCTGATCACCTCCAGCGTGAGCGTCCGTGTGCGGGCCATTTGGGGCTCGGGCCGGATGTCGATGACCTCTCCGAAAAAAGTGAGGACGTCCCCGGGCTTGGCCCCCATCGCCACGGGATGCGCGCGCAATGTTTCCAAACCTTCCCGCTGCGGCGGATCATCCGGAGCGGCAACGACTTTCGGCTGGTTCCATTTGCCGTTCACGCCCGAATGCAGTCGCGTGGTGAGAATGCCGAGGTCGTCGCTGATTCTCACGGCGAATCCGGCTTCGTAGGTGTCGACGATAAACCCGTCTTGCGCCGGTTCCGCAATCTCGATCTGCGGCGGCAGATCGTGCGTCACCGTCAGGGCGGCTGCAAGTTCGGAATCCGTCTGAAGACCTCCCGTGTCGCGAAGATCGAAGGTCAGCCTGCCGCTTTCGGTAGCCGTGAAGGAAACCGTCGCCGTATGGTCTGCATCGCCGGCGCCAGGCTGCAAGGTCATCTTCTCCGCCTGTGCGGCGGAGCCCTGAAAAGCCGCCGCGCCCACCCCGAGCGGCCGGTTCGACTGGAGTGTGAACGTCAATGCGCTCCCGGCCAAGGCTCGCAACGCCGGGGAAGCCCCTTGGCCTAACGGGATCGCCGATTCGCGGGCCTTCTGCTTGGTGTACGCCGGAGGATCGATCCGCAGTCTGCTCCCTTCCAACTGGGGCGTGAGAACGACGGGAATGCGCCGGGCCTGGCTGAGCGAACGCCGGCCCGCCGTCGCCGCCCGCACGCTCAAGTCCGTGGTCACCTCCTCGATCTGCTGAACGAAACGATTCTCGCCCTGCGGCAGCATCGGCACGACCGTCTCTCCCCCAGCTTCGCTCGCTCCCGAGACGACGAGAAACAGTTCGTCCGGACGGTGACCGCGGAACTCGGCTTCCACGGTCACCGGCTTGCGATAAAGGACGCCTTGGCCGTCGCGAGCCGGCGTGACGATGGCGAGTTGCGTCAAGGAAAACGGCGGATGATCTCCGAAAGGATCGAGGAACCGCAGCGCCTGACGCCAGGCGATTCCCGAAAAAGCGCAAACGAGACCCACCATAAGCACGAGCGGAACGGCCGCGTGCAAGACGCTGCGGGCGCGGGTCGAAGACCGAACCAAGGGCCGAAATGCATGATCGGCCAGCTCCACACTGGCGTCGTCGATCGCTCTCCGCGCCAATCGCCGGGTCAGCGCCGGAACCTCAGGGTCCTCCGCCTGCTCCTCGAGTTGCAACACGTTCATCAACTTCGATCCCAGGGTGGGATCGCGGCTCTCTAGGAGACGGGCGATCCGCAGCAGTGGGCCCCGATGAATCCAACCCCGCCAGAACGCCGCCGCCGCCGCCCCCAGCGCCCCCAAAGTCAGCAGGACGGTCAGCGTCAATCGCGGAGCGCTTTCGAGCTGGGCGATGAGATCCAGCGCCACGCTGAACAAGAGCAGAGCGCATCCCCATTTAACCAGGCGCAGAAACCGCTCGAGAGCCACGCCCCGGAGCCAAACGCGCTCGGCGTCCCTCAACCTGCGGAGGATCGGATCCGGATTCATCTCGCCTCTCTTCATCATACGGCCGGAAAGACGATAGGGAAATGGAGAAAACTTCACACCAGCCCCCAGCGCCGCCGCAAAAACCAATCCATACCAAACAATCCACAGAGGAGCCAGAAGACCTGAGCCCTGTCCCACAAACTCGAGCGGCGCACCATCGGAGGCGCCGCGCTCTCCGCCGCTGCCGCGCGCTCGAGATTCTCCAACATACCGGGGAGCGAGGCTGCATCCAGCACCCGTCCGCCGCTGGCCGTCGCCAGTTTCCGCAAATACTCGACATCGGTCGCCACATCCGTCGTTTCGCTTTGCGGGGTATACACCCCAAATCGGCAGCCTACGCTCTCGCCGCCCGGAAGCGCGGTCTCGGCGCGAAACCGTCCCGCCTGCTCGGCAATCATTGCGCCGGTCCAGGGAGAGGACGCATCTTCGCGCCGCATCTCGACCGTGCCCGCCTCCAGATTCTCCCGCGCGATCCGGATCCGCGGCGGATTCGGGAACTCCAGGGCCCGCCCATCGATCGACGGAGGTATCCGCAACAAAAAGTCGATGCGCTCGCCGGTCTGCACATTCGCCCTGGCTACCGTGAGCTGCGCACGGTCGGAAGGCAGGCGATTGGAACGTGCGATCAAATTCAGCAGCAACTGGTTCCAAAAGCGGTCGTAGATGTTGTTCTCGGTTTCCGCTCCAGCGTGAAGCGCCCACTTCCAAAGGCCATCCAGCGCCACGGCAAAGACCTGGCCGGCCCCATGCTGGCGCAAGAGCATCGCCGGCAGGATGTTTTTCTGGGCCGCATCTGCGGCGCTCGCCTCCACCGAGGTCAGCGTCTTCAACTCGCCGAGAATCGCCGCACCGGGGAGATCCGGCAATGTGTCCTTCCCTGGTCCCTCCAACACTTCCAACGGGGCGACCGATCCCCGCGAACCCCCCGCGGCAATCTGCACCGGACCGGTAAAACTCTCGCCTAACGGAGCCGGCGAGAGTTCCTCCCACATGGCGGAAGTCCCAGGTCGCCCGCGCGCAAAGATGAGCGTTAGCCCGCGATCCTGCACTTCCTGCTTCAAAGCAGCAATGCTCTCTTCGCTAAGCAGCCGTTCGACGCCGCGCCCCACTACGACGACTGGATACCGGCCCAACGCTGCCGGGGTGATCTCCCCAAGACTCGGCAGAGTCGCATCGCTGCGCGCTCGATGGACGTTCTCCGGTCCCACCGCGAAGACCGCGTCCAAACTCATCCGCTCATTCCTCGCCAAGGTCCGCTGGAGAAAGGACGTATCCCAGTGCGGCTCGCCTTCCAACAGCAACAGCGGGATCCGCGCATCCGTCACGTTCAAGTAGGTTATGGTTGTGTTGTTCTCAAGATCCCGTTCTTCGGGCGGTCCGGAACAGCGAATGGCGTATTCATACTGACCCGCTTCGGTCTCTCGAACGTCGAAACCGACGGTTATCTCGTCGTCGCCGCTGGTTGTTACCCTTTGCTCCCGCAGCACTTCATCGCCACGCAGAAGCTCCACGCGCGCCTGCCGGGCTCCGCAAGACCGGAAACGCAGCGCCGCTTCCAGCCGGGTTTCCTGACCGATGAAGATCGAGGGTTGCGTGGAAATCATGGTCGCCGCGACATCAGGCAAATGCACCGTGCGACCCAAGGGAACGGGATAGATGGGAACACCGTGCTGCCTCGCCAGTTGGCCCAATCTCTCGGGCGGAACGCCTTCGAAATCATGGCCGTCCGTGAAGACAAACAACCCCACGCACTGCTCCCTGTTCGTTAGGGAACGCAGGATGCCGCTCAGAGAAGTATCGAAATAGGTGGTCTCACCCGCGGCCTGCAGGCTCTCAAGATCCTGCGGAAGCGCGGGGCGGCTGTCCGCATCGAAAGCGTAGACCCGGCAAATCCCCAGCGGACTTTTTCCGTTCAGTTGGTGTTTCTGGACGAGTAGCCGGGCGGCGTCCAGCCGGGTTGATCCATCGGCATCCTTCTCCGCCATGCTCTGCGAGGTGTCCAAAGCCACTAAAGCGAGCCGCTGCGGGCGCCAGCGGGGAATGGACTCTTCCATCGCCGGCTGGAACAGCGGCAAAAACAGGAGAGCCAGCGCCAACACCCGGAACGCGGTCAAGACAGCCCGCCGCCCGCGGCTTAGACGCGCCGCGCAAAAATAGGTCGACCACACCCCCAGGACAGCCGTCGCCATAAACAGCAGAACGATCACCGGCATCGGAAATACCGGGTCCCACACCACCGTTGCCAGCGTCGTATTCATCCCTGACTATGACCGGCAGCCCGAAGAAAGGGACGGAACAACAACATCTCCAACGCCACCACCGCAGCGCCAGCCAGAAGAAACCAGTGGAACATCGGGCGCCCGGTGTGGATCTCCGCATAATCACGCGCTCCACTAACGAAATTACCGCGATGTCCGCCATCCGAAAGGGATCTCCGCTGGATCTCATCGGGATCGATACCCCGCAGGTCCGCTTCCTCAGCCGGAACATTCACCGCGGCAGCCCAAAGCAGAGCGTCTGCGCTGCTCTGCGTGTAGAGACCTGGCAAAGGAGCTGGAAAACTGACCGTGACCCGCTCGCCCTCCACCGCCGTCTGCGTGACCACCTCGCTCTGATCCGGAGCCCGCAAGGGATACCGCGCCAAATCGCGCAACCATAGCTCCGCCGTCGCCAGAGATCCCGTCTCCTGCGACACATCCGAAGCCTGGTCCGGCTTCAACGCCTTGACCATGTCCTGCATCCAGGCCGGGAAAAGCCGCTGCCTCGCCAAATTGCTGGCCAGTTCCGACGGAGCGAAGTTGCAAAAAACAGCGGTTCCCAGGCCGGTATCGCCGGATCCCAACGCCGGCATTCCATCCGAAAAGGAAAGCAGCACCCTGCCGAAACCGGTCGGGAGAGCCCGTTGGGCGGAATAGAACTCCAGAAGCGCCAGCGACTGCCGCCCCGCGCCGCGAAAAAGCCGCAGAAACCGGGAATCGAAGTCGCCCCTGGCTAACTGAAGCGGAGCGCCGCCGAAATTCTCGGTGGTCAACCGGCCCGCCAAGTGGAAGGGCGCAAAACCTCCTCCCGCGCTCCGGTCCAGTTCCATCAGGTTCACGGCGTCGCTCTCGCCATCGAGGAACCAAAGGACGCCTCCGCCGCGCTCCAAAAACGCCGCCAAGCGCTGCGCCAGATCGCCGCTAAGTTGCTTTGTCCCGGTCAGGACTATGCGGGACGCCGCGCCGACCTCGTGCGCAGTCACTTGGCCCGTGGTCGCCTGACGCACAATGAACGGGCCGCTCGCACCGTCCCAAGGGTCCAGAGCAGCGACGACAAATGCCACTCCCGAATCGTCCTCTGCGGCGTCACTGAGCACCAAGATCTCTTCTCGCTCTCGAACATCCACCCGCACCCAGCGCCGGTTGTCCGCGGCAAGCTGGTCTTCCGGCGTCCGCACTTCGATCCCGTGGATGCCCTCTCCCAAGCCCGGTATCTCCAGGCTCGTCCGGGCCGTGGACCAAGCGCCGGCCTTGACCTCCCCAGGAGTGGTTAGCCGGCCGTCGACGATGGCTTCCAGGGGCAATGCCGTTTCCGCCGGACTATAGTTAGCCACGGTGATGTCCAATCGCACCGTTTCCCTCGCCGACACCACTCCGGCTGAAGGCGTGACCCGCAACAACGCCGTGTTCGGCCGTTCCCGCTCTCCTCCCGAGGTGTCCACGAAAAACAGCCTCGCCCCTTCCGGAAGGCCGCCGAAAGCGATGTCCGCCCAGCCGGATCGCTGGAAATCCGAGAGCACATAAATCTCCGCGCCAGCCGCCTCCTCCCCAAGCAGGGTCCCCGCCAACGCGAACGCCTTGAGCATATCCGCACGTTCCATCGAACGCGGAAGCGCGGAAAGTCCGGTCTGCACTTGATCGTGGGCAGAGGTAAAATCCGGCAACAAGGCTTCCGGCTGACGCGATGCGAGGATCGCATTGACCACATCGTTCCCCTTCAGCGTCGCCAGAATCTTTCCCGCTTCGATCAGCAAACGCTTCGCCGCGGAAGGCTGGGTCCCGCCCTGATACTCCATGCTCAAGGAGCGGTCGGCAATCAGCAGCACACGGCGGCCCTGCGCATCGGCCCGCGGTGCGTTCTCTGAACCGAAACGGGGCAGCATCGGCCCAAGAAACGCCAATAGAATCAAAACCACTGCCGCGGTGCGAAGCAAGAGCATGACCAGATGCCGCCACTTCGCCACACGAGACCGGCCCGCCAGCGAGCGCCGGATGCGTTCGATGTCAGGAAATAGCACTTTCACCGGAAACTTGCGATTCAACAGGTGCGCCGCCAGGGGCAGCAGCACCAGCGGCGCAAGGGCGGCGAACAGGCCTGGCTGGAGAAAGTTCATCGGGCGGTGCGGCGGCGGACCTTCCCGCGCAGCCCGAGCCAGGCCTCCAGCGCTTCGGTCCACGGCGCCTCGGTGCGCAGCAGATGCCAGGCCACGCCACGCCGCCGGCATTCGGCCTCCATCCCATCCATCATCGCCTCCATTTCCCGCTGGTAAACGCTGCGGATCTCGTCCGGCGTAGCTTCAACCATCGAGCCCGACTCCATATCCACAAACTTCGCCATGGCCACATTCGGTAAAAAGCGCTCGTCGGGATCGGTGACCTGGAGCAGCAGAATATCGAATCCGCGATGCTGAAACTGCGACAGCGAATCGAAAAGCGCGTCGAGGTCCGTGAAAAAATCGGAGATTACGATCAGACTGCCTCTGCGCCGGAACATGGGCGAACACAGGTCCAGCGCCTTGCCCGCGCTCGTTAGGCCCGAGGGCTTTGTCATCCGGTCCTCCAAAGCCGAAAGGCATTCCATCAAATGGCGCCGGGTGCTTCCGGGCGCCAAATGCGTCCCGAGGTCCGTGTTAAACAACGTTAGTGAAAACTTGTCCCGTTGCCGCTGCATCAAGCACGCCAAGGTCGCCGCGATCCGGGCGGCGCGCCATCCTTTGGCTTCCCGCGCTTCTCCCTTGTAGCCCATGGATCCGCTGACATCGACCATCAGCCAGGCCGTCATCTCTTTCTCCTCCCGGTGCTTGCGCACCATCAGCCGCCGGTTGCGGGCATAGACTTTCCAGTCAACCTGAGCCACCGGATCGCCGGGCTGATAGGCCTTGTACTCGGCAAACTCGGCGTTCGATCCGAAATCGAGAGACCGGTGTTTGCCGCTGAAAAATCCTTGCACCACCGCCTCCGCGAAGAGAAGGAGATTGCTGTAACCGTCCAGTTCCTCCGGTTGCAGGAGCTTGTGGATACGCTTTCGGTTGGGCAAGGGAGGCGGAGCAACGTGGGACGGACGCGGCGGCTGCATGACTCGCCCTTTCCCACGGGGAATCTTCGCTTCTCGCAACGCGGGACTGATCGGCATGGCCAAGAGCGGTCTGGGACGCGGGATCAATACTTCGGTTCGGCGACTTCCTGGACCAAGGCCGCGACCAGCGCGCCGGCTTTCAGATCTTTGCCCGTCGCGCTGTAGTTAGGAACGATCCGGTGCGAAAGCACGCTGGCCGCCACTCGCCGCACGTCCCGCGTCTCCGGTGCGGCTCGCCCCAGCATCAGCGCCACCGCTTTCGCGCCGAGCACCAAGGATTGACTGGCCCGCGGCCCAGCCCCCCATTCCAAATAGTCGGTCGCGGTCTGGGCCGCCCCGGGCTCCCCCGGCCGGGTGGCGCAGGCCAAATCCACCGCGTAAGCCAACACATGATCCGCCACCGGCATAGCCCGGATGAGCTGCTCCACGCCCAGAATCTCCTCCCGGCTCACTACCGCCTGCAGCTCTGGCAAACGCCCATGTGTTGTCCGGCGCACCACTTCCATCTCCGTCTCGCGGCCCGGATAACGCACCTCGATCGAGAACATGAAGCGGTCCAACTGCGCCTCCGGCAGCGGATAGGTGCCCTCATGTTCGATCGGATTCTGGGTCGCCACCACGAAGAAAGGATTGGGCAGGCTCCGCGTTTCCCCCGCCACCGTCACCCGCCGTTCCTCCATGGCCTCGAGAAGGGCGCTCTGGGTCTTGGGCGGAGTACGGTTGATCTCGTCAGCCAGCACCAAATTCGCGAACACCGGTCCGGTTTGAAAGTCGAACTCGATTCGCCCGCCGTCCTCGCGAAGGATCTCCGATCCCAGTATGTCCCCGGGCATGAGGTCGGGAGTGAATTGAATCCGGCTAAACTGGAGGCCCAGGGCCTTGGCCACACAACGCACGAGCAAGGTTTTCGCCAGTCCCGGCACTCCCACCAGCAGGCAGTGCCCCTGACAAAACAGGCTCAGCATCAGCGTCCCCACCACCTGCTCCTGCCCCGCAACCACCTTCGCCAATTCGGAGCGCAGCCGGTTGAAGACATCGTGGGCAGCGGCGGGATCCAACGCGGATTCCCCAGCGACGGCGGCGGTTTCGGAAAGCGTAGAATCGATCACCGAGTTCAAAGCTGACCTGGTTTCAGTAACAAAAAAGCGAAAACTTCCGCCCAGATCTGAAAGACGAGGATGGCCCGAATCTCCAAGATCACTCGAGAGTGATCGCCACGATGAACGGCGCGGCTCGAGCCATCGCCGATTCCAGGTCGAGTGTGGCGATCCGCCGCTCCGGATGGGGATTGCGCCAGACGATGTGCAGGAGCTGAAACGGCTCGGTCTGCCGTTCGGTGTTGTTCCCCACCCAGGCGATTCGCGCCGGGTCGATCGTGTGCCGGCTGTAAATCCAGAAATCCGCAATGTTCTCCTGATCAATCAACGGCAAAATCGCGGAATGACCGTCCGCATAACGAAACACTACCCGGCTCACTTCCGTGCCCGGTTCCGCATTGAATGCATTCGAAGCGGCCAAGAGAAAATGGATGGAGATGGCTTGAAGCTTCTGGCCGGCTTCTTCGGCGCGGTCAGCCAAGCCCGCGTCCTGGAAAAGCCGGGCCCGCGCCGACCAGAGGACAGCCCTCGCTTCGGCCGGGATCGCGAGAGCCGTCTCGACGCTGTCCAAGTCTTGAGCGGAGGGGATCTTGCGGGCGGCCAGTCCCAGTCCTTTCAGCCGGAGGTCAAATCCCAGGTCGCTGCTGGTCCGGTTTACTTGATGGACTTCCGCGGCCACCACGTTGCGCCCAGAACGCAGGGCTTCGGCGGGCACGAGAAACCCGTGGAAGACTTCCTCCGCTTCGTCGTTCACCGTGTTGAGGGCGCGGGTGTCGAAGCGGATCTCCCCAGCGGGCATGTTGCTGCGGGCAATCTCTGCGCCGTTCAGGTAGACCACGGCTCCGTCGTCGCGCTGCAACTCGAGTTCGAGCTGGCTAAACGCAGCCGGATCGCCAACCCTAAACTCTGTTCGAAAATAGGCCGTCGGACGCCTTGCGCCTTCCGGACCGGAAGCGATCCGCGTGCGCACGCGGTCGTCGCCGAATCCGAGAGGAGCGGGCCCCACTCTCCAGTGCGAATCGTCGAAGCCGGGATTCCTCCAACCCGATCCCTGGCCGGAACCCTTGTCGAGGAAACTCCACGAGGCTTCCATCGCCGGTTTCGTTGAGGATGCGGGAGTTTCCCGCTAGGGCCAGACATTGCTGGAATAGCTCGTCGTGACGCTCGACGTAGCCCATGTAGGCTTCCGTGCCGAGCCGTTGCTGCAACGCCACCGAACCGGCCAAATCGGTGAACATAAGCGCGGCAAGATGTTTGGCCGGGAGGTCTGACACGGGAGCCGGCCCGCGCAGCCTGATTCGGCCCGCTTTGGCGGAGGCCGGACGGTAGCGGAGGCGGATTTTCGCCGCAATGGAAAACCTTGGAAGCCCTACGGGGCCTTGTAATCGACGGTCGCGCCTGGCCCAAGCGGCAGATCGAACCACACCCAGGCGAATGTGAGCCCCAATCCCGCGATCATGAGCCAGAGCGAATACGGGATCATCACCGCTGTCAGGCTGCCCAGCCCAAAACCGCCGCGCCAGCGTTGGCAAAAGGTGAGCACGAGCGGAAAATAGACCATCAGCGGCGTGATGATGTTCGTTGTGCTGTCGCCGACGCGATAGGCGGCCGTCGCCATCTCCGGGCTTACGCCCAGGAGCATCATCATTGGCACCAGCACCGGCGCGATGAGCGCCCACTTCGCGCTCGCCGAGCCGATGAAGAGATTGATCAGCCCCGCGAAAAGCACGATGAGGGTCAGGACCAGGGGCATGGGCAAGCCCGATTGCTCGATCGCGCTCGCGCCCTGCACGGCGAAGAGAAGCCCGAGGTTCGACCAGTTGAACATCGCCACGAAATGCGCCGCGGCAAATGCCAGCACCAGGTAATAGGCGAGATCGCTCATGGCGCCCGTCATCATCCTAACGGCGTCGCGATGATTGTTCACCGTTCCTGCGGCGGATCCGTAAGCCCAGCCCGCGAGCAGAAACAACACGAAGAATGCGGCCACCAGCGATTGGTAGAGCGGGGTCAGCCGCGCTTCGGGAACTGCCGCCTCCTCGTCGATCAACGGTGTTCCGGGCATGAACACGCACGCGGCCCACAGCGCACAGACGAAAAGGGCCGCCAGACCGGCGCGCCCGAGACCTCTTTTCTGCTGCAGCGTCAACGGAGCTTTGGCGTCGCCCAGATTCTTCATGGCTTCGCCGTCGGGCGGAGAGAACTTGGTCAGCCGCGGCTCGATGACGGCGTCGGTGACGACCCAGATCACGGGCAGGAACAGAATGAGCATCGCGGCGATGAAGTACCAATTTCCGGCGATGTTTGCGTCCCACGTTGGAGCGATCGATTCCGCGGCCGCTTCGGTGATGCCGAAAAGGAGCGCGTCGAGCTGACCCGGCAACAGGTTGGCGGAGAACCCGCCGGAAACGCCCCCGAATGCGGCCGCTATGCCCGCGATCGGATGCCGCCCGGCCGCCGCGAATAGCAGAGCGGCAAGCGGGATCAACACAACGTAGGCGGCGTCCGCGGCCAGGTTTCCCGTCATCGCGACGAATGCGACTGCCGGCGTCAAAAGGGATTTCGGGGCCCCTCGTACACCCGCGCGCATAGCGCTGGCCAACAGGCCCGAACGCTCGGCGACGCCTGCGCCCAACATCACCACCAGCACGTAGCCAAGCGGATGAAAATGCGTGAAGGTCTGCGGCATCTCCACCCACAGCCGGCGGATGTTGTCCGGTGAAAGCAGGCTCACGGCGCGGATCACAAACGGCGCGCTGTTCTCATCGATTTGCGTGGGATGAGGCGCCGAATAGCCGGCCCACGACGCCGCGGCGCTGAACAGGATCAGCAGTCCGATCAACCAAACGAAGATAAATACGGGGTCCGGCAGCTTATTGCCGGTCCGCTCGATCCAGCCGAGAATGCCTTTCACGTCGTAGAGATCATGCTACCGGAGGCGCCGGAGGCAGGCAAAGGAGAATGCAGGCGCCGGCGGCCGGCCGGAGGGGTTCAGCATGGAAAAGCCGCGCCCGAGACATTCTGTCATTTACAAGCGGCGTTTTCGCGGGAGAGGGCTGCCGGTATGAAAGGGCATGGGTCGAGGCCGGCTCTCCGTGGCGCGGCGTCGGCTGTTGCTGCGTTTCTGATATGGGGATTGCTGCCGCTGTACTGGAAGGCGCTCGAGGCGATTCCTCCATCGTTGCTGATCGCCCTCCGGGTGTTGTTGTCGCTCGTGGCGCTGATTCCCTTGATGATCGGGCGCGGGAGTTTGGGGGCCTGGTGGGCGGCGTTGCGCGACCCGGGACTGGTCGCGACGCATCTGCTGTCTGGAGGGCTCCTTACGGGCAACTGGCTCGTCTACGTATGGGCGACCCAGAACGCGCGGATTGTCGAGGGCAGCGTGGGCTATTTCCTCAATCCGCTGGTGAATGTCGTCTTGGGCTACGTTTTCTTTCAGGAAAGATTGCGCCCGCTGCAATGGGCGGCGGTGTCGTTGGCTGCGGTGGGAGTGGCTTTGCAGGTGGGCGCGCTGGGCCGGATTCCCTGGGTGGCGTTGACGCTGGCGCTCTCATTCGGATTTTACGGGTTAGTTAGGAAAAAGTCGCCGCTCGGCTCCATCTCGGGGTTGGCGCTCGAGACGCTCCTGTTTGCGCCGTTTGCCGCGGGATGGTTGTTGTGGATCCATTCCAGCTCCGGATGGCCGGAGGACATCGGCGGGCCCCGGGCGTTCGTGTTGTTGGGATTAGCGGGAGTGTTGACCACGGCTCCGCTCTTGTGTTTTGGGGACGCGGCCCGCCGGGTGCGGTTGAGCACGCTGGGGCTGCTCCAGTTTATCGCGCCGTCGCTTCAGTTTGTCCTGGGGGCGTTCGTCTACGGCGAACCGCTCTCGTCTTTGCTCCTGGTGTCGTTGGGATTTGTGTGGGTGGGTTTAGGGCTTTATGCTGCCGACGCGCTGCGGAGGTTATAAGCGTCTTGTTATGAGGGCCGGGTCGTCAAACGCGGCAAGTTGAAAGTCTGGACGGGGCCTGTTCCTGCTGCGCCGATTGAAGAGGCGGTAGAACCATCGCGCCACTACACACGATGACTTTCCTGGATACAGGAATCATCGCCGGGGCGCCTTTGCAGTCGTGCCCTGAACACGAAGCCTGCCTCACGGCGGTTCAGCAATCCGCACAGCCGTTCACGGACGCTCATGCTATCGCGGAAACATTCGCCACACTTATAGGCTATTACAAAGTGCCGGCGGAAGCAGCGACGGAGCTGACTTTGAGCTTGCGGGAATCGGTTGTAGTCGAATAACGGCGCGTTCAGTTCCTTTGCTTCGGCCTGCGAAATTTGTTGGCAATCAACCGCAGCAACCGCCGTCGCAGGCGGGCCATCTTTCGCCTGGGCGCCACATGGTATTCCGCAACGGCCACCTCCGGCGGCGCGAACAATGCCACCCGGGTTGCGTTCACCGCGGAGACTACTTTTTTCAACATGTCGCCCAAGCCGCTCAAGTCAATCTTTCTGGTACTCGCGAAAACGGATGTCGATCTTACAACGATTTGATCCCCTTGACCGAATGTGCCGAAGCCTCTCTGGGCCAGTGGCGAAGGAACGGGAAGAATGCGACGGATCAGAGCAGGTTCCAACCGTGGGTGGCGATGATCGTGCGGACAATCTGTCGGCGCCGTTCGAGAGTGACCGATCCTCGAAGCCGCTTCAACTCGCCGCGCGGCACGGCATAAATGCAGTCGCACTTGCAGAAGGTAGGCCAATCGAGGCCGTCGGCTTTATCGAGTACCGTCTCATGATCCAACGGCGGACGATTGGCACGTTGCGACGAACAGTCGAGGATCTCGACGAACTCCTTCCGCTCGGCGCGGGCGGGATGAGAAACGATAACTACGGGATGGTTTCCCCACCCCAAGTCGGCTTCATACACCTCCCAGGCGTTCACGTCCGGGCGCCTTTTCGGGCCGCAGCTCGCAACGCCTTGAAAGCGGCCCGTCCGACACGGTCGGCCTGCGGATCGTCAGTCCCGAAAACAGCCTCCACCTGCGAGGGCGTCAACGGGGGCGGCGTGAGATACTCCCGCTCTTCCCGTTCCATGCGGCGCAGGGCCTCGCGGACGACTTCGCTCTGGTTGTTGAAGCGTCCTGCCTTCACCAATCGCTCGACATACCGTTGCTGTTCTTTCGCCAAAGCGTAACCCATGAACCGAGGCTAAGCCAACTATTGGAGAAATGCAAAATCCCTTCTTCACTCTTAGAGCATGCCAATGTCACTCTTCCGACTCGGCGAAATTGGCCCGTTTTGCTCATGGCCATAAACCTGGCCAACTTCTCGGCCAGAGGCAAGGCAGACAAGCCTGGCAAGGCAGATCTGAGCCGGTTTTCCGTCTGGCGGGCCCTCACGATCAGGTCGCGCCAGGGGTTCAAGTCTAGAACTCCATGGACTGTGCCTTCATTTGCTCGAAAATCCGCTTCAACATTCGGGACAGCCGTAACTTGACCACATAGACCGAGCCCACGGACACACCGAGCGTTTTCGCCACGCGCCGGGCCGGCATTTGCCTGACCACGTGGAGATAAAATAGCTGGTAGTGCTTGAGGTTCACTTTCGCCTTGAGACGCTCGAGGGCCACGTCCATCAGGTTTTTATTCCATTCCCGGTCCCAAACCGCCTCGAGTTCCGGCCCCGCCGGGTCGGCGATACGTTCCATCGTTCCGGTCCGCGCCGTGTCCCCGGGCGCCCGATGAATGGCCCGCTCCTGCTCCGGAGGGCGTTTGCGGAATTGGTCCGCGATTCGCCAGCGAGTGATCTGGAGGAGCCATCCCTTGAAGGAACCGTGCTCCGAGCCGGTTTTGAAATCCTTCAGACTCTTCGCCACGGCGACCACGGTCTCCTGTACCACATCGCAGGCCTCGCTCTCGGTCAGACCCGCCTTGAGGGCCACCTGATAAATCAGCTTCCAATACGTGTCGAAGAACTCCTTCCACCCCTCCTGATCCTCCCAGTTCTTGAGCCGCGTGATGAGGCTGTGCCTCGTCGGTATCAGTTCGTCACGTTGAAATTTCGTCGCGGTCATGCGCATGCGGAGTTTTAGCCAGGGGTGTACTCGCGAAGTTCCCGGTCGATCTTACAAAAACTTCATCCTTCTCAAAGCTTTAACAGCCCTGGAGGACCCCATCGGCTCGCGCATGGGAACCGCTCCGTTGTCCTCGGTCATCACCGGCCACCGGCCTCACGAGCACCCACGGGCCGGCGCTCATCCGGCCGTCAGTTGGTGAAATCATTTGTAAGAATCGCGCTCGAATCGGCGAGTTGAGAGGGACGGGAACCGCAGACCGTCGTGGAAGTTGAACGACCAGCAGCAACCCAAAGAAATCACAATCAACAAATCGCAACGGACAATGAAGATGAAAAAGTAATCCGCAGCCCGCCTCCGGTTTGGCCGAGCCGGGCTTTTCCGTCGGGATGGAAGGAACAAAGGGAATCGAGTCGTTGTTGGTTGGTTCATGTCGTCGCTTTCTTCCTTCCCTTCGGTTCAATCACTGATTGCACCTTGCCATGCCTGCATCCATTGGATACAGTGCCTGCACAATGAAGACGCAATATACGATCCGCGCCGTTCCCGCCGCAATCGATCGAGCCCTCCGCCGCCGGGCCAGGCAGGAAGCCAAAAGCCTCAACGCGGTCGTAGTCGAGGCGCTGGCTCGTGGCCTGGAACTCGATGCCCAGCCCGCCGAGCACACCGACCTCGATGCCCTCATCGGTTCGTGGCAGGAAGATCCGGCCTTCGACCGCGCCATCTCCGACTTCGAGCGCGTGGACGAGGAAGCGTGGAAATGAACGTCGCCCTGGATACCAACGCCTACAGCGACTTCATGCGGGGTGACCCCATTCGCGTCCAAATTTTCCGCACTGCCCGCCACCTTTTTCTTCCGTTAATCGTCTTGGGCGAACTCCGCGCCGGCTTTGCCGCCGGGAATCAGGAATCAACCAATTCCGCCAATCTCCGGAGATTCCTGAACAGCCCACGCACCTCCGTTCTCCTGCCGGATGAACAGACGACGCATCACTATGCGCAACTCTACCTCCAGCTTCGGAAAAAGGGTGGGGCCATTCCGACGAACGATCTGTGGATTGCCGCCCTCGTCGTTCAGCATGATCTCATCCTCTGCACTTCGGATCCCCATTTCCAGCATCTGCCGCAGATCCCGCGCTGCTAACCTGGATGTAGAGGTAGAGGGACCGAGCTCGAGGCAGCGACGGAGTTTCTGGACGAGGAGGCGAAGAATAAGGATAAGAGCCGGCGCTTTTACCGGACCCAATCGGCGCCTTGAATTGCGCTGGACATTCCATAACTCCCTCCTCCGGGGCGTCCGGACCCGATGCCTAGCGGACCTGCCGCTTTGCCATTGAATCGGGGGCCATCCGGTTGAAGAATGCGCCCATGAAATCCATCCTGGCCTCCGTCTGTCTCCTGTTCCTGTTCCTGTTCACGGCAAGTGTCGCCGGTCTGGATCGGGATCAATTGAACACTCATTGGGAATGGATCCGTGAATCACCCTCGGAATGGAGCCTTGAAGATGGGGTGCTGCGGTTTCGAACCCAACCGGACCGGATCTGGGCCGGCTCGGGAAGCCGCAACCTGCTGGTCGCGAAGAAGCCCTTCCCGGAAAAGGCCGCCGCCGTGGCCGACGTCGAATTGGTGGAGGCCATCAATGAGTTCGAACAATGCGGGCTTCTGGTTTATGAGCACGACGACGCCTTCGTGAAACTCATTCTCGAACACATCGACGGCCTGCATTACGTGGTCATGGCCTGGGAGGGGAAGGGCGAGGGGAAGGTGATTGCCAAGATCGAGGTTCCGGCCAGCCGTGTGGAATTGAAGTATGAGGTGGATGGCAGCCAGGTCACCGGCTTCTGGCGGTTGCCGGGAAAGACCGACTGGAACAAGGCGGCCGAATGCGCCTCGCCGACCTCGAACCCGCCACGCTTCGCGCTCTTCACGCAGGACGGACCCAGGGAGGAAAAGCGGTGGGCACTGGTGCGAAAGCTGGAATGGGAAGCCGGCTTACGCTGAATTGCGATTTGTGATGGGCGGCTGGCTTGGCGATTGGCAATTGGTTATTGGGGACTGATCGCACGGCTTCATCATCGCCTTTCAGGCGGAAGAACACGGGCTCCGTCGCCTGACCAAACTTTGTTACAATTGTAACAAAAGTTGGTCATTGGACTTTCACTTTTCCTGGCGCGGCCTGAAGTCTGTCTGCGTCGGGCGTCACGCGTTCCACAGAACGACAGTTGCCGAGGCCGGGAAGCGGGTTCTTGATCGGCCTTGGGCGGGAGTGGTAAGTCCATTCCAGCCAATGCCGCCGCCATGAAATACATTCTCGCACTGGACCAGGGGACCACGAGTTCCCGCGCGATAGTGTTCGATCGCAGGGGATCGATCCGCTCGCAGGCGCAGGAGGAGTTTCGCCAGTTCTATCCGCGGCCGGGCTGGGTGGAACAGCGGCCCGAGGACATCTGGCGCAGTCAACTCCGGGTGGCGCGTCGCGCGGTCAAACTCGCCGGAGCCACGTCCGGGGACATCGCCGCGATCGGCATCACCAATCAACGCGAGACCACCCTGGTCTGGGATCGGGAGACCGGCAGGCCGCTTTGCAACGCCATTGTCTGGCAGGACCGGCGCACGTCGGACTTCTGCGATCAACTCAAACGGGATGGTTTGGGAGGGATGATTCAACGCGGGACCGGGCTGGTCATCGATGCCTATTTCTCCGCCACGAAGCTGCATTGGATCCTGAAGCACGTGAAAGGCGCCCGGTCAGCGGCGCGGCGGGGCCGGCTGGCGTTTGGGACGGTGGACAGTTGGCTGGTCTGGAACTTCACGAAGGGCCGCGCGCACGTGACCGATGTCACCAACGCCGCCCGCACCATGCTCTTCAACATCCA
>DATKCT010000198.1:0-12961 GCA_035513055.1 Verrucomicrobiales bacterium | reverse complement strand
TCGCTTCTGTGTAGAATGAAGTGCGCTAACGACTCTCCGTCACCGACGCTCTGCGGGAGACCGGAACAACTCATCTTACTGAGAACAGTCGGCCTAATCCAGCCACAACCGCCCACGGCAAGTCTCCTTCGAAGACCGCTGTCCCATATTGCGATTCCGAAGCGAACACCCAGGCGTATGCGACTCGCGGACAATCTCCTACACTCACAATAAACCGGCGCTCGGGATCAGCGCGCCATTCGAACAAAATGCTCCCCTCTGACGATGCTGCGCACTGCGGGGCCGGGAACTTCTGGAGACAGACCTCTAAAAAACTCGCGGCGCGCGTTCGGGCTTCGGCGCTCACCGGGGCGGAACCCTCTCCATCCCAACCCTCGAAGCGAGCTTCGAGATAGCTGTCGATAAAGTCGTCCCATGCCCGCTTGTTAAGGGAAAACGCGGAACGGAAGGAGAGGTCTACTTCCTTGAGCCTTCTATCCACATCATCAGATCGCAGAGCGGACGTTCTCTTAAAGGCGCTCGTATCGCCCCAACACGATAAGGCCTGTGGGCTCATTTATACATGGCTACGGTTTGGTCTGTAATGAATGCGAAAAATAGCTCGTTCTTGAACGCTCGTAAAGCCTGAAAACGTCGCAACAGGCCTTCCAGACCTTCGGTTGAAGCCGTGATTTGAAACACTTCCTCAACGAACGCATCGATATCGAGCACGACAATCCGGTGCCCCGGAGATGCCGACTGCTCAACGGGGAGCAACACCTGATGAATCGTGGCTTGGAGCCTGTTGTCGTGCCCAGCGATCTTCACTTGAGATAGAAAGCTCGCAACCGGATACTTCAGTTCGGGCGGAGGCTCCGGTGGAGCGGTCAGAAACTGTTTCACGTCCACCTCGTAGTCCTTGATCGGAAGCGCGAGCCTGTTGATGTATCGTAACGCGATGCGGCGAATCTCGACGCGCTTCCGGTGTTCTAGGTAGAACTGTATCCACTCCGCCGCAGACCTCCAAACATCGCTCCAGTCGGTGTATGGTTCGAGGCGGCTAAATGTTAGCCCGTCCTTTCGGATCTGCACTATCCGCCGCTCATCCGCGGAGGTGAACTTTGAGCCGATCCTTCCGTGATCTACGATCTGGCGGGTATCAAGAGCGATTTCATGGTGAGTGATCGGTTGGACATCGAGATAATCAGCGATCGGAGATGTCCGGGGAGGCTCAAAATTCTCATATGGGTGAACACGCAAATCGACCACCGCTTCCGTTATCGGCGCATTCGTCAAGTGACACGGTTCGGCCATGGCGGAAGCAACAGAGGGAGGGAGAAGCAAGCGAGAAGGGTTACGCCAACTAGCTTAGCCGTGGCAACTGGTCAAGTTCTCTCCGGGCCTGGCACGGTGGAGGGTCGTAGAACTTGCAAACTAAGCTCGAGAGGGGCGCGAGGACCTGGTAGCTGGTAGAAGCCACAGCGGGGGCACAGTTTAGACCGGTTGCCAGTCCCCCGAAGGTAATCTCCCTCCCGCACGTCGCACGACGTCTCTGCCAGCAGGTATCGTGACAACATGGGGGCCAGGCCTGTAAGCGTCGTTGTCTACACACAAATCGGTCCACCGGTTTTCCCCCCTTACTGTCGCCGCGGAGCGCGCCGCGACTAAGGCCGGATTATTCCGAAGGCGGTCTTGGCGTCCCTCGTTTGAAGTGCGCTACGTCCCGGTAGTCACGGCTAGCACGGACGTGGTGGAACGTCGGGCTTTCTCGTTCGCGCGGGAGCCGCGCAAGGTCGCCGGGGCGGTTGCTGGCGCTGGTGCGGCCGACGGAATTTCGAGAGGCAATTCCTCCCGGTAAGGGCAGCTTAGGGGCAGCGGTTTTTTGGCGTCAGGTAGCTCCTCTTGCGTAAGTCGATGACTGCGAAAAAGCTACCCCGCAAGGACTCGAACCTTGAATGGCTGAATCAAAATCAGCTGTGTTACCATTACACCACGGGGTAGGATGGTGAGAACATGTAGAATCGTCCCCGGCCCCATGCAAGCGCGGAACAAGGATTTTCGAGTGCCGGCTTGGCCCGGTTTCCACAGCGATTCGCGCCGAGTCAGCGCGAGCCCCAACCCCTAGCCGGCGTTTCTCTTGCCGTATCGTCGCGAGGCGCTGCGAATCCTTTACTGCCAGCCCGCACGAACGGTCCTCCGAATCGTCCGGCTACATCGCCGCGGCCCGGCTTCCGGCCCGGCGCAGGGCCGCCAAGGCGCCCGACGCGTCGCCGCTGCGCATGAGGGCTTCTCCCACCAGAATGGCGTCGGCGCCCCAGGTCCGCACGATATCGGCGTCCTCCTCCGTGCCGATGCCGCTTTCGCTGATCAAAAGCAATCCCTCGTCCACCCCGCCGCTCAAACGCCGGGTCGTCTGCAAATCGACCTCGAAGGTTTGGAGATTCCGGTTGTTGATCCCAATCATCCGCGCCTCGGTCTCCAAGGCCCGGTCCAATTCTACAACGTCGTGCACTTCCACGAGCACCTCGAGCTGATAGGAATGAGCCAACTCGAGGAGGCGGATCAATCGATCCTGCGGCAGCGCCGCCACAATCAACAAGATCGCATCTGCTCCGGCCACCACCGATTCATAGATCTGCGCTTCGTGCAGCAGAAAATCCTTGCGCAACACCGGCAATCCGACTGCTGCCCGGACCTGGCTCACATAGGCCAAGCTTCCTTGAAAAAAGCGTTCGTCGGTCAGCACCGAGATCCCCGCTGCGCCTCCTGCCGCGTAGGCCATCGCCGTCGCCACGGGATCGAATTCCTCAGCAATGACTCCCGCCGATGGAGAAGCCTTTTTGACTTCCGCAATCACCGCTAATCCATCATCCGTCCCCCGCAACGCCGATTCCAGAGAACGGAAATCGTTTCTCTCTGCCGCTGCATGCCGGAGTTTATCCTCGCGCGGCAAGAGGAGCCGGATCTCCTCCTCCTTATGCGCCAGAATCTCCCCGAGTCGATTCATACCCTTTTCGACCGCCGCTAGCTTCTTTAACCTGTTCTGAGCCGCTGCCAGGCCTCAGCCGGCGGGCCTGCTTTCCCCAGAGATCGCCGGCTCAACCCGCGATTGGCGCCCTCACAGGTCATTGCAACTGCCGCAGATCCTGAATCCGGAACGCTTGCTGAATCTGCCCGTTCCAATATTCCGCGGCCTGCGCATCGAGATAGATGACCTTGGGCGCTTCCTCGAACTCGATCCGGTGCAAGCCGTTCTCCGGCTGTTGGAAGGCTGCGTCCAATGCGGCCAGAGAGGGAATCTCCCGGCCGTTGACTTTCTTCACGACGATGTGTCCCAAGGACTCGTAACCTACCGTGGCCGGCGTCCGGATGACGCGGCTCAGAAACACCAGCTTCTCCCGGCCCTGAGCTTCGTAGGAAGCCGGATCCTGCATGGCCTTCAACAGCTTCAACGGGGCGCGTTCTTGCCATTGATTCCCGAAAATCTCGAGATAAGGACGAGTCAACTCCTGGAAAACCATGCCTCCCATGACCAGGTAGCGCGGCGCCCGGTCGAACAAATAAGGGTCGATCAGGTAATCCTCGGGTCTTTTCCGTTCCAACGTCGCTTTCAGTTCCATCACCTCGCCGTTCCGGACAATCTCGATGTCCATGTCTTGCCCGGCACAGGCTCCTCCACGCACCAAGTGACTGAAATTCATGAGTCCGAATTCCTCGTCCCGGTAATTGCCGCGCGCGTCCACTTCGTGGCCATCCATTTTCAAGATCACGTCCCCCACTTGCAGACCCGCTCGAAAAGCCGTGCTCTCGGGACTCACATCGCTCACATACACACCGCCCTGGCCCCGTGCCAGTCCCAAATAACTTCGCAATTGTTCCTCCGTGCTCGGCTCATAGCGGATCCCAAACGTCGGGAACCCAGCATAGTCTCCATCCGCCAAATCTTCGAGGAATCGCGCGATGATCGGCGCCGGGATTACCCGTGAAGCCTGCTGTTCGGCGCTGTAAGTCAAAAGGATCCCCGCCAGTTTCCCCTCTCGCACGACTGGAAGGGTGAAGCTGTTGGCCCGGTACTGCAAAGAACCGCGCAGTTCGTAGGTCAAAAAGAACACGTCCGGCAGAAAGTAGGGACCCACGTCGATGTCCACGACCTCGGCCTTCGTCGTCACCGGCGTTCCGTTGTCCTCGATCTGCCAGACGTCGACGCTGTCCCCGGTTCGGATGCCTTCCGCCAAGCGCAGCGGGATCAACCCTTCTAGGAATGCCGGGCGATCCTCCGCCACACCGAGCAAGGCCAGGTTCGCCTCGTAATCCAATCCTTCCACCTTGGCCGAAACCTGTTCGCCGGTCGCCGGAAGCTCTAACTGAATAAAAGTCGCGTCGGACACGAGTTGAGCCGTCACCAGAATGCGCCCATTCTCTAGGAGCGCGCCCAATCCGCGCCGTGACCCCGGATTCCCTTTTTCCCAGGGCTGATAGAAATTGTAGCGCTGGGCCGTCACGTTGACCCGAAGCAGAGAAGTGCTCGCGTCCACCGCGCCTTCGTCCGGCAACGAGCCAGAGTCGCCGCCGAGGACGGCCCCTGCAAACCCACCCAGAACGCCGCTCTCGATCACCCCCGCCCTTTCCTCCTCTACGCTCTCAACGCTCTCGACGGCTTCCTCTTGAGCGCCGGAGGGCATGACCCCAAGCCCAAGCGACCACAGTCCCGCGGCGGCCCCGAACCAAGTTCTGTAATTCACACTGCGCTGCTTCATTGCTGGCTGGCTCCTCCTGAGGTTTGCGCCGCTTCCAACACCTCTACGGGCTTCTCCTCCTCCGTCCCGGGCGTTTCCTTCTCCTGATCCTGCTTGTCGCCCAGGTAGTGGTCCGTGCCCACCCGGTAGGTCTTCATCACCCGCTCGTGCGCCTCCTGCACCCGCGAACCCTCCATGACGATGGGCATGCCGTGTCCTTCACATTCGATGATGAAATACTCCGGCGGTTGCTCCGGATGAAGGGCTTCGTAGACATCCTCGATCCGCCGGATTTGCGTCCCGTTGATCCGGCTCACCACGGTTTGGGCAAAACCGCCGTAATTCGAGTTGATGGCGTCGGGCAGAATCGAAGTCAACACCACCACGTCGGGTTTTTCCAAGAACAGGTCTTCCTGCACGTAGTAAGCGAAGGCGTAACGGGCCTCCAAGTTCTGGATCTTGTGCGCGCCCATGAGGTTTCGGTCGAGCGGCTGAAACACGAGACCGGCGAAAAACACGAAGCGGGGCTTCACATCGTACTGATTCGCCTGCATCACGTAGGGATCGAACGCCTTCAACTCCACCTCAGACTCGACCGTAGCCCGGTCCCGCCACACCGTCATGGTCACCCGGTCCCCCTTGAACTTTCGTTCCACGATCTCGTTCATGTCCACCACTTCTCCCTCCATCTCGACATAACCGTTGGCCGCAACCGGCCGGCCATCGATAGCCAGCAAAACGTCCCCTTCTTGCAGAACGCCATCGCAGGACCCGCCGCGAGTGACCGTCGTCACCAGCGTCCCAAAGCCGTCGTTAGGCAGCCCCAGCGCGGCGCGATAGGCGGGGTTGATCAGTTCGAAAGTGCCCACGGACAGATCGACGTAGCGGTCATAATGCCCGTCCTCGACATCCGTGAGAAACCGGCGGATCACCGGGGTCGGAATCATGTAACCCACGCTCTGGGCCCCTAAGATGCCTTGAAAAGCCACGCCCACCACTTTCCCGTCCTGAACCACGGGACCCCCGCTGTTCCCGGGGTTGATGGCCGCGTCGATTTGGATGGCCAAATGAAGATCCGCGCCGCTGTGGCTGTAGGGCTGAAAATCGATCCGGGACACCACGCCGCGCGTCGTCGAAAGCCGTTTGCCGCCGATCGGATAACCAATGACCGTCACTGTGCTCTCCAAAGTGGGCACCCCGCCGATCGATAGCGGTGTCGTTTCCTCGAAAGCCGAGGGATCCTCGAGTTCGAGCAGGGCCAAATCGCAATCGTGAGCGATGTGCAGGATGCGCGCGGCGTACTTATCCGCGTCGCCGTATTTGCGGATCAACAATTGGATCTGATTGCTCACCACGTGGGCGTTGGTGAGAAAGCGGTTGGGACCTACCAAGAATCCGGTCCCGCTCCCTCCCCCCTGAGCGCCGGCGTTCCATGGGTTGATGTAATCGGGTTGCAGATTCGCCGCCTCGATCAACACGATGCCGTCGTAAAGATCCCGGCTGGTGTTCGGAGGTCCCGCCGGAGCAGCCGGAGCTGGCGGGGCCGCCGAAGCGTCCGGAGGCGCCGGGAGATCTGGCGCCAATTCCGCCGCGGCCTCCGGCTCAGGTGGAAGAGGTGCTTCCTGCGCCTCTAAAGAGATCCCGGATGCAGACCACATCAGAAAAGCCGCAGTCCATCCAGCGCAGGCACGAAAAATGGCGAGATTCATGAGATAGGAAACGCGGCACTGTAGGTGAGCGATCCTGCCGCGCAACGCCAAATGGGACTGGTCCCGGAGTCCGTGGTCACGGATCTGGCAAGGGCTGACCACTCCGGAGGTAGGCCATGAAGTCCCGGATCTCTTGGTCGATCAGCCCCCGCAGCAGCCCTTCCGGCATCAGCGAAACCGGCACGGCCTCCAGCGACACAATCTCGGCACGTTCCACCCCAAGAGTCTGCCCGTCCGGACCGCGAAGCACCACCGAGCGGGCGTCTTGATCCAGCAGGAATCCGGTCAACACCCGCCCGTCCCCCGTGGTCAACACCATACTCTCGTAGCCTTCCCGGATCTCTCCACTGGGATGGACCAGATTGAGTAACAAAGCCCGCAGATCTCTCCTTTGATACGAAGTCAACTCAGGTCCGATCTCGCCCCCCTCGGCGAAAAGCCGGTGGCAAGCGGCGCAGCGTTCCCGGTAAAGTTCCCGGCCCCGATAGGGATTTCCGGTGCCTCCGCCGACCACGCCTTCCAGACGTTCCACTTCATTCCAATCGGGTTCGCCCGCCGGCGACTTCGAAAGTTCTTCCCAAAGTCCAGACACCCGCTCCCGGCTCTCACCGGAAAGAGCCAGAGCAAGACGCCGGGCAGCCGCAACCGGCACGTGAGAAGACGCAACCTCGCCTTTTTGCAAAGCTTCCGCGAGTTCCTCCGCCCAGATCCCCCGGCTGGCCAGCAGAAGCGCCGCGGACTCGCGCAATGTCTCTGGGAAACTTCCCAAGCGAGGAAGCACGGACGCCGGAATCGCCGGGGCGTCAAAACTGCCTAAGGCTTGCAACGCGGCCCGCCGCACCCCATCGTCGCCGCTTCCTTCGACCACGGCCAACAGCACCGGCACAGCGGCCCCTTCCCGCAAGCGCCCTAACGAATCGATCAGGCCGGTTCGTTCCTCGCCCGGAACCGATTCCTCGCCCACCCTCCGCAACGCTTCCTCAACGGCCTCTCTCTCTCCCCGGCGCAAGCGCGCCGCCAGACTCGTCCCCCCCCGCTTCGCCAGCAGCGCCCACACTTCCTCCGGAACTTCGGATTCGGACCGGCCCGCCGTTGCCGTCTCCAATGCGCCGATCATGCTCGCTTCGATCTCGACATTCACCGCGGTTGCGATGAGCGCCAAACAGCGCGAGAAATTCTCGCGCCCGCCCTCTTCGGCGAAACGCCGAATCACACGCGGCGCCAGCGTTTCGGAAAACAGGGCCCCACTCTGAAATTCCTGCGTCTGCACCGCCTCCAACGTCCCCGCTAGATCCCGGCGAAGGGCAGATTCCACCGCCCACCACAGCAACAGGGGAATGTACGGGTCGGCGGCGTCTTCGGCCCGGTCCGCCAGCGCGCGAACCAGCCGCAAAGCGGCCGCCGAATTCAGACGAGCCGCGCAACACGCGAGCTGCATCCGAACTTCCACCTCCGGTTCTCGCTCGCACAGTTTCCCGAGAGCCTCGATGATCTCCGGCAGCATTTCCTCATCGCGGTCGCAGGCGAGCCGCGCCGTCCACAGGCGGACATCGGCGCTCACATGTGCGAGACCTGCGAACACGTCTTCCTCCTCAAACCCCCCGCTTCGATACAGCGCCCACAAGAACTCGAGCGCCGCTGCTCCCGTTTCCTCCCGCAGGCGCTCCCGAAGCTTTGCCGCCATTCCCGGCTCGCGGCGGTCTCCCAGAACCGCGAGCGCCGCCTGGCGCATCCAGCGTTGCGGCGACTTCAGCCGGCTGGCCAACTCTTCTCCGGACAACGCCTCCAAATTCGTCGCCGGTCCTCCGCCCAGAGCCGCGTCCCGGCTCCGGAGCCGGTAAATCCGTCCGCTGCCCGCATCCACCCTCCCCTGATAATGGCTTCCGTGATCGATGCGCTGCTCATAGAAGTCCGCCACATACAACGCTCCATCCGGTCCCGGTTGAATCTCGACCGGCCGAAACCACGGATCCTCTGACTCCAAAGCATAGCCGAGGTCACGCGTGCTGAAGGTCGAGCCCCGCGCCGTCCGTTCCGCGATCACAACCCGGCCCTGCAACGGCTCCACACCAAACAACCGGCCTTCGTAGGCCCCAGGCAATCTCCCCTCCTCGTACACCACAAAGGTGTGCGTAAAACGCGTCGCCTCGTGATGCTCCATCGGACCGAAATAGCCAAATGCATAAGGATTCGACAGTTCCCCGTGTTTCCCGAATCCCTTTTGCAGATACGCCCCCGGCACATAATGAAATCCCCGCGTGTTTCCGCCGTTGTGACCGGAAAACAAACGCCCGTGCGCATCGAACTCGACGCCAAAGGCGTTGCCTCCGCCCTCGGCGAACACCTCGTAGCGCCGTTTTTCCGGATGATAACGCCAGATCAACTGACCCATCGACTTCATCCCCTCTTGCGCAGACCCAGGCGCCCGCACATTTGCGGTGACCGTGCTGCCCTGCGCCGCATAGAGCCAGCCGTCGGGACCCCACCGCAGACTGTTCACCACCGAGTGGGTGTCCTCGATTCCGAAACCCTCGAGTCGTACCTCGGGATCGCCGTCCGCCAAGTCGTCTCCATCCCTGTCCGCGTAAAAGAGCAGATAAGGCGGGTTCAACACCCACACGCCTCCGCCGCCAATGGCGAACGACGTGGCCAGATTCAGACCCTCGACAAACACCCGGTGCGACTCGTAGATCCCGTCGCCATCAGCGTCCTCGTGAATGCTGATCCGGTCGTTGCCACGAAATGGCGAGTCCTCCGCGTGCGGGGGCGGCGGCGGCATCCGGTCGTAAACGGTTCGCAAGTAGGCGTCCCGGCTCACCATCCGCAAGCCGGCGGGATGCGGATACTGGCGGTACTCGGCCACCCACATACGCCCGCGACCGTCAAACCGGATGGCCAGCGGCTGGGCGATCTCCGGCTCGGAAAGCACCAAATCCACCGCCAGCCCCTCCGCCGGTCGCAACAGTCTCCACGATTCCTCCGGGGTTCGCGCTCCATCTCCCTCGCGCAAGCGCTTCAATCCCGATTCAGCGTCCGCTCTCGCGCTGATTTCGAAAAACACAGCGTCCTCTTGCTCCGTCCACGCTTGCGCATCCGTCGCCCAGTCTGCTCCGTCGCCCACCCGCTGCCGCCAGCGGCCCGCAAGCGAAAGCGCCTCTTTTCCCCCCATCAGCACCGGCGCCCCGACGCTCAATCCCTCCCGGCTGTCGTTGCGGTAGACCCGCACCGCCAGTTCATTGATCTCCCCGAATCTCAAGGACTCTCCTGCGACCCCATGCCGGTCGAGATCGCCAAGACCGCTGCGATACGCAGGCGGCATCTCTCCCAAGCGTCCGGTCAACCGGCCGTTGACGTAGATCTCCCGGGCGTCGTCGAGTCCTTCGAGGAACAGCTCGACCGGCCCTTCACTCCAAGACTCCGGCGCCTGAAACCGGCAGCGATACCAGACAAATCCGCGTCGCGGCGCGCCCCCGCCCCCTTGTTCCCACGCTTTCGGCACGTCCACAGAAACCCAACCGGGCTCGTCCGCTGCCGTGACAGCTCCCAGCGGCGACGCAATCAAGATCGCGACCCCCAGAAGCCAGGACGTCCCGGCCCGGCAGCGGGCGCCGTCTCCGGTCCTGCGATTCCTCCTTCCCTCTTGCTCGAAACCTTCCTTTCTCCACGTCCTGCGCCCCTTCAACCCTTCACGACGCTCGTCCATCGACGCATTCAACGCGCTTTCCGGAGAAAAAGAAAGTCCCTCCGGCATCCACTTTCACGGATTCATTCGAGAAAAAGACCGTTTTCTTACAGAAATCCTTGACCTTTTTCGCTGACTAGGCAAATATGACGGCTCATATGCGCACTTAGTAGCGCAATCCCCTCCCTGAACAGCACTGGGATCGGATCTTCGGGTCTGATCCCAGTGTCTATTTCAGGGTACAGCATCGGCCGGTTTTCTTGGGGTCGCGCAGACGCAAGCCAAACCACAGAGGGCCATTTCTTGACTTGCCCCAGCCGCCCGGCGACCATCCCCCTTCTCCGGCCGATCCTAGCCCCCATTTCTCACCCCAATTCTCTCCGATGAAAGCCCCATGGTTCCTTTTGACCCTGTTTGCCGGCAGCAGCCTAGTCGCCCAGTCCGTGGAATCCGAGCCCCCGCCGGGCTTCACCGCCCTTTTCAATGGCCGCGATCTCGAAGGCTGGTTTGGTCACGGCACGGAGGATCCTCGCAAACTTTTCGCCCTCTCCCCCGAAGAACTCGCCGCTCACCATGAATCGACCATGGCCGACGTCCGGACCCACTGGACCGTTGAAGATGGCGAACTCGTGAACGACGGCCACGGCCTCTATCTCACCACCAAGAAGAACTTTCGCGATTTCGAACTCCTCATCGATTACCGCACTGTCCCCGGCGCCGACAGCGGCATCTACCTTCGCGGAATTCCCCAGGTCCAAATCTGGGACACGACCGAGGCCGGCGGTAAATGGGAAATCGGCGCCGGCAAGGGCTCCGGCGGCCTCTGGAACAACAGTCCTGGCGCCCCCGGCAAGGATCCTTCCAAACACATGGACCGCCCTCTGGGCGAGTGGAACGTCTTTCGGATCCGAATGATCGGCGAACGCGTCACCATCCACCTCAACGGCGAAAGGATTGTCGATGACGCCATCCTGGAAAACTATTTCGACCGCGCCATTCCCGCCTTCCCCGAGGGACCCATCCAGTTGCAAACCCATGGCGGCGAAATCCGCTGGCGCAATATCTTCATCCGCGAAATCCCCGCCGAGGAAGCCAATGCCGCTCTCGCCGAAAAGGAAGCTGACGGTTTCACGAGCCTCTTCGACGGGGAAACGCTCGAAGGATGGCAGGGGGCCCGGGACAGCTATGAAGCCGTCGATGGAGCCATCGTCTGCAAAGCCGGAAAAGGGGGAACTCTCTACGCCTCGGACGAGTACGCGGATTTTATCTTCCGCTTTGAGTTTCAACTACCGCCCGGCGGCAACAACGGCATCGCTATTCGCGCTCCTCTGGAAGGCGACCCCGCCTGGGAAGCTTTCGAGATCCAAATCCTCGACGATACCGCCGCCAAATACGCC
Source organism: Verrucomicrobiales bacterium (assembly GCA_035513055.1). Classification (GTDB taxonomy): domain Bacteria; phylum Verrucomicrobiota; class Verrucomicrobiia; order Verrucomicrobiales; family DEV007; genus DATKCT01. The sequence continues at coordinate 1,458 of DATKCT010000198.1, read as the reverse complement.
GGTCTCCAACCCTATCAATTCCACGGATCCATCTACGGTCTCGTCCCCGCACACCGCGGTTTCCTCCGGCCCGTCGGCGAGTGGAACTTTCAGGAGATCGTCTGCCGCGGATCCCGCATCCAAGTTATCCTGAACGGCTCCAAGATCGTGGATTCCGACGTGGCCGCCATCGATCTCTCGAATCATGAAGGCCGGATCCCCAAAGGCGTCGAGCGCAGATCGGGTTTCGTGGGCTTCGCCGGACACAGCGACCCCGTCCGCATGCGCAACGTGCAGATCAAACGCCTCTGACCCGGCCGCGCGCCACAGGCTTCGTCAGCCATGGAGGCCCGAATCCTCTGCTGCGATTGGGGAACCTCCCGCTTCCGCCTCCGCCTTCTCGAAACCGGCAGCGTTTCAGTCCTCGGCGAGTTCACCTCTGATGCCGGCGTCGCCGGGTTGAGCAGACGCGGCGAGGCGGCTTTCCAAGAGATTCTGCTCGATGCCATCTCCCGAATTCTGCGGGACGCTCCCCCCGGACCGGTCCCGTCCCAGGTCCTCATCTCCGGGATGGCCGCCTCGTCGATCGGTTGGCGGGAGCTGCCTTACGCCGCCCTCCCTTTTCCACTGGATGGCGGAGCCGTGATCGCCCTCTCCTTGGCGCCACTCCCACTGGATCCCCCTATCGGCATCACCCTCATCTCCGGCGTCCGGTCCGAGGATGACGTTCTGCGCGGCGAAGAGACCGAAGCCATCGGCTTGCTCGCCGGACGCCTAGACCGGGAACTCTTGCTGGTTCTGCCCGGCACCCACAGCAAACACCTGTATGTCGCTGAAGGCGAGTTGCGAGGATTCCGGACCTTTCTCACCGGCGAACTCTTCTCCCTACTCGCAAGCCACGGCATCCTTCGGTATTCCGTCCGGCCCGGTCCTCCGCAACTCGCCGATCCCCTCGAGGCCGAGGCTTTCGCCAGCGGACTGCATCTCGGCGCGAATGGACCTCTCACCCACGTGCTTTTTCAGGTCCGGACCGCCGCTCTCCTCGACGGGGCTTCTCCCGGCCAAGGACGCGCCCGCCTCGACGGGATTCTCATCGGAGCCGAACTCTCCTCCCTGCGTCTCCATCGCATGACCGGAACGCCCGCGACCCTTCCTCTTCTCATCGCCGCCGGTCCGGCACTGGCGCCCTCTTATCGTCTCGCCGTGCGTCTGCTCGGTCTCGATTCTCATTGCGAGTGGGTGTCGCCACACCAAGCGGACTTGGCTTCCGCCCAGGGTCAACTTCATCTGGCAACCCGCCTCGGGCTTTGTTGACATGCAAGAGCTGACTTCCCGCCTGCCCCTGGAATTCTTACATTTGCGACGGGACGTGGCCCCAAACTTCAATGGAAGGAGCTTTCAGCGCCTCGGGAGAAGCCGGAGGCTCCCCTTCGAAGGAAGGAGCCTGCAGAGCCCCGGGAGAAGCCGGAGGCTTCCCCT
>DATKCT010000197.1:0-74128 GCA_035513055.1 Verrucomicrobiales bacterium | reverse complement strand
TTGAGCAGATTGAAGGAGGGTTGGAGCGTGGCGGTGAACGCGTGCAGAGCTTCGAAGTAAGCCAGGCGGATGGCGGGCGAAGAGGAAAGCGCGACATCGTCGTTGGGCGCCAGCCGGCTCAAGAAGAGATGGACGAAAGAGGGATTGGCGAGCAGATCGAGGCGGGATTCGGCCAGGGCGTCGAGCTGATCGCGCAAGAGGGCCTGATGGATGGGCAAGGAACCGAATCCGCCGCTTTCCGGCAGAGCCAGTTCGGCCAACACCAGCTCGGTGAGCCTGGGAAAGCCGGGGCGGGAGACGCGCTGGAGGACTTCGCGCAGTTGAGCGGGGGAGAGCTGGGCTCCAGAGCGCAGGTAAGGGTTGAGGGCGGAGTCTTCGAGTTGACCGAGGTCTTCGCGGCCCGCGGTGGCCCGGCGCAGAAAGGCCTCTCTCGAGACTTCGGCGGGATCCAGGCGGCTGGGCAGGGCGCGTTCCCCGGGTTTTTGCTCGCGTTGATGGTCGAACGAGAGGCCGAGTTCGCGCTTGAGATAGTCGAGGGTTTTGGCCGGATCAGAGGAGTAATCGATGAGGGCCTGGCGGTCCTCGAAAGGTTTGAACCGGCCGGAATCCGGGAAGCGTTTCCGCCACTGCTCAAGGATGGCGTCGAACTCGGCGCAGCGGCCCTGAACCTGAAAGTGCAGGGCGTGGAAGTAATAATAGTCTTCGGCGCCGGGGATGAGTTCCTGGAGGATAGAGTCGCGGTCTCCGGCCAACGCGAAACGTTCCACATAGCCGATCTCGTTCTGAGCAGAGGCTCGGGGAGGCATCAGGAGCGCGGTTTGAAGGAAGAGAACCAGCGAGGGAAGCAACGCTTTCATAGGACTTTGTAACATAACAGTGGGTTGAAAAGAAGGATCCCGGCGACTACGGCCCGAGTGCCGCAAGGAGAAAGCCAGATTTAAGGGAGAGACGAATTCAGACGAACTTTCTTAGTAAGTGGAGTGGAGATGTGCCGAAGGAGCGCCCGCCGATGAGGGCCGATTCTGGAATCGTTGACCGGAGGCAAAGTCCTTGGAGTCCCGATGAAAGATTTTTGCGAATTTCCATTGACCGCATCCGATGCGGACTGATAGAAGCTCCGTTCTCTCAAGAAAAGGAGGGCAGGGGAGCACGATCGTTGGAAATATTCTGATATCAGATGGGGGAACCTTCGGTGATAAGATTGTCGGCGCGGTGGGGGGTTCCTCCATTCAGCGCGACGTGCTGATGGAGGGGGATGGATGGGAGAAAGGTGTGATGAATCGTGCCCGAATGGATTAAGATGAAGAAGTCGAATCTCAATCGAAGGGTTTTCCGCCGGTCAAGCTGCTCGAGTTGGGCAGGGCTGGTTGGCATTTTGATTTGGACTGGACCCGGAGCGCTCTTGGGGGCTCCAAACTACCCGCAGCGGACGCAGACGCTGGAACTGAAGCAGGGTTGGAATGCGGTGTTTTTGGAGGTGGAACCGTTGGATACCGCGCCGTCGCGGCTGTTTGCAGAGACGCCGATCGATGTTGCGGCTCAATACACCACGACGGAGCGCAGAGGGCAGTTCGCCACCGATCCGCAGAAAATATTGGCCAACGACGACGGTTGGTCAGTCTGGTATGGGCCGGAACGCGAGGAGAGTTTTCTTTCAGGGCTGCACGCCCTGCACTCCCACAATGCCTTTCTGCTGCATAGCCGTGAGAACTTCGTCTGGCGGGTCACGGGGCAAGTGTTTCTCAAGCGCATTATTTGGAAGTCGGACAGCTACAACTTGGTCGGTTTTCCCGTGAATTCGGCCGCGGCTCCGACTTTTGGCGAGTATTTCCGAGGGATTCCTGCGCATGAGGGAAGACCGGCATTCCGGTTGGTGGACGGCCGGTGGCGCAAAGTCGACAATCCCGACATGACGCCAATGCGCCGCGGTGAGGCCTATTGGATTTATAGTAGTGGAGGGTCGAATTACCAAGGGCCGAGCGAGGTGCGGCTCCAATTTTGGGATCATTTGCGCTATGGTCCCGGCCGATACAACGGAAGGTTGATCTTGAGCAACCGTTCGCCGAACCCGGCGAAATTGACGATCCAGAGGGAAGGCACGGGAGGAATGCCGTTGGACTTCGTTTTTCGCGGGGTGCTGGAACAGGAAGTCCAAAGCTTCACGACTCCGCTGCCGGAGGTCTACAGCATGCCCGTGATGGAGGCAGGCGTGGAAGGAGCGGTGACGCTGCGAATCCGGGCGAACGCGGACATTGCTCAGGGCTCCTCGGGCCTTCTTCGGATCCGTTCGGACGCTGGCACGGAATACTGGGTGGCCTTGTATGCAGAAGCGGAAGGCTAGGCGATGAAGCGGGGCGAGGCTCCATAACGATTTTGATACCGATGACAAGTATGTCGAATGTTCGAAGAGCGCTCTGGCGGGGGCATTGGGCCGTGATGGCCGGCTTGCTGATTCCAGCAGCGAGCCAGGCGCATTTGTCGGAGGGACTTTGGGCGGGCCATGTGGTACTGAACGAAGTCAACGAGGTGGTCAGCGCCGTGGACGCAAACAACGTGCGGGTGCAGACTCCGCCGCAGGTGACAACTCCGACGGCCGATCAACTCCAGATACCCCTGCTTTTGCATGTGGACGCCGGCGGCGCGGTACTTCTTTTGAAGAGCGTCGCCATTGTGGACTCGGATGCCGACCCGCTGACCGTGGACGAGCAGTTGCTGACGGACCCGCAGCTTTATCCACAGTACGCGCTGGCCAGACGGTTTGCGAGCGCAGCGTTCGAGTTTGGCGATCCTCAATCCCGCGATGTAGTGGGTTCTGTGGCGACGGCGGCGGCTACTGCTGCGGCGGCTTCCGCGACCAACCCCACCCAAGCCCATGCGGACGCATTGGCGGCGGCGCAAACGGCGGTGAGCGGCGCGGGCGATTTGACGTTGTCGCCTTCGTTGGAAGCCTTTGTGGGCGGAGCCTCGTTTCAAGGATCTCCGGTCGCGGCGGCTGAGGCGGCGGCGGCCGCTGCTGTGGCGAAGTATGCGGAGGGTTTGCGCAATATCGCCCTGACCAACGCGGTGCGATCGGAAGTATTGATCGGCCTTCAAACGTTGTCTCAGATGGCGGACGGAACCTCCTTGAACGAGCTTCCGTTGAACGGGGAACTGGTCAAGGGCGGCGTCTTGCAAGGAAACATTTTTTTGGGGGCCTATCATCCAACCAATCCGTTCCGGCACCGGAGGCATCCCTCCCACCGGGGAGGTTTTGATATCGCCCGAAGCCTTCGTCTGACAGTCGCCGAACCGGAGGGCGGCGACGATTTCGATACTACGGAACGCGGCGTAGATCGCCTGACGGGAATTTATGAGGAGGAGGTGGTGGGCTTGCACAAACCGTTGGGGCAAGCCGGCGAATTTGGGCTCCGGACCAGGGGATTCTTTGTCCTCGACCGGATCAGCCGGGACGCCACCCTCAACGTCAACGACTGACGATTCCGCCGAGCGCGGTCACGAGATTTTCCAAGCATGAATACAGGAGATTTCGCCAACCGGCGGGCTGCATGTGCGGCCGCCGTCTGCATAGCCGCTCTGGCGGCGAGCCTTTCGTGGATCCGGGCGGAGACGTCCTTCGTTGAAGGCCTAGGGGCCTTCAGCGTGAAGGATTCCGCGGTCGACTCCGCCGGATTCACCTATCTCGTGGGGGTGAGAAATGGTCAGGGGCACTTGATGAAGATCGACCAGGCCGGCGGAGTGGTGATGGAGAAGACGCTCAGCGGCTCGACGACGTCCGCGACGACCTTTCTGCCGGTGGCCATGAGCATCGGGTTCGAGCTGCCCCAGTCCGTGGCCAACTTGGTAGGTCCCGTGGACGCTGTCTACATCGCCTCGGCGGGAGCGGTCATCTTGATTGACCCGGATGGCTCGACAGTCGCGGCGATTCCCGTTTCCTCCGACGGCCGTTCGGTGCGCGACGTCGTGTATTCTCCATTGAGTCCGGCCGGAACGGTCACTGGAGCGGTTTATGTCGGGGGGACGAAGGGAAGCGAAGCCTTCGTGGCGCGATTGGCTGCGGACCTTTCGGGAGCGATCGTTGCAGAGAAAGAATTCGGGAACAATCCCAGCGGCGACGCCGTCAACTCGGTTGTGGTCGATGAACTCGGGGATGTTTATGCCGGCGGGAGCTTGGCCGCGGGAAGGAACCAGCTTGGAGAGTTGGGATTGGGGAATGTTTGGTCGGTGAGAATATACCAAAAGGCAGGCGTTACGGTCAATAACTTCAGCGCGGCCCAGACCGTGATCAACACAGGTTCCGTGGTCGCGAGCGCGTCTCCCTCGGTCATCAACTACCGCAACAATTTTCCCGGAGGTCGCCGGAACGATTTCGTGATGGTGGCGACGACGACGTTTTATGTGCCGCAGGACACGAACCGCAATTTCTACATCAGCTCAGACGACGGCCAACGCTTGTACGTGGACAATGTTCTGATCTACACGGACGACGCGCTTCATGGGGAGACGGAACGGGACACCGGAACGGTATCGTTGTCCGCTGGCTTTCACACGATACGTTATGAGACCTTCGAGCGCAGCGGCGATGAGGCGGCCAAGCTTCATTACTCGGACAACGGGGGTACCACCAAGCTCCTCTTGACCGCGGCGTCGTTCGGGGGCAACACCGGCTTTGTTTTCAAGTTCAGTCCTGACTTGTCGACTTTGCGGGCTCACTTCCTGACGAGTTACGAGCGGGGAACGGGCGGAGAATTCAGGCATCTCGATTACTCTCGGGGATGGGTGTATGCGACAGGTTTTTGGAACGGCATCTCGGACTTGCGAGACGATTCCGCCACGGGCAAGGATATCGAGACGGTGAAGTTGGATTCGGCGCTGCGTATGAAGGGACGCGCGACGGTGAAGGGAAGCTCCGATCTGCGGGGTCACCGGGTTGATGCCGACGAAGTGGGCAATGTGTATTTGACGGGAACCTATGGTCCCGCCAGCGCCGATTTCGACGGGGACGGCGGAACGACTTTTGTTTCGAAATCCGCATCAGTGGAGAGCCGCTTCTACGCGAAGCTGAACTCGAACATGGAATATGTCTGGGTCCAGACGGAGAAAGCGGCCGCGCCCAATTTCACGACGGGAGTCATCGACACAACGGCAACCTGGAACGAGACCATTCAACGGCTCGTGGTCACGGGTGAGTTCACGGGGAACGGCTCCCTGACCTATGGGAATCCGGGGTTGCTGGAGAGCGTGGTGGGAGGACAGGGCTTCCTGGTGGTCTTCGAGCCGGACGGCAGCTTCACGCTGAGAGTGGATCTGACTGTAATCTCTCAGTACGGCGTGAGCCGCACGCAGATCCGGCCTTTTGGGGGCACGCCGGCGCTGCCGCGCACCGAGCCCCGGATCAAAGGATCGCAGATCACTGTGTCGGTGCCCGAAGCCATTTACCAGGACATCAACGGCGCGGAACTGAACGACCCCACGCGAGAGACCATCAGGAATATCGCGGAGATCCGCTTTAAGCCCACAGGGTACACGTTGAGCGATGGCACAATCACGGACGACGGGCAGTTCGTCTATAGCGCCCTGCTGCAGAGCGATCTGACGGTGACTTTTAACTGGGTTACGGAATACGCGCTTACGATTGATCTCGATTTGGCGGGCACGCGAGGGACGGTGCTCGGCGAGCTTGCTTCTCCGGCGTCGGGACGGCCGGATCCGACGGTGCAGAAGCATTGGCTGGGCCGGGGCGAGCAGGCCGCTCCGGAGATCGACGGTGTGATCTCCGGTATTGAAGCCGCTGGCGGCTCGATCCGCTATTTGGTGGTGGGCTATCATGCTTCCGGCCCCCCGAACACCAATGTGGCGCCGAGCAATTTCGCACAGGAAGATTTCTTTCCGTTCCCCACTGTCGAGCAACGCCACAAGGTGGCTCCCTTCACCATGGAAGGACCGGCGAAGGTAACCTGGGTCCTGATCAAACAGAATGGCATCCAGGTCAGCACGACGGGTCCCGCTTCCATTGGCCTTCCCCTCATCGAGGTCGTGGCCGACCCGGCGCAGCGGTTGAATCTGGGCTTGCCGCCGCAACAGAATCAGGTGGGGGCGGGCACGTTCTACTTTGATGAACACAGTTCAATACGAATTCTCACGGTGGCATCGGAGGGAACGCAGCAAGTGCGCGGCTGGATTGGCGGAGACGGCGTGGTGTTTCCTTCCTCGGGTCCGTTGTCATCGCTGGGCAGTTTCTCCGTAGGCGGAAAGGTCTATCGCGGCATTGAGGTTTTCGATTTGATCCGGCCGGCCCGCGTTATGTGGGATTACGGCGACCGCATTTATGAGGAAACGGTCCGGATAGGAAGTTTCGTGACGTTCAGCGGGTTGGACGCCGCGGCTCTGGGTCGAATTCGCATGGACTTGGCTCCGGACCGGATTGATCTGATCGATGGACCGAACGGCAGCGTGGTTGCCGACATGGTGGAATGGGATGGCGAGGGTCGAAAGCTGTATCCCATGCGGCCGGGCGAGGTTCTCAGTTACTGGCGCACCAACGATGTTGATCCCTCCCTGCGCATCATCATTCGCCTCTTCCTCCTATTTCCGATTGAACCGCATTACCGGCATGTGGCCAGCACTCCGGGCGTGAACCTGGATCCCAGCCCAGACGACTTGGTGGCTTTCCGCGAAGTGAAGTACACGGAGAACAATGCGTCGGTCGGCGAAGACAACCGCTTTTTCAGTGATGCGCCGGGGCGTACTGTGCTCAAGTTCGGCGAGCTGAACGACGTGGCTCGCGGACAACAGCATGAGACCTTTCGTGTGCGAGTAGTCGAAACGAAGCTGTGGACCGACGGACTGCCGCCGGTGCGCAATGTTCCGATCGGCGCGAAAGTGACGAGTCCCTATGACACGGCGGAATTGGACACCGGCTATGTCTTCTTTCCCTTGGCCCGTTACAACCCGTTCGTCCACAACCGGACGGAAGTGACCGGCCCGGTCATTCCTGTGAACCGGGAATTCGAGGCGGCACAGGATTATGATCTGACGGTGGTTTGGTATGAGAAGAGGGATGAGCTGCTCTGGCCCTATCAGGCGGAACGATTGAACCCAGTGTGGCCCACGGCCGCGCAAGGATTGAAGCGCATCGTAATCGCCAGCGAATTCGGCAGCGACAGTGTATCAGCGGAAGGATTGGATCAAGAGGTTGTGGGACCGGTGACCGTCGACGTTTTGGATGCGGAGGGAGCGGTCATTGGTCAGGAAACGATTCCGCCCGCGACTACCTACGATCCCAGCCGCTTTCAGCAGTTGCAGATCTACATTCAACCTGTTGTGGGTCAGGCAGGCTACAATCCCAACGAAGAACATGCCCTGATCGCGCCCTCGCGACGTTTTGCAACAGCGTCTCCGCTGCCCGGAGCGGCCTTTGCCTTGCGCAACAACGACCTGAACATCACCACCCAGACTTCAGCCTACACATCGGACCCCTACGTATTGACGCAGTTCTTCGATGTATTGGACGGCGAATTCAAGATGGGCGTCTACGCGGTGGTGAGAGAGGCCAATCGCGGCAACCTGGGTCCGAGGAACTACGATTACCGCTTCAGCGTGGCGAAGCCGATCGAGGCGGGCAAACCCGTAATTCCGTTTTACCCGCTGGGTCAGGTCATCGGGGCCACGCCATGCCCGGAGACATTTGGGCTCGACCTCAATCCGGCGCAACTCACCTACTGGGAAGACCACAAGGGGGGAAGCTGGTCGGTGTCCGGAGGCGACGACGCCCGGTTTCAAGTCTATTTCTACTACCCGTTACAACCCGATTTCTGGTGGCCGCCCAACGGCATCGCCGGGACCAATCCGTTCATTGGGGCTCAGAATGTAGGCGATTGTTTGCCGTTCTTGCCCAATTTCAGCGCCACAGGCGAAACGTCCTTTCCCAACCATAAGCCGACGGCCATCACGCGGGACAGCAACGACGTCCCACAGCCGATCACCTACCAGTCGGAGTGGCCGGTGAACACGCCCGTATTGAAAGTGGGCGAGACCGTCACGTTCGCGGGCGGGGAGTTCAAGGCCGACAATCCGAGCGTTCTGGTGCCGGACGGGGAAGGGGGCGTGCGCGAGGAAGAGACGCCAGGTATGCCCGGGGTGCTGGCTTGGGCGGCCGGTGAGGTCGTTTACGACGATCTCAATCCCGACATGGACGATCAGGAAGCCTTCGACGTCTACACGGCGCGCATCTATCAAGCTCTTGAGGAGAGGAGCGTTACCGTGGAGAGAGATTCGCTTCCGGTGACCTTCCAACCGGCAAATACTCAGATCATCCGTGTCAGGGAAGGAAAGTGGTTTTTCGCTGAACTCCCCGCTTCCTTACAGAAGCGTGTGTCATACGATCCGATCACGGAGAAACTGGCGATCCACGGTTTGCTCAACGACAAGGAGATCGGCGATCCCACCCTCACGGCGGCTCCTCCTCCCCTGTATGTGCTCGAGCCCAACCTCATGACTCCGTCTGAAGTGACGGCTTTGGCGGAACTCGCCCTGGAAAACTTCGAGTGGCAGGCGGCGGTGGCGGCGCTTTACAAATACAGCAGGAACCCGGCGTTGCTGGACAAAGACGGCAATGGGGCAGCCGATGCCAGCGGGCAGGATCGTTTCTTGCAAGGCCTGGCCGAGGCCGATGACGCATACCGGGTGGGGTTGGAGCGGAAGATCGACCGCGATGCGGCTGGGGATCCGATCGTCTTGACCGATGGAGTGGTGAGCACCGTGGGCGGCGGAACGCCGGTTGACACGGATGGAGACGGAATGGACGACGCTTGGGAAACGCGCTTTTTCGGGAACTTAAGCCGTGACGGCACGGGCGACTTCGATAACGACGGCCTGCTCGACGTGCAAGAGTACATCAATGGTCAAAATCCGACGAACGCCGACACCGATGGCGACGGAGTGAAGGATGGTCTGGAACTGTTTACGGGCATTCAGGAATTCTCGCGCAGCAAGAATAAGGCCACGCAAGCTCAGGCGCTCGGAGTAGGTTTGGCGCTGTCCGCCAACCCAGGTTTCCTGGATCCGGTTTCGACGCTCCCGGACATCAGTTTCGTGACCATCGCGGAGAACAACCATCCCAGTCTGGGCGGTTCGCCCGTGTCGTTGTTCGTCATCAAAGTCGACCGGAATCAGCGGTTCCGAGGCGCGATCAAGACCATTCTTTCCGACAACGTATTCGACGAGAACATCGTGATCCGGCATCAGGGCGACTTTGCCGCCAACGCGGAAGACTTGGTCTTTGAGTGGTGGTACCGGGTCGAGGACGGGCGGACCTTTCCGCCTCCTGATCTGCTGCCTGCGGGAACTCCCAACCCATGGAAACTCTTTACGAATCCTCAACCCATCTTTCCGGACAATTCGGGACGCGCTTTCTCTCAGTTAACCCTCAGGGGCAGCCCCAACGCCCCGGAGATCCTCTTGTCCGACACGCTCTTCTTTGTGCGTTACCGGCATTTCGCAGAAGACGACGAATGGGTGGGAGTGCCCTTCGAATGGGCGGGCGCGGCGAACTCTTCGCCGAAGGACAACGACTTGGACGGGATGCCGGATTACAGGCCGCAACTCGTTCAAGGCTGGATCAAACGCGTTCTCGATGCCGTGAATCCCTACGAAGCGCGCATCCGGGATTTCACGGGGGACAATCCGGCGACGTGGTCGAGCATGGTGCGGCAACTGGGGGCGCCCTTTGTCGGACCGGTAGCCTTGAACCCGGCCAAAAACGTCATCGAGAACGTCGGTCTGATCGAGTTGTATGAGACGATCCTCCAACGTGCGCTCGATCTGACCGTGCGCAACGGTATCCCGGTCACTCCGGGTTTGGGCAACGCCATTCAGCTCGCTTCCACGCGTCTGCTCGACTTCTACACACTTCTTGGGAATGAAGCCTACGTGGATTCACTGGATCCGACCATCGGCATCAGCGGAGGTTCGATCTCGCCGGCGGTGTTCGCGTTTCAGAATCAGGTCGCTGACCTTGCTGAAGAGGAATTGGCCTTGTTGCGGGGTCAGGACAACGACCGGGGCCGCCCATTTTACAACCGCCTCTTTCCGAACTTCACCAAGGGAGAAGGCGAGCCAGCCTACGCAGTGAACTACAATCTGCAAGACGCCAACACGGATGGGTTCATCGACGAAAGCGACGCCCTCCTCCTTTATCCCCACGGGCATGGAGACGCATGGGGGCATTATCTCACCGCGCTCAAGACGCAGTATGATCTCCTGCGCGAGCCCCTCTACAATTGGGAGACGCGTTCCGAGTTGTACAACCTTCTGGATGTCGTCATCGAGGTCGATTTCCGGGATGAGCGCAAGTTTGCGGCCACGGCGGCAGCCAAGGCCAAGGCCGGAGCGGAGGTCGTGGATCTGACCTACCGCTCGAAGTATGTGGAGAATCCTGGAGGTCAATGGCAGGGTTATACGGACTCCGACGCGGGGCGAGGTTGGGGCGTGGAGGAATGGGCGCGAAGAGCTGGACAGGGCGCGTATTTCGATTGGATCACTGCGAATGCCTTGCTGCCGGCGGCGCATCCCAATTTGCAGCTCGAAGGCATCCAGAAGGTGGACCGGACCACGAACAAGGATATCGGCGTGATCTCGGCGAACCTGACCCACATTCAGCAGGTCTTTGACAACGCCAACGCAGGGATCAATCCGGCAGGAGTAGCGGGCGACACCGTTCCCTTCGACATCAATCCGATCCTCTACTACGCCGGCTATGTCATCGACGACGAGGGACGGGAAGGACACACGCACTTCGAGCAAATCTATACTCGGGCCCTAACGGCTTTGAAGAATGCGATGGCGCTGTATGAGGCCGCCGACGCTCACAAGGCAAGATTGCGGGAGGTGAGCGACCTCGAGGACAGTTTCCAACGGGAAGTGTTTGAACAGGACTTGAACTATCGGAAGGAATTGATCGAAATCTTCGGCACTCCGTATCTGGGAACTATTGGCTCAGGGAAGCTTTACCCGGCGGGCTACGAGGGGCCCGATCTCATCACCTGGATGTATGCGGATGTCCGTGAGATCACCGCGCAAACCGTGCCGGGTCCCACCGTGACTTTTGGAGGAAGCCTGGTGTTCGATTCGAGCTTAGGACGCTATTCCTACGACGGGGGAGGCGAGGGCACGGATTATTCCTTCATCCACTCGGTGGCAGGGGACGGTTCCGGAAGATTTCTCTACAACAATGGCATCTTTTCAGTGCGAGGGGACTTTCGAGACCGCTTCGCCCCGACCTTTATAGGCAGCAGCATCTCGGATTTCCGGAGCCGGTTTCAGGCCAATGCCGACGTGAATTACACGGGCGATGCCAGCCGGCGGGTGGATCTGCAAAACTTCACTCTGCCAATGATGGCGCGCGGCTTTACCTTCCAGGCGCCGCCAGAGTGGGGGATCCGGCGCTCTCCGGGCAAGCTGCAGAACTTGGTTCATGAGATGTTGCAGCAGGAAGCGGCGCTGGCCTCTTCGGTCGCAGCCTGGGACGCTTTCCAAGGGGGTCTGTGGCGGCAGATTGAGCTGTTCAACGCCAAGTTCGATCTCGACATTACGATCCGGGCGATTGATGGCGGGTTTCTCTTGGCGGAAGAAGCCGCCAACGGTTTGATTCTAGGCTTTAAGGCGGCTTCCGCCGCCAACGAAATCATCGCGGAAGCGCTTGGCGACGATGCGATCCATGTCGGCGGGGAAGCCGTTCCGAAGAACCTGCCGACGGGAGGACTCGCGGTGTCTCCTGGCGACAGTTTGGCGCCGATCCGAGCCGCCTTTGCCGTCACTGGGTCCTTCAGCAAGGCGGGATTCACCGCGACTAAGATCGCCTGGGACAAGGCGGTGGACACCACCGAATTCATCCGGGATCTGGCGAAGCACGTGCTGGAATTCACCAAGGACAATCTCGAGCGGGACTACGGATTGCAGGAAGCCTTAGTCGGACTCGAGAACATGATCGGGGACGAAGCCAAACTGAGGATTGAGATCTTCAAGGAACTCGACTCGATGCGCCAGAAGTCAGAGGAGTTCCGGACCGCCATTGCCGATGGGCAACGCCTCATTGACGAGCGCGAAGCCTATAACAAGCGCGTGGCGGTTCTTGCCCAACGCAATCGCTACCAAGACATGACGTTCCGGGTTGCCCGGTCGGCGGCGTTGCAGAATTACCGCTCCGCCTTCGATTTGGCGGTGCGCTATGCCTATCTGGCGGGCAAGGCCTATGACTACGAGACGAGTCTGCCGGACAACCACGCAGCCTCGGCGCTGCCGATCCTTTCGGAAATCGTCGGAGCCCGCTACTTGGGCGCCCTGGATGGGGACGGCAATCCGGAGCTGCGCGGCGGTCTGGCCGGACAGATGGCGCAAATGAAAGCGAACTTCGCGGTGTTGCGCAATCAGTTGGGATTCGCAAATCCCTCCAACGAGTTGAGCCGCTTCTCGATCCGGAGTGAGTTGCTCCGTTTGACCGATGACGACGAGGGCTCGGAGCTGTGGCGGGAAGCCTTATCCGACGCCACGCCGGGGACGGGCTTTTACGTCGACGACCTTTGGGCGCTGCCCGAATTCCGGCGTCATTGCCGTCCGTTTGTTCCTTTGTCAGGAGGCGCGCAGCCCGCTCTGGTGCTTTCCTTCTCAACTTCGATTCGTCCGGGAGAGAACGTCTTCGGCTTGGTCCAGGCGGGCGGTGACCACACCTTCAACGCCAGCAATTTTGCCACCAAAATCCGTTCCGTCGGCGTGTGGTTCGAAGGCTACGACAATACGGAACTCACCCAGACTCCACGGGTTTATATGATTCCTGCGGGGACGGATTTCCAGCGGATGCCCTATAGCGACGACTTCAACCCGCGCTCGTGGAACTTGATCGATTCGCGGATTCCCGTGCCGTATCCGATCACCAGCGCCGCGGTTGAAGACGGCACGTTCATCCCGTTGGTGGACAGCTTGAGCGAGCCTCTAGGCGAGCCGCGGCGGCACTCGATGTTCCGGGCTTATCACTCCGATCCCGACGTGGGAACCGATGAGTTCGACGATAGTGAGGTGATTTGGAACACCCGGCTGGGAGGCCGTTCGGTATGGAACAACCGTTGGCTGCTGATTATCCCGGGTTTGACTCTGCATGCTGATCCCGAGGAAGGGCTGCGGACTTTCATTCATGGACCGGTGGTCGATCCGGAGACCAAGGAACGCGATCCCAGCCGGGCGGTGCGGGACATCCGCATCCTGCTCGATCACTTCGGATTCTCCGGCAATTAACTCTCCCAAGAAAGTTTCACGATGAATCGGACAACATCTCGCATGGCCAGCCGAGGACCGGCGGCCGGGACGCTGGCGGCGGCCTTATGGGTTTGGGCGGGACTTGGGAGCGGAACGCTCTGGTCCGCGACCATTTCTGAGCCGGACACAGTCCTGTATGGCAGAGTGATCAATCGCGCCGGACCGGTCGAGGAACTGGTGACGCAAGGCGTGCTCACCTGGGGTTTCCGGTTGCCAGGGGGCGGGCAAGAGAGTTTCTCGACGAGTTTGCAACCCCTGCTAGGCGGCTTGTACTGCTACGAACTTCGAGTGCCGCATTCGCTGGCGGCCACTGGATTGCAGACGGCTCCGAGATCGATTCCGCTTCCGGCCGATGAGACTTCTTACGGGTTTGCCGAAATCCGCGTCAACGGGGCGGAAGCGTTGATCGTTCGCGACGAATTGAGCGCAGTGGCCGTCAGTCAGCAGAACCGGGCCCAGGCGATCCGAGTCGATCTCGAGTTGCGCGAGCCGATGGCGGATTCGGACGGCGACGGCTTGCCCGACTGGTGGGAAGAGAAATATGGGATGGATCCCTTCAGTGCGGCGGACGCCACGGTAGATGTGGACGGTGATGGATTGAACAGTCTCGAGGAATTTCTTGCGGGACTTTCACCCCTTGAAGACAACCGCATCCCGCGGCTGGCGCGCACCGAGTACAGCGTGTATCTCGCCGGGGTCTCGGGGCTTCCACTGCGTGTGGTGGATACCGATACCGCCGCGGAGGACATTAGCGTGGTGCTGACTCGCGTTCCCGAGGAGGGAGCGCTCGTGTTGCGGGACGCTCAGGGTGGAAGAGTCTTGCGCGTGGGCAGCAGATTCACGGCCGCCGACGCGAATATGGGTTTGGTCGAGTTCCGCCGGGACGGGCAAAGCGCCGTCCTCGCGCCGCGCGCCGATTTTGAAGTGGCGCTCTCTGACGGCGGCCCCATGCAACGGGGCGGCATCCTCCTTCCAGGACGCAAGCGGGAAGGGCAATTGCGCCCAGGCGTTGCGCCGGAGCCGGCCGTGGTTCGCTTGCGTTTCTTTCGGGACGAGATCGCTCCGGGCGCGGACGTGAGCTGGGAGGTTTTAGCGGATTCTGCGACGGTCCTGCCGGGGGTCCGCTCCGGATCCGCAGCATTGCGGAGCAAGGCAGCCATGTGGGCACGCTACGGCGGCTGCGTCGTTTGGGATCTCTTGGATCATCATAGCCCGGAGACCGTGCGGGCGGTGAGCGGCGGCCTGACCGAGGAAAGCTATCTTACAGGCTTGGCCGGCTCCTACGGCCCGGAGGCGCCGGTGGTGTTGCTGGGCGGAACGGGCCCAGACTACCTGGAAGGCGGGTTTGGGGATGACATTCTTTTCGGCGGAGCCGGTGAAGATGTGCTCGTCGGAAACGGCGGCGCCGATCGCTTCATCATCGATGTGGTTTCGCGGGGAGACCGCATAGAGGACTTTGATCCCGAAGAAGGAGATCAGCTTGATCTCTCCCGGCTCTTCGCCGGAGTCGCCGGTATCGCGGAGGATTATCTCCGCGTAATAGGAGAAGTCGATGGCGGGACCCGGCTGGAGATCCGCACCGGCGGCGTGGCCGAAGGAGAACCGGACGTCGTGGTGCGGTTGACCGGCTATTCTCTTACGCCCGATTCCTTAGCTGACTTGGTCGGCCGGGGATCGATCCTATTGGGCGATCTGACGGTGATGCCGCTGCTGACGGTAGAAAAGGCGGCTGACGCGGCCGAAAACGGATTGAAACCCGGGAGTTTCCTCATCCGTCGTGGAGGAAGTGTGGGAACGGAACTCTCGATGCGGCTTGGTTTCAGCGGTTCGGCCACGGCTGGGGTGGATTATCAGGCGCTGCCGGAGACATGGGTCTTTCCGGCTGGAGTGCGGGAGATGGCGGTCCTCATCCATCCCTACAGCGACGCTTTGAGTGAGAGTGCGGAAACGGTTCGTGTGGAGATCCTAGAGAGTGACGGCTACCACGTGGGAAGAGAAAACGCCGCGGAACTGGTCATTCGCGATTTGGCTCCGGAGTTGAGCCTGAGCGTCGTGCGCTCCGAGGCATCGTTCTCGCCCTCGACTCCGGCGGTGGTGCGGGTCAATCGAGAAGAGTTGATGGATCGGCAGATCGTGGTCGAACTCGTGTGGAGCGGGACCGCCGCCCTAACCTGGGTCGAGCCGCTGCCGCAGTATCTCGAGTTTGGACGGGGGGAAAGCACGCGGCTGATCGAGGTGCGCCCGAAGAGCGGGCAGGCGCAACCCGAAGACGCCATGGCCCTGACCTTACGACTCGCAGAGCACTCCAGTTACCTCTTGGCAGAACCGGCTGCCACCACGCTCTTGGTTCTTCCCGGTTTTATTCCCTTCGAACAGTGGGCCGCCAAACACTGGCCGGCTCGGACGGACCTTCGTGAGCTGGCGGGTAGTGATCCCGGAGCATTCGGTTTGTCCGTCTTAGAGCGATTTGCCTTCAATTTGGATCCGGCCGGGCCCGACCTCGATTCCACGCGGCTACCGAGGCTCGTCGAGCGCAACGGCAGGATGGGACTGGAGTTCGTTTTGCGGCCGGGTCTGGCCGATGTCGGGATCGAGATCGAACGTTCGGGGGATTTGCGGCAATGGAATCGCGACACCGCTGCATTGCTGGAGGTCGAGCTTTCACCCGGAGCCGAACTTCCGGTGGGGTGGCGGCGTTTCGAAGGGAACGGGCCTCATTTCGGTGATGGCGTTGGCTTCTTTCGTGTGCGGCTTCGATATGAGCCTTGAGGCGCTCCGGAGGGGACGCGAGCAGGATTAACGAAAACTTTCTGATGAACAGAGACAGCCAGAGACCGAGAGGAGCAGGGCGGCATCAAGCCGGGCTGCTGGCCTTGACGTTGATGGTGTCGGGCGTCGCCGGCTGCTCCCGTGCGCCGGAGGCCGCAGTCTCCTCGCCGGTCGCGGCCCGGGTTGGAGATGAGCTGATCCTGGTCCGCGAAGTCGAAGAGGAGTTGGCGAGCCGCCTCGAACGCGGGACCATGGTTCCCGCGCCGCCGCTACTGCTGGAGGAGATGATCGAGCGGAATCTTCTGGTGCAGAAAGCCTTGGAGGAAGGGTTGGATCGGGATCCGGACGTGCGGCGGGGTTGGGAGAAATTGCTTATCAGCCGTTACAAAGAGCGCCACCACCACGGCGCCATGCGGGACATCGCTGTGACCGAAGAGGAGATTCAGGAACGTTACGAGACCCATGGAGGGCGTTTTAGTCGCAGCGCCAGGGCTCAATTGGCTATCTTGAGCAGTGAACTGTCGCCTACTGCGGCGCCGGAACAGCGCGAAGAGCAGATGCGAAAAATGCGAGAAGCGCGCGAGAAAGCGTTGGAGAGTCAGGAAGGACCCGGATTCGGAGCGTGGGCGGTGGACTATGGGGAGGATCAAGCGACTCGCAATCGCGGGGGAGACGCGGGATGGCTCGAAGAGGGGGTGACATATCGCTGGCCTGAGGAAATTGTCAGGGCCGGATTCGCATTAAAGGTCGGCGAGGTGACCGAAGTGCTTACGACTGCGACAGGGATATACTTGGTCCGGAAACTGGATGAACGGGGGGCCACGCAAATCCCGTTGGAACAAGTGCGAGATCAGATTCGCAAGGAAATTCGCACGGAGAAGATCCGGGACGCGGAAAGCGCCTTTGCCCGGAGTCTGCGAGAGAATATCGCTATCGAAACTTACCCGGAGGCCTTGGCGGAGATCGCGCCGCCGGACCCGGCCCGGGCCGCGGCGGCGGTGGAGGAGGAGGAGTTTCCGCCCGCCATCCCCTGATTGAGGAAGATCGCTCTCATGCTCATGGACTCATTGACACACCTTCGCCAGGCTTTTCTGTTGCCGGCTCTCATGCTGCTTATCGCGGGAGGAATGTCCTCCGCGCAAGCCGTCGTCACGGTCGATCAAGGCTTTTTCGACGATCTGGATGTGGAACTGCAACCGCTCACATCGACTACGGAGGATGTTGAGGACGGATTCTCGAACAATGCCGACAGCTTTGCGGCAGAGAGCAATGATGTGACGGTGGTCACCGTGAGCGTGCTGGGTTCGGTCGTGACGATCAATGCTCTGAAGGTCGGAACCGCGACGGTGACGGTGACCGGCACGGATCTCACCGACAATGCGTCGGCTCAGGGGACCTTTCTGGTCACCGTCTACAACACGGCGCCCGTGTTCATCACGCTCCAGGATGCGATGCCCGACTTGAAAAACGGCGGGCAGAACATGACCGAGGACGAGATTCTCGAGATCGGCGTCAACTTTGGCGGGGGCGTCGACGCCAACCTTCTTGGTCCGCTCAACATTGATGACGACGATGAGCCGGACTCGACTTTGGGCATAGCCATCACGGGTTACACTGGGAACGGAACGTGGCAGTACCGAAACGCCTTGAACGCTTGGGTGAATTTGCCGTCGCTTTCCGGAACGACGGTATTCCTGCTCCGCTCGACGGACCGGATTCGCTACGATGGCGACGACGAAAACGGCGAGACGGCGACCCTCACTTTCCGGCTTTGGGATGGCACCCAGGGAAGCGCCCTGACCACCTTCAACGCCGTGACCACCGGAGGGAGCACGGCCTTTAGCGGCGCCTCTCGCGTTTCCGACGTCCCTGTGGATGCGGTGCAGGATCCGGCGGAGTTCAACAACGTCACAAGTCCCGTTTCCGGTGATGACGACGCGGGCTTGCTCGCTTTTGCGGGGGTGACAGTAGATGATGTGGACCGGAATCCCGCCGACGAGCTGACGGTGACGGTGACAGTGTCGGACATCACTCAAGGCACGTTGAATCAGGGGGGAAGCCCGCCGCTGCTTCCTTTTGAGGAAACCGGCATCGGCACGGGAGTTTACACGTTGAGCGGGCCGGAAGACGACGTCGAGGATTCGTTGCAGGCCCTGGTGTTTCAACCGGTGGCGAACATTGCTCCGGTCGGGGATGTCACCACGACTACTCTGAGTTTGGCGGTCTCGGATGGGGAGGAACCGCCGAACGGCAATCCGGACGGCGCCGACGACACGGCCGCGGTTACAGTGAACATCACTTCAGTGAACGATCCGCCTCTTATCATTCCCGGCTTGCTAGAACAGTTTTTGTTCACCCGGGGATCCCTTCTGCCTTTCGCGGGGTTCACCATTTTCGATCCCGACATTGCGGCAAGCGGGGGGGGACAAACGATGACCGTGACGGTGACGGAGATGTTCACCACGGCCAATGGAAGTTTTATACTCGCGGACGGCACGACGGCCGATGATACGGTGACCTTCACCGATGTTTCTATTGAGGAAGCCATCGCCCAGTTGGAAGGGCTTCGTTACCTGGCATCCTCCCTGGACTTGGCCGTGCCTGAGGTGGTGACCTTGTTGTTGGAGGTCGAGGATGTGGAGGAAGACTCGGACAGCGAAGAGGTGGAGATCACCGTGGCCACTCCTAGCATCACCGGCAACATCCGGGGAACGGTTTCCGGTCAAATCATTCCAGACAACTCCGCGCGGAGGCTGTTCGAAGGAGTCGCCATCACCGGGTCGGACGTCGCTTCTCTGGAAGTCACCGCTTTCGTGGTTACTCCCGGGGAATTCGCGAGCCAGAACGTCTTGACGGCCGGCCTCGGAACTTTCATCGAAGTCGGCGATCCACCCCTGCGTTTCTCCCCATTGGCGGACAAGCTGGTCTTTGTGGGGGCCGCTAGCGATGCGACCAATGCCGTGAGGCGACTGGCGTTTCAGCCGGTTCCGAACATGGTTACGACTCAGGAAACCATTCAGGTCAGCCTGACCTTGAAGAATAGTGATGGCGATAGTTTGGGCGCCGACAACCGGACCACGGCGCACATCGTGGCGGTCAACGACCTGCCCACCTTCATCAAGTTTCAGGCGCTCGGTTCGATTACGGACAATGAGACCGTCAAACCATTTGCTTCGGTCGAGATCGGGGACGTCGACGAACAAGGGATGCAGGAACTCGGTATCTCGATCGAGATGCTGTCGAGTTTGCCGCCTGGCACCGCCTCGACTCCGGTTCCGGGGATGCTTGAGGGCCCGGAGACGCCCGGTTTCACGGTAGACGGACTTAACGCGGCCAAATACGTTTTCAGCGGCACGCCGGCCGAGGCCACCGCCGCTATTCAAGGGTTGACCTTTACGCCCGGATCAAATCGCTTGCCGCCCGGTCAAAATGAAACGGTGATCTTCCGTGTGGTTCTGGACGACGACAGTGGGGATGTGGTCGTGCGCGAACAAGTAAGGATCGTGATCATTTCGGAGAACGACGATCCTGTCGTCACGAATGCCCCGTCGGGACGGAGGATGGTCGTGGCGGGCTCGGGAATTCTTCCCTTTGGAATGGACTTCACGCTCGACGACGTGGATCTGAACGATCAGATCACCATCCGGATCCAACTCGACGACGCGAGCAAGGGCTTCCTGGTCGATAGCACGGGCCGCATTTCGGAATCCCCTCCTGGATCCGGAATTTATGTGGGGACAGCCGGCGCTGTCGATATGGAGGCGGCGTTGCAGGGCTTGGAGTTCGCGCTGGATCCGGGTTATCCCGTTCCGGCCGGCGAGCCGGGAATCGAGGTCTTCTTCACATCGACTCTAACCGATCGCCTGGGAGGCCGGATCGATATGTCTTTCTCTCTGCTGGTGCGAGTCGAGCAGGTGGTGCGCGTCGTCGTGAACTTGGACGACTCCGGCCCCGGTTCGCTCAGACAAGCGATCAGCGACGCGCAGGGCAATGACCATGTGGCCTTTGATCTCGCGCATATCTATGCCGTGGAATCTTTGGCTATCATCCGGCTGCAAAGTCCGCTGGTGATCGACAAAAACCTGACCATCACCGGACCCGGGGCTGAGAAACTGTTTCTGAGCGGAGATTCCGACGAAGACGGGGCGCCCGATGTGCAAATCTTCCAGGTCGGCGTCGCGGCATCGGACAGCAGCCCGTCCATCGCTTCCTACCTGCACCTTTCCTACATCAGTTTGATTCACGGTTCGGATGCCGAAAGCGACTTCGGCAATGGGGGAGCCATCTCAGTGGGACCGGGCAGCACCCTCGTGGTGGATCATATAGAAGCGCTTGAATGTTTCGCCGAACAATGGGGCGGCGCCATTGATGTCGAAGGAGGCCGCCTGACGGCTTCCCATTCGCTTTTCGCATTCAATCGCACCGGGGTGAATCTCGGAGAAGGAGGCGGCGCGATTTCACTGCACACCTCACAGCGCTGTGATTTGTTTAACGTCACTTTCTCACAGAACGTGCAGGGCAGCGAGAACGGAGTGGGCGGGGGAGCCCTCTATGTCGAGAATGCAAATGTGGAATCGATGTCCTTCGACGTGAATGTGACACATTGCACATTCTTCGAGAATGTTGACGAGGCGCATCTCGGCAGCGCCATCCGCACGAACGTATTCAACACGCGCTTGAACCTGCGGAATTGTCTTTTGGCGGATGGCGATCCCAACCCTTTAGACCCTAATGGGGCGGGACGGATTATCT
Source organism: Verrucomicrobiales bacterium (assembly GCA_035513055.1). Taxonomy (GTDB): domain Bacteria; phylum Verrucomicrobiota; class Verrucomicrobiia; order Verrucomicrobiales; family DEV007; genus DATKCT01. The sequence goes on along the minus strand of DATKCT010000197.1, from coordinate 53,302 downwards.
CACTCGGAGGCAATGTCGCAGATGACGACACTCGCGTCACGCTGTCCCAAGGTGGAGTGCCGCAGACGTTGATTCTCCTGGATCAACCATCGGACCGCCGCTCTCAGGTGTTGCCCCTTCTTCCGTTGGCGGATAACGGGGGTCAGACGCGAACGCATGGACTGCCCGCGGGAAGTCCCGCGCTGGGTGCTGGGCTGGCCTCCGGCATTGCCACGGATCAACGCGATGTCTGGCGAGACGCTGCGCCGGATGCTGGCGCTTACGAGGCGAATACGTTCAAGCGAATCGTCATCAATGAGATCCAGTTCGATCCGCCGGCCGGCGCCGCCCAATACATCGAAGTGGTCAACCCGCGCGATTCCGAGACGCTGAATCTCGGAGGGTACGAAGTTTGGGTTCAAGGAGTTCTCAGGCACGTCTTCTCGCCGGTCAATCTCGTGCCCGGCGCCGGTATATTGGTCGCCCAGGATACGGGCCTCCCCGTAATGCCCTCTCCTCCGGGATCTGTGCCTGTGCAGGACGCCTCGGTTTCCGGGAATCTCGATCTGGGCGAGAACGGCGGAATCGTCGAGATCCGGACGGCAGGTCCCATGGGAGCGCTGGTGGCGACGGCCACCTATTTGGCCAGCTTCGAGGAGAGCGGGGATCCCGGCGTCGAGCTGCGGGAAGCCGAAGAATCCGTGACGCGAAACTGCGAGTTCCTGGGGGCTTTCCTGCCGGGCACAGCCACGCCAGGGGAGGATGAGATGAATGTTCCTCTGGCGGAAGGCAACGCGCCGCCCATCGCCTTTGACGACGAAGTCGAGACCGATGAAGACAGCCCGCTGGAAGTCGACGTGTTGGCCAACGATTTCGATGCGGACCGGACCGATGTGATCCGAGTGGAATTCTTGCCCGCGGCGCAGAGCAGTTTAGGAGCAGCCTTGAGCATTGTTCATACGCCGATGGCCGGGGCGGCTGTATCGTATAATCCGACGGTTTCGGCCACAATTCAGGCGCTGCCGGCCGGCACGATGGCGGTCGACACTTTCGATTACATCATTCTGGACTACGCGAACGGAACGACGCCGAATCTTCCTCGTGGCGCCAATGCCGCCGAGATCGCCGCGAATCTGGAACGTGCCACGGGCACGGTGAGCGTGCATCTTACAGGGGTCAACGATGCGCCCACTCCACAAGACGACAAACCGGCGGCCATCCCCGCTCTGGCGACCTTCGAGGACACGGCGCTTACTTTTGCCGCGGATACTCTTCTTCTCAACGACACGGATCCGGACACGGGAGAGAGCGGACTGGCCTTGCGCATTTGCTGGGTCAAGCCCTTCGGATTCGTATTGGAGGACAAAGACCCGACCCGGGTCGAGTTGAGCGACCTCGAGACCATCAGCGAGTTGGGCGCTCATGTGCAGCTCATCCTTCGGGCGGACCGGACTGAGTCGACCCTGACTTATGATCCGCGGGGATCGGCGGTCCTGGACGCTTTGGCTGCGGGGGAGATAGTCGAGGACCGCTTCAGTTACCTGGTGATCGATCCCCACGGCGCTCCCGGCATCGCCACAGTCTGTATCAAGGTAACCGGCAGGAACGACCCTCCGGTGGCTCGGGACGATGGCCCCTTCGCCACGGACGAGGACCATGCTTTGAGCATAGCGCGCGCCGCTGTGCTGGCCAACGACACGGATGTCGACCAGAACGGAAATCCTCCAGACGACGTGCTTACGGTCGCGTCAGTGGGACTCAGCAGCAATCTGGGCGCGGCTGTTTCATTAACGCCTGCCGGTGGTCCAATCATCTATAACCCGACCGGCTCCTTGGCGCTGCAGATGCTCTCGAAGAAGGAGATTGTGGAGGACCATTTTGAATACACGATCTCCGACGGCAATGGAGGTAACGCTTCCGCAATGGTGTTCGTGCGGGTCGCGGGCGTCAACGACGCGCCGGTGGCCTTTGACGACGTGGCGATGGTGGAGGAGGACTTTGACGTCAGTATTTCGGTGGGAGACGGCGTTTTGGCCAACGACGTCGACATCGACATGGATGGGAACGCGCCCGACGATGTGTTGCGGGCCATTCCTGCAGCGACCTTCGAAACGCTCTTGGGCGCCATGGTGACCCTGTATTCGGATGGTTCGTTCGACTACCTTCCCGGCGGCCTCTTCGAATGGTTGGGACAAGGGGAAACGGCGACCGACGAGTTTGAGTATACGGCGACGGACGACGGTCTGCTATTCGCCAACGGAGACGCTTTCCAGGTCATTGCGGGATCCATCGACGTGTTTCTTCCTGTCTTGCTCAATGACGTGAACTTGGGGATCGATCCCAGCTTGAGCCTGAAAGTCACTCAGGCCGGCATTCCGAATCGCGGAGGGACTGCCCTGGTGAGTCCGGAGGGCGAGGGCATACTTTACTCGCCTGCCTTCGGATTCGTCGGAGTGGAGACTTTCACCTACGAAATCGCCGATGGACCCAATGGATTCTGCATGGCCGAAGTGCAAGTCGAAGTGATCCCCGCTTTCGGCCCGCTCGCCGCCAAAGAGGACCGTTTTCAGGTGGCCCCGGGCGGGACGGCTGACTTGGATCTGCTGGCGAACGATCTCTTCTTGCCAGGCGGAGCCTCGATCGCGCTGACGAGCCTGAGCCCGGCTGATCAGGGGGGGACCGTGAACATCATCTTGCTGGGCGGAAGGACAGTCGCCCGTTACACGCCGGCCCCGGGATTCACCGGCGTCGAACAGTTCTCGTATCTCGCGACAGCGGGAGGCGGCACGAGCTTCGGTGCCGATGTCCATGTGACCGTTCCCGATCGCATGGGTAGTCTGCGCGCCTGGAACGATCATTTCTTCGTTGTTGGCGGAACGGAAGGGAATGCTTTGCCGGTCCTGGCCAACGACGGAGTGCTGCCGGCTACGGCGGCGAGTTGGACCTTGGCTGCGGGAGGACTTGCGGCGCCCTCCGGCGGCGGAACCGTTTCGGTTTCCGCGGACGGCCGCTCCGTGCTCTACACACCTGCGGCGGGGTTCTTCGGTACGGAGACCTTTACCTACCTGGCGCAGGATGCCTTCGGCGGGACGGGGATGGCGCTTGTCAGCGTGATGGTGGTTGAAGACGGGTTTCTCGCCGCGAACGACGTTTTCGGAGTGAACTGGGAAAGCGCAGGAAACATCCTTCCGGTTTTGGCCAATGACGTCTTGATTCCCGATGATGGAGAGGTGATCGAGATCACATTTGTCGAGAACCCGGTCGGTGGGACGGCAGTTTGGAATGCTTCGCGGTCTGCGCTCATCTACACACCGGATCCCGGGTTCTCGGGACAGGACACGTTCAGTTATGAGATTGGAGCGGCGACGCATCCCCGGCAGGCGGCTTCGGTGACAGTGAATGTGCTCGACCGCAGCGGCGAACTGAGAGGGGGTGATGACTTCTACTGTGTGGCAGGCGACAGCGTGCGGAATGCGTTGCGGGTATTGGCGAATGACCGCCTGCTGCCGATCAACGGACCCCCGCTCGTGGTAACCGGTTTCACCAATCCTACGGAAGGCGGTGTTTTGGAAGTGGCGCCAGATGGAGCATTCTTGTTCTACACTCCGATGGAAGGCTTCATCGGCACGGAGACCTTTACCTATCAGTTTTCCGATGGTCGAGGCGGCACGGGTTCGGCCACAGCCACGGTGAAGGCTGGATCCATTTTCGTGGGCGATGATATCTTCACGGTTGTCTCGAATTCGGACGACAATTTCCTGGATGTCTTGGCCAACGATCGCCGTATACCGGGGGGCGTTCCTCCGGAATTGGCGGGGGTGTCCGGAGGTCCGAGCGGCAATGGGATGGTGGCGTTGAACCTGGATGAAGACGCGTTCCTTTACACGCCGGAAGGGGGCTTCACGGGGGTGGAGACCTTCACCTACCAGGTAGAGGACGATACGGGAGGAGTTTATGAGGCTGCGGTTATGGTGCGCGTGGTGGCTGCGAACTCCGATCATGCCGGCGCCAAAGTCGTGTTGACCGTGAAGGGGGCCAATGATGCGCCGACGCTAACCGGAGTACAAGCTATTGATTTTCACAGGGACGACGAGATCGCCAAGCCCTTCGCCACGGTGGTGATTGGAGAAGTGGATAGCAATGGCTTGCAGCCTTTGACCGTGACGGTCGAAATCGACGATCCGGCCAAGGGTGAATTGACGGATTTGGACGGGTTTGTCGAAGGACCGCCCGGGACCTACACCTTTTTCGGCACGGCCGCTGACGCTACGACGGCGATTCAGGGGCTGTGTTTCGTGCCCACTGAAGACCGCATCGAGTGGTCCAAACATGAGACGACGACCTTCACCATTTGTGTCGACGACGGAATCGCGCCTCCTGTGTGCTCGAGCGGAACAACGATCGAGGTCTACAACATCGGGCATCTTTTCGGAGACAACTGGATCTTCGGCAATGGCGTGACTTTGTCTTGGGACGAGCGCCGCAATCTCACTGTGGGCGGCGGTCAACCCTTTGGATTCCCATTGGGCGGCGGCGGCACCTGGAGCGACTGGTACACAGGTGAATGGCTTGTCTACTCGGACGGCAGAACAGCGTGGAATGCGCAAACGGGAATGATTTTGACTGGGGCTGATGGGACGCTCGGGGCCGGCAACGGCGAAAACAACTCGATTCCGGCCATCATCGTTCCTAAGCCTGGGGGGAATCCGAGAGAGAATCTGTATATCTTCACGACCGGAGGAAACGAGCAACGCGTTCATTTCACGGAGATAGATCTGTCCGTGGGTTTGCACGGAGCCGTCGTCGACCCTCCAGGAGTGCTGGTGGCGGGGAGCACATCGAGCAAGGAAGGTTGGGTCCTGGTTCCGCATGCCAATGGCGCCGATTATTGGCTTATTATCGGAACAGGCGACGTCTATCCCATCACCAGCGCGGGAGTGGGCGCGCCGGTGAGCAACTTCAATCTGGATGGAAAGGGAGGAAGTTTTCGCTATAGCCTGGGCGGGCGCCGCCTCGCCGTGGCTTGGTCTCCGCCCCGGATGAACATCTATGATTTCAATCCGGCCACAGGTGTCGTCAGTTCGACGAGTTCGATCGAGTTATCCCATGGAAGTTCATTCTTTGAGTTCTCTCATGATGGAACGAAATTGTACGTGAATGACATGGATACAGTCGCCTTGTATCAATACGACCTTTCTGCCGACCCAGGCCCCGCGTCGCCAACGGCCGCCCGCACCAGCGCAGTGGCGGGCACGCAGGTCTTGCTGCACACTTATGCGGCTCCGGATTACGTGGGTGATATGGCGCTTGGGCCCGACGGGATGATGTACCTTGCCGGAGACAGCTCGAACCCGCCCAAGCTCCATCGGATCGGCTTTCCCAATGCATTGGGCGCAGCCTCTCAGTTGCAGTTGGATGCGGTCGTGTTGCCGGCCGGCAGCCAAATCCGGCAGGGGCTCTACCATGGTTTGCGCACGGATGATATGATTCCGGAGGGTCCGCCGGTCCCGCAAAATATCTTCGAGACAGGAGTACTGGCCGATGTGTCGAGCGCCGCGGGTTGGATGACGGTGACATTGGATCGCAGCTACGATTCCATGGTCGTTATTGCCACACCGCAATACAGCAACACCCAAGTGCCCGTTGTGCCCCGGATTCAGAACGCGATGGGTAATTCGTTTCAGATTCGCTTGGCGCGCCTCGACAACGTCGCATCGCCCCCCATTGTTGTTGCTCCTGTTCACTACGTGGTCGTAGAGGAAGGGGTGTATTCCGCCGCTGTAGACGGGATCAAAATGGAGGCGGTGCGCTACACCTCAACACTGACTGATCGCAAGTCATCGTGGAATGGGCAGAACCGGTCCTACCAGCAGCCCTACAGCAATCCGGTTGTGTTGGGACAAGTCCAGACCAGCAACGACGCGCGGTTTTCCGTATTCTGGGCTCGCGGCTCGAATTCCGGCAATCCGCCCAGCAGTACTCAGTTGTGGACCGGAAAGCACGTGGCGGAAGACCCGGTCACTGCGCGTGTGGACGAGACGGTAGGTTACATCGTGATCGAAGCTGGGACCGGAAATGTCGGGGAATACGACTATTCGGCTTTTGTGGGAGCGGACACGATCGTGGGAATGGAGAATACTCCGCCCATTCAGTATGCAGTTTCTGGAATTGCTGATCCGGTGGCTGCCGTAGCATCGTCGGCAGCGATGGACGTCAATGATGGGGGATGGCCAGTCCTCTATGGAACGACACCATTGACGACGACCTCCATCGCCTTGGCCATCGATGAGGATCGCCTCTCCGACAACGAACGTTCTCACGCGACCGAGCAGGTGGCGGTCTTGGTGCTCGGCAATTCCGCCTCTGGAGGTTCGGGAAATCCATTGATCATCAACGCAGCGGCGGCATCCTTGCTCGACTGGCAACAGGAGCATTTCGATTCTGAGGAACTCTCCGAGCCCACATTGGGTCCCATTCTCTGGGGATTGATGGCGGATGCCGATGGCGACGGCCGGAAGAACGTCGAAGAGTATGCATTCGGCCTTGATCCGCGGAGGCGCGAGGAGAGCGAGCCCTTGCGTGTTTGGGTGGAACCTTCTTCCACGGGTGAACGCATGGAGTTGCGGGTTTCCTATCGCCGGCGCGCACAGGACCAATTGCTCCGTTATACTCTCGAGCAATCCACGGATCTCGGCACATGGCGAGCGGCGCCTTCTTGGGTGGTGAACACCATTCCAGCCGCCGGCACAGGCTACGACCGGGTCATCTTGGGCGCTGGTCTGCCGGAGGGTCAACAGGTCCGATTCTATCGCATACGCGTGACCCGTTAAGACCCGAAAGATTGCTCGGCAGAGGGACCGGGGGGCGCTGCGGAGCCAAGTGGTTTCGGGTTCCGTGGGCGGATCTTTGTGATGAAAATGGCTTGGGCGCTGCATGCGAAAGAGCGCCCGGGCGCTGGAGGGAGCGCTGGACGATCGAGGCGGAGTATCGGAAGGTGCGGCATGCCCATAGCTAGGGTAGCCGGTCACGTCTGGATCCTGTGTATCAGCTTGCTTTGGGGAGCTGGTGATCTTGCTCCTCGCCTCGAGGCCGCGACTTGGCTTCCGGAAGGCACGAAAAACAGTCTGAAGAAAAGCGCGGGCGGGCACGAGTCCGCCAAAGGCTGGGCGACCTTGGAGAAATCGGCGGCGGGCGGATTGACCCCGTTTTCGCTCCCGGCGGGTGCGGATCCCTATCCTTCTCGCTGGGTGAACGGCGATTCCGGGCAGAGCATTCCCTACGTCGTCGACGCCGAAGCGCTGCCGGAGGGACTTTCTCTGGACAGCGCACTCACCGCGGCGACACGGGCGTTTTCCGCTTGGGAAGCCGCAGCCGGATTGCGCTTTCATCTCGAGGGAGTGACGGCATTTGGAGATGCCGCGGATCTCCTGCCGGGAAGAGATGGACGAATTCGAGTGCAACTTCACGACCTGCACGAAAGGATCCTTGACCCTAACCTGGTGGCCTTTGGGGGACTTTTCACCACCAGTGGAACCTTGGGCATAGGCAGCGGCGGTCGAGTCTTCCATCAGGAGTTTCATCGGACCACCGGCGGTTACGTGATCCTGAACCATCGGCAGGGCATTCTCTCCGATCCGGCGACGCTGGAGGAAGTCCTGGCGCACGAGATCGGTCATGCGTTAGGGCTGGCGCACTCCAGCGAAGATCCCGAGGAAGCGGACTCTGAGCTTCGAAATGCCCTGATGTATGCTGTGGTGCATGGCGATGCGCGGGGAGCGCGGCTGGATGCCTGGGACCTCGTCACTTTGAGACGGGCATATCCAGAGATCTTGCCTCCCCCGGCGTTCCCGGCAACGCTCGAAGCGCCGACCGTGGCTGGAGGCGGGGCCTATCTCGTTCCGGACTTGCTGCGCATTCCCGCGCAGCGCGGGCCGCTGGGGGAGGATTCCGGAATGAATCCTTGGTCGTTGCGATTCTACTCTGGCCGGACCACGTCGAACTTCGGTGAGTTTCATGGAGAGGACGGGGACATCGTGTACACTCCAATCGGTTTCTTCCAGTTGGCGCCGCTCTCCGCACAAAGCGGACGCTATTACGACCGGGCGCTTTTTCGTGTGGAGAGCGGAACGCACGGCTCGGCTCTCGAGTGGATCGAGGTGCTCTCTTTGAGGCGCGATGGCTGGGGAGAGACTCCGGACGGACTCCCCGACGCCTGGGTTCAGGAATGGTTTGGCGAGGGAGTCGCCGTGGATCCCCACGGGGATTCGGATGGAGACGGCTGCACGGAAGCCGAGGAATTCATGCAGAACAGCAATCCCCTCGATGCGGGCTCGTTCGTCCGAGTGAGTTTTGGGGAGGCTCCGCAGACTATCGCTGAATCCGGCGGAGAGCTTACGCTTGTTTTCGAGTGTGGGAATGTGGTGTCCCGCCCCGTGGCGGTCGACCTGTTGTGGAGTGGAACGGCGGCCTTGGGCGAGGACTACCTGCTGCCGGAGCGGTTTGCGTCGGGTGTGGTCATTCCTGCTGGCGTGGACCGGTGGACCGTGCCGCTGGTCATCGTGGACGACGCGCTCTCCGAGGGTCCGGAGTCGATTGTGGTCGAGATTGCCGGAGTGTTGGGTGCGGGCTTGGGTGAAAAGTTACGCCTGGAGGTAGTCATTCTCGATAACGAGGAGTTGCCGGTTTATCGATTGATGGGGTTCGCCTATGCGGTGCGGGAAGGCGACGCGGAGGGTGTCGCGATCACGGTGCTCCGGTCGGGAAGAGTGGATGCCGCGAGTTGCGTCAGGCTCTCGGTCCGCGAGTTTCCCGGGGAGGGATCGCTGGACCCGGCTGCGGATCTGAATCCGGCTGCCTGGGACCTCTGCTTTGCGGAAGGCGAGACGGAACTTACGTTAGGTTTGGTGGTGGAGGATGACGCTGTTGCGGAAGGGGTTGAAACCGGCATCTTAGGGTTGGAAGTAGTGGATGGCGGCGGAATCGTGGATCCTGCGGGCGCCGAAGCCTTATTGGAGGTGGCCGACAACGACGGGCCGCCCGAGCTGACCATTGAAGCGGTTCCTGCCATGGAAGGAAGCGCTTATGCAGAGGTTATCCTGCGCCTTTCTCATGCCAGCGGTTCGCCCGTGACGGCGCACTACCGGTTGGCGAGCGGTACTGCCAAGGAGAACGAGGATTTTTTGGCGGCATCAGGAGTCCAAACCATCGCGCCGGGAGACACGGAGGCTCGGGTGCAGATCGCCTTGGTGGACGACCCTTGGAGTGAGGAAGAGGAGTTCTTCTATTTTGTGGTCACGGAGATCACGAACGGCGTGACGGCTGATCCGGTGGTTGCCGTCCCATTATTGGATGACGAACCGCTTCCGGCCCTCAAGACGCCGGTGCGAATTGCGGCGACGGAAGGCGAACTCCTCACGATACCGGTCTCGCTCAGCGGCCCGGCGGCTGTTCCGGTCGAGTATGCCTGGCGGTTCACCGGACGTTCGAGTTCCACAGTCGACGATGCTCCGTTGGAGACCGGTGTGTTGCGGTTCCCGCCCGGGCAAACTTCCGCCGTGATCGAGGCGCTCCTGCCGGATGACGCGATGGATGAGCCGGAGGAATCCATCTACCTGGAGTGCGTGGGGTTGACCCATGCCCAACCGGGACCTTTTGTGACCGAGATCATTATCGCTGATAATGATCCGCGTCCGGTGTTGGTGCTGGAAGACGGTGAGGTCTGGGAAGGGTCTCTCGATGTTGCCCCGCCGTTGCGGCTTTCCGGCCCCAGCGGCTTCGAGATCACCGTTCAGCTCACCATCACCGGAGGAACGGCGACGGCGGGCTCCGATTACCTCTGGCCGGGATCGGTGGTCGTGTTCCCGCCGGGCTCATTGGAACCGGTTTGGAGTTTTCAATTAATTGACGACTTTCTCCACGAGGAAAGCGAGGTGGTCGAGTTTCGAGTTGGGATAGTGCGCAATGTCCTCCTGGAACGAACAACCGCGAAGTTGACGATTCTGGACGACGACCCGGAGGACGCGTGGATGGTCCGGCCGGCGGCGGTGAGTGAATCCGCCGGTTTTGCGCGGCTTGAGGTGTTGCGATCCAGGCTGAGTCAGCAGGCGTCTTGGGTAAGCTACCGCACCGTGCCCGGAACGGCCGTGGCTCCTGGCGACTTCGCGATGCAGTCCGGGATCGTCGAGGTTCCCGCTGAAGCGAAGTCCGCATTCATCGAAATACCGGTCGTGGACGATGGGCTCGACGAAGACGATGAGACTTTTACTGTGGAATTGGCGGCGCCCAGTCATGGGCAGGTGGCGGGTGGTCCGGCATTGGTGACGATCGTGGATGATGATCCCGAGCCGGTCTTGCATGGGGACTGGATCGAGGTGGGAGAAGGAGAGGGCATGGCCCGGTTGATTCTCACGTTGTCGGAGGCGAGCGGACGGCTGATCCAGGGATTCCTGAGCCCGGCCGGAGGCGACGCTTCGCCGGGGCAGGATTACGCTTTGGATCCGGTCTATTTTCAGTTGAATCCAGGCCAGGAAACAGTGGAGGTCGAGATAGCGATCTACGATGACTTGATAGCGGAGAACACGAAGGTGGCGCTGCTTGCCTTCATGGACCTGCGCAACGCAATACCGGCGGACGGCCCCTTGGGGTTCTCGATTCTCGACGATGACGAGGAACAACCGGCTGTGCCGGCGATGCTGGAATGGGATGCCAGCGGAGACCAGGGTCTGCGTATCCGATGGCGAGGACGGCAGGGCGACAGCTATGCGATCGAGACCAGCACGGATTTGCACACTTGGCGACCGTGGCCGGATTTCACAGGAGAGGCGACAGGCGATTGGGAACTCGAAGAACTTCCCGGGGATGCGTCGGCTCTTCTATTTTTGCGGTTGCGGAGAATTGGGTTCTCCGGAGAACCTAACCAGGCTCGGCCAGAGCCGCCAGGAGATGGCGATTGAGACGAATCCCAGCTTCGAAATTTTCCAAGGGAAAATTCTCGTTGGGCGAATGAGCCCGGCAATCGGGAAGGGCCAAGCCGAGCATGAGGGTATTCGCGCCGAGCAGATCGCGAATGGTTCGGATGATGGGGATGCTGCCTCCTTCCCGGATGAAGCAGGGGCTGCGGCCGAAGGTGGATTCCAGAGCGTTCGCTGCGGCCCGTCCGTAGGGGTCGTGAGGGTCCATCAGGTAGGGGCGCCCGCAATGTCCGGGGCGAAAGGCGATGCGGATTCCCGGAGGGCATTGGGACTCGAAATGGCGGCGCACCAGTTCGAGCGTTTCCACCGGATCCTGATCAGGGACGAGGCGGAAAGAAAGCTTGGCCATCGATATGCTGGGAATCACCGTTTTGGATCCTTCACCCTGGTAACCGCCGCCAATGCCGTTGACCTCCGCGGTCGGACGGCCCCAGACCCTCTCCAGAGAGCTGAATCCTTGCTCGCCGAAGAGTTCGGGCGCGCCGGTGAGTTCGAGTATTTCGGAGTCGCCGTAGGGCAAAGATTCCCAGGCCTCGCGTTCCCAAGATTCGAGAGACCGGACGCGGTCATAGAAGCCCGGCACGGCGACGCGGCCTTTCTGATCGTGGAGAGAATGGATGAGGCGAGCCACCGCGGTTGCGGGATTGGCCACGGCTCCCCCGTAAATCCCAGAGTGGAGATCCTGGGCGGGACCCTGCACGAGGAGTTCAGCACAGGCGATGCCCCGAAGTCCGTAGGTGAAAGTCGGGATGCCGCGTCCTAGCATACCTGTATCGGAGACGGCCGCGATATCACAAGCCAGTTCCTCGCGATGTTCGAGGAGGAACGCTTCGAGATGGATGCTGCCGATCTCCTCTTCGCCTTCAATCAGGAAGAGGATATTGACCGGCAATTCGCCCTCCGCTTCGAGGGTCTCAGCGACGCCAAGGACGTGGGCGAGGATCTGTCCCTTGTTGTCCGTCGCGCCCCGGGCGAAGACAATCCCGTTCTCGATGTGCGGTTCGAAAGGCGGATGGATCCACAGGTCCAACGGATCGGCCGGCTGAACATCGTAGTGGCCGTAAATGAGGACGGTCGGACGACCATCCCGATGAGCGCTTTTGGCTATGATGGCTGGATGGCCCCCGGTTGGGTGAATTTCCGCTTCGAGACCTGCGGCGCGAAGCCGGCCGGCGAGCCAATCGGCGCAGGCGTGCATGTCGTCGCGGCAACTGCTGTCCGTGGAGATGCTGGGGAAGCGGAGGAATTCGAGGAGAGCCTCAAGATGGTGGGTCGGGATCATGGGGGACCAGGGCGAAGGGGAGACGGGACAGGGGCTGGTTTCGATTCATCCTCCCTGAAAAGGGGGCATGATGGCGACTTCCTGGCCGTCGCGCAAGCAGGCGTCGCGGCTGGTGAACTCGAGATCGACAGCGACGTGGAGGCGGGAATCCCAATAGCCCAGACCGGGAAAACGCGCGTACAACGCCTCAAGGAGATCAGCGACGCGGTATACGCCTTCGTCCGCGGTCTCGTGGTCGAGGCGCTGCCGTCCCGCGACATCCTGGAGGACAGAGTAGAATTCGACGGCGATCTTCATGAAGAACCTGTGGGCGGCGACTGCCGCGGAATGGTTATCAATACCACAATATCAATCTGGCGCGGGAGCAGGCGCTCGATCCGCCTTCTGTTCGGGCAGGAAGGCGGCCACGATCAGGAGGCCCGCCGAGATGCAGATGCAGGAATCGGCGACGTTGAAAGCAGGCCACTGCCATTCGTTTACGTAGAAAAGGAGAAAATCGACCACATATCCCCGGAAAATGCGATCAGTGAGATTTCCAAAAACTCCGGCAAGCAAAAGAAAGACGGCGATGCGCGATGGGGTGTTGGGAAAGGCTTGGCGTTTCCAGAGCCAGAGGACAAAAGCAATGGCGGCGAGGGCGACGATTCCGAAAATCAAGTTGGAATAGGACGAACCGTTGAAGTGACCCCAGGCTACGCCGGTGTTGTGGACGCGAACGATGTCGAAGAATCCGGCCACCACGGGAAAATGATCACCTTCACGGAAGGTCCGGACGATAGAGGCCTTGGTGACCTGATCGAGAACGAACAGGGGCAAAGTAATCAGGAGGAAGGAACGGAGAAAGCTCATGCTTTGACGGACCGGGATTCGACAGCTTCGGCGCAGCGCTCGCAAAGGAGGGGATGAGCGGAGCGACTGCCTACAGTGGGGTCGAAGCGCCAACAGCGCGCGCATTTGGGAGCATCACTAAGGGATACGGAAGCGGCCATTTCGGGACCCTCTTGGACTTCGACAGCAGCGACAATGAAGAGTTCACTCAGATCGGAAGGTTGAAGTCCGGCGCGGCGAATGGGTGAATCGGAGGGGAGAGCGATAACGACGCGAGCTTCGTCGCTGCGGTGCATGACCTTGCTCTGCCGGGCATCCTCGATTTGCTTTTGAACCAAAGCGCGACAGCGCAGCACATGTTCCATGAGCGGAACGGCGTCGCCGGTCCGGCGTCGAGGATCCGGTTTGGGAAAGCGTGAGAGATGAACGGATTCGGTATGACCGGCATGTTCCCAGGCTTCGTCGGCGGTGAAGACGAGGATGGGCGCGAGGAGACGGGTGAGGTGGTCGAAAATACGTTCCATCGCGGTCTGAGAAGAACGGCGCCGGGGACTGTCTGGGCGGTCGCAGTACAGCCGGTCCTTGGTGATGTCGATGTAGAGGCTGCTGAGATCGACCGTGCAGAATTGGTTCAGTTCGTTGAAGACGCGGCGAAAGTCGTATTCTTCGTATGCCTGCAAACAGCGCCGGAGAACGGCGTCGAGGCGATCGAGGATCCAGCGATCCAGGAAGGTGAAGTCCTCATCGGGCACAGCGCAAAGATCCCGGTCGAAGTCCGACAGGTTCGCCAGCAGAATGCGCAAGGTGTTGCGCAGCCGGCGGTAAGCGTCGACCACTTGTTCGAACAGTTCGACGGAAAAGGGAACCTCCTGCGTGTAGTCGACGCTGGCCGCCCAGAGGCGCAAGTTGTCCGCGCCGTATTTTTCGTAGAAGAACCCTGCATTGATGGGTTTATCGCCGGACTTCGAGATCTTCTCTCCAGTGGACGTGTCGACGACGAATCCATGGGTGAGCACCGAGCGAAAAGGAGCGGTTCCGCGCACGGCGATGCTGAGAATGAGGGAGGACTGAAACCATCCTCGATGTTGATCGGTGGCCTCCAGGTAGAGGTCAGCGGGGACATGCAAGGCGGGATGGCGATCGAGGACGGCGACGTGGCTGCTGCCCGAATCGATCCAGACGTCGAGGGTGTCATTTCCCCGCTGAACACCCTTCGGAAGACCCAGCCTCGCGGCCCAGGCGTCATCATCGAGTTCGAACCACAGATTGGCTCCGTGCTCTTCGACGAGACCGGCGATCCGGCGCACGAGTTCGGCATCGAGCAGGATCTCCCCCGAGGGCTGCCGGAAGGAAGGCAGAGGCACGCCCCAGGCGCGTTGGCGGGAAATGCACCAGTCTGGACGGGATTCGACGGTTCCGGCGATCCGGTTTCGTCCCCAGGAGGGCAACCACTGCACCCGGTCAATTTCCTCGAGAGCCTTGGCCCGGAGGGCGTCGATGCGGACGAAGAACTGGGGAACAGCACGAAAGACGATCGGGGTTTTCGACCGCCAACAGTGTGGGTAGGAGTGATTGTAGTCGCGCGCAGCGAGGAGGACGCCGCGTTCTTGGAGCAGAGTGATGATGGCGGGATTGGCGTCAAAGACGCGGGTTCCGGCGAGGTCCGGCAGCCCTGCCTCTTCGGTTAGGCATCCGTCGTCGTCGACCGGCGACAAGATCTCGAGCCCGTGTTCGAGCCCGGCCATGAAATCGTCTTGCCCGTGACCCGGCGCGATGTGGACGGCGCCGCTTCCCGTGTCTGTGGTGACGAAAGCTGCTGTGATCACCAATGCGTTGCGATCGAGGAAGGGATGACGCGCATGCAATCCGGCGAAGGAGGCGCCGCGATGGACCACGGCATCCGGAATCCGGCAGGAGCGGAACCCGGTTTCGTTTTCGAACGACTCGAGCAAGGCCTTCGCGATGACGAGACGGAAACGGCGTCCGTCCTCGTGCCGGAAGTTGTCGACGACATACTCGAACTCGGGATGGAGTGCCACGGCGAGGTTGGCTGGCAGCGTCCAGGGCGTGGTAGTCCAGATCACCAGATTGGTTTGCGGCCCGAAGCGGTCGTCTTGCAGCGGGAAGCGGACATAGATGGCGGGATCGACGCGGTCGCGGAATTCGATCTCGGCTTCGGCGAGTGCGGTGCGGGCGCCGTAGCTCCAGGAGACCGGTTTTCGGCTTCTATAGACCACGTCCATTTCGATGAGCCGGGCGAAAACGCGCAGGACATCGGCTTCATAAGCGGGATCGAGGGTCAGATAGGGATGGTCCCAGTCTGCGAGGATGCCGAGACGGCGGAAAGTCTCGCGCTGGATGTCGATGTATTTGCGGGCGTACTCCTCGCAACGGCGGCGGATCTCGGCAGGCTGGAGTCCCTGGGTTTCCCGGATGACCTTGAACTCGATGGGCAACCCATGACAATCCCATCCGGGGATGAAGGGCGTGTGAAAGCCGGCCATGGAACGGGACCGGAGCACCAGATCCTTCAAGAGTTTATTGAGGGCGGTGCCCATATGGGCGTCGCCGTTGGCGAAGGGAGGGCCGTCGTGGAGGATGAAATCCGGGCAATTCTCGGAGCGGCGGCGCTCAGCGATGCGTTCGTAGAGGCCGGAGGCGCGCCAGCGCTGGAGCCGCTCGGGCTCCCGCTGCACCAAATTGGCCCGCATGGAGAAATCCGTCGTGGGGAGGTTGAGGGTTTCCTTGTAGCTGTTCCGCTCACTCATGGCCGGATCCGGGGAGCGCGGAACCTAGCATCCCGGACAGTCCACGGCAACCCCGCCGGAGAGCTTCCCTTCGGAGCGTCTGAATGAAGGCGGCATTACGAACGGCTGCCGGTGGGTGCGCCCGGTTTCTTTTGGGACGTCCCGCCGCCGGAGGCGTCGCAGCCCGTAACCGGCGGTGAGCACAGCGACGCCACCGGATCCGTCGCCGCTTACAACAAATCCGGCTGCCGCAGGTCGCCGCGGGCGGGAGGAGTCAGCCCGAGTTTGGCGTAGGCTGCGGGCATGGCCACGCGGCCCCGGGGAGTGCGTTGGAGAAAACCTTGCATGATCAGAAAAGGCTCATTGACGTCTTCGATAGTGCCGGCGTCTTCGCCGACGGCGACCGCGAGCGAGCCTAACCCGGCTGGACCGCCTGCAAACTTGTGGATGAGGGCCTCGAGAATGCGCTGATCCATTTCGTCGAGACCATCTTCGTCGATCTCGTACATGGTGAGGGCAGCGTCGGCGACTTCGCGATCGATGACGCCGCCGGCGCGGACTTGGGCGTAATCACGGACCCAGCGCAGCAGCAGATTGGCGATGCGGGGCGTGCCCCGGGCGCGGGAGGCGATTTCCCGGGCGCCGGCCGGTTCGATGGGGGCATCGAGAAGGCGAGCGGAACGTTCCACGATTTGTAGGAGATCGTCGACCGGATAATAATCGAGGCGATTGGCCAAACCGAAGCGCGAACGGAAGGGGGCGGTGAGCATGCCGGCGCGGGTAGTGGCTCCGATAAGAGTGAAAAGGGGTAAAGAAAGCCTGATGGTGCGGGCGCTCGGTCCTTGATCGATGATAATGTCGAGTTTGAAATCCTCCATCGCCGGATAGAGGTATTCCTCGATGCTGGGGTGAAGGCGATGGATTTCGTCGATAAAAAGGATATCGCCCTTCTGGAGATTGGTGAGCACGCCGGCGAGGTCTCCGGCTTTTTCGATCTGGGGTCCGCTCGTGACGTGGATGGCCGCGCCGACGGCGTTCGCGATGATGTGGGCAAGAGTGGTTTTGCCCAAGCCGGGCGGCCCGCTGAGAAGGAGATGACCGAGGACGTCGCCGCGCTGGCGGGCCGCCTCGACCATGAGCATGATACGTTCCTTGACTTTGCGTTGGCCCGAGAACTCGTCGAAGGCCGGTGGACGCAAGGACTGCTCGAAGGCGCGGTCGGGCTCGTCGTTGCTCTGCTGATGAACGGCTTCGCTCAATGGGGTGGGAGAATCATGACCTAACTTCCATCGAAGAGCCGTCCGATGCCCCCGAGCACGGATCCTTCCCCGACCGCCTTGCCGCCGGAGGAGGGTGCGCTGGCGAGGATGCGGTCGGCCAGACGCGAAAAGGGAAGGCTTTGCAGCCAGACCGTTCCGTGGCCGCGGAGGGTGGCGAGAAAGAGCCCTTCCCCGCCGAAGAACATGGATTTCAAGTTACCGGCCCGCTCAATGTTGTATTCGATGCCTGGGGAGAAAGCGACGAGACAGCCGGTATCGACGCGGAGGATCTCTCCTTTGAGTTGACGGCGGATGATGGTGCCGCCGGCGTGGCAGAAGGCCTTGCCATCACCCCGCAGACGTTGGAGGATGAACCCTTCGCCTCCGAAAAAGCCGGTGCCGAGGCGTTTGTTGAAGGCGATGGTCACCTCGGTGCCGAGGGCGGCGCAGAGAAAAGCGTCTTTCTGGCAGGTGAGATCGCCACCGATCTCCCGCAGATCGACGGCGATGATGTGTCCGGGAAAGGGTGCGGCAAAGGCGACCCGGCGTTTTCCGCTTCCTCCGGTGTTGGTGAAGTGGGTCATAAAGAGGGACTCACCGGTGAGGACCCTCTTTCCGGCGCTGAGCAAGCCGGCCATGATCCCGGCCTGGGGTTTGGACCCGTCGCCCATCCGAGGCTCGAAGGTGATCCCGTCTTCCATGTAATTCATGGCGCCGGCTTCGGCGATCACGGTTTCACCGGGATCGAGTTCAACCTCGACGATCTGGAGATCGTTTCCGAAGATCTCGAAATCAATTTCGTGAGAACGCCGGGCATCGCCGCCGGAGAAGGGAGGGGGGCCGGCGGATTCCGAAGAGAAAAGTCCGGGAAGGGCTTGGGAAGCGGGTTTCCAATCGGGCATTCCGCTGCTCCAGAACGGAGTTTGGGCGTGGACGGCGCCGGAGCGGACGAGGCCCGCGAGATCATCCTGCTCGGCTTGCTTCTGTTCTTTGGAGGGGGTGATGTAGTGCCAGGTGGTCATGAGGTCCCCGGAGGGGTAGATGCGTTTGCCGGAACAAACCGAAAACGGCGGGGAGCGCCACGGGTTTTTGGAGCAGTCGGCGAGATGGGGCCGCTCGCCCAAGGAGATGGGCCCCCTCGGAACGCCGTTTCCTCCAATGGCTGCTGTTCAAAAACTTGCGGTTGGAGAGGGCTCTTCCGGGAGGAAACAGAGGGGGTGAACCAATCGATGCTTCCCGGTATGAGCCCGGAATGCTATGCTCTGCCTTTGGTATGACTTTGGAAGAACTGGAACGTATCGAACGTCCGCATCCCTCGCTGTTGAAGCTCTATCTGATCCGGTCGGTGTTGTCGGGTCCGTTGATCTTCCTGACTTTGCCGATTCTCTTCTTCCGGTATCACACCCTGCGCTACCGCTTCGACGACGAGGGGATGCACATGCGCTGGGGGATTCTTTTTCGCCGGGAAGTGAATCTCACCTATGCGCGGATCCAGGATATTCATCTGAGATCCGGCGTGATCCAGCGTTGGTTAGGATTGGCGGATGTCCTGATTCAGACGGCGTCGGGCAGCGCCGTGCCGGAGATGACCATTGAAGGCATTCGGGAATACGATCCGCTGCGCGATCTCCTTTACACGCGGATGCGCGGGGTGCGGGATCGAGAAAAGCGAACGGGAACGGCGCTGCCGGGAGACCGTGGACCTGCGGCGGATTGGGCTCCGGTATTGGAAGAAGTGCGGGATGCTCTCCGGGAGACGCGATCCGCTCTGGAATCTCTGACTTCGAAGCGGAACCATGGTTGACGATGGAGTGGGGAAAGGAGCAAGGGCCGGAGTGATTCAAGAGGCCCCGCGCGAAACGGTCTGGTCCCGGCTCCTCCGGCCTTTTCTCCGGCTGCCTCTCGCTCCGGCTGCTCCACCGGGAGACGAGAAGAGCGCGGTGGTGTTCCGGGCGGCACGGAATTTCATCCGTTACCGGTTGTTCATGACGGTGATTGGCAGCGGCTTGTTTGGGCTGATGGTTTTTCTACCGCTCTTTATCGTTTGGATTGGCGTGCTGCTGTCTGAGAAGGCGCGTGGGGAGTTCATTTTCCTGCTGGTTCTGCTCGCGCTCCTGGCTGCCTATCTGCTCTTCGTGCTGGTGGGGTTCGCCGCGGCTTACGTCGATTACGAGAACCGCTATTACATCGTTACGGACCGGAGTTTGCGAATCCGGGAAGGGGTGTTTGTGATCCGGGAAATGACGGTGACGTTCGCCAACATCCAGAACATCTCGGTGAGTCAGGGGCCAGTGCAAAGGGCGTTGGGCTTGGCGGACTTGCGGGTGGACACGGCCGGAGGCGGGGGGGCCACGCAGCAGCAGCAGCACACGCTGATGTCGTTGCACACGGCTTGGTTTCGAGGGGTGGCGGACGCGGGCCGAATCCGGGATGTGATCCAGGAACGTCTGCGGCTGAGACGCGACAGCGGATTGGGCGACGCGGACGACGACGCGGAGGATCCTGGAGAAAAGAGAGGCGGCCTTGTGGACATCCTCCGCCAACTCCAGGAAGAAGCGGCTGCCCTTCGGAAGGCGGCCCGGGCGGCGGGAATGTGAGCTTGATGTGGGCTAACCATGGCGGGGCACCATCCCCCGGCCAGGACGCGCAGGCGCCCGTCCCTCGACCACTGACCACTGACCACCGCCAGCCCTGGGTCTGTCCCAACCGGTATGTTGGCAACCATCGCGTTGTTAGGACATACCCGAAAAGTAACGGTATCCGACGCCGTGAACGGTGAGAATAGAAACGGGACGTTGAGGATCGGGCTCGACCTTTTTGCGAAGCTGAGCGATGTGCTGGTCCAGAGTGCGGGTCGAACCGGTGGCGATGAGGCCCCAGACCCTGCGCAGGAGGTAGTCGCGCGAGAGGACGGCTCCGGGGTTGGCGTGAAAGACCTCGAGGAGGCGCAGTTCGCGATCCGTGAGGGGGTAACTGCGGCCGCTCAAAGTGACCTCGAAGCGTTTCGGATCGATCTCCGCGGGACCGATCCGGAAGCGGCGAGGGCGGTGGGAACCGTGGGTGGAGCCGGGGTCGCTGAGCGCCCGGCGCAGGCAAGCTTCGACGCGAGCCAGCAGTTCGCGGACGCCGAAAGGTTTGGTTACGTAGTCGTCCGCTCCTAACTGAAGACCAGAAACTTTGTCGGTCTCTTCGCCTTTGGCAGTAAGCATGAGGATGGCCACCCGGGGGTTTTCCTTGCGGATCTCGCGGCACACTTCGTAACCGTTGAGTTTGGGCATCATGACGTCGAGGAGGACGAGATCGGGGGGTTCCTCGCGGTAACGCCGCAGCGCGGCGGCGCCATCAGCGGCGGAAGTGACGCGATAGCCTTCCGTGGAAAGGAGATCCTGGATTCCCTCCCGGATGAAGGCGTCGTCCTCGACCACCAGGATATGGGATGGAGATTTCACGATGGCCGAGCCAGGCCTTTGAATGACGTTTGAGGCGGGGGAAGCGTGATTTCGAAGCAAGCGCCTCCATCGGGGGCGGGACAGCAGCCGAGATCGCCTCCGAAACCGCGGGCGAGGCGCCGGGCGATGCTGAGTCCCAGTCCGGTTCCGCTGACTCCGGCCGAGAGGCTGGTTTCCACGCGGTGAAACTCCTTGAAGACGGCTTCCCGATGCGGTCCCGGAATGCCGGGGCCGTAGTCCCGGACCGTGACGCGCGCGCCGGAATCGAGGGAGGCCGCGGAGACCTCGAGGCGGAGGCCTTCGGCGGCGTATTTCGCGGCGTTGTCGAGCAAATTGAGGAGGATCTGCTCGAAGGCGTCTTCCTCGAAGGAGCAGAACAGGGGGAGCGCTGGAATATCTGTGCGCAACTCGAGGCCGGCGCGTTCGAGCATGACCTTCTGGTCGTCGAGGACGCGGCGGAGAACGGGAACGAGATCCTGATCGCGGAGGTCGAAGGCGCGCCGCCTCTGGTCCAGGCGGGCGAAGTTAAGAACATTGTTGACCAGCCGGGTGAGGCGTTGGGATTCACTGACGATGACGCCGAGATAACGCGTGGTTTTGGCCGGATCGGCGCTGCGCTGCTGGGCGAGCAGTTCGGCATACATGCGGATGGAGGTTAAAGGGGTCTTGAGTTCGTGGGAAACATTGGAGACGAATGTGGTTTTCTGAACGGCTTCGAGGGCGTCGCGGCGCGATTGGCGGACGAGGAGAGAACTGCCGGCAACGGCGGATGTTAGGAGGATGCCTAGGCCGAGTGCTCCGAGGAGAAAGAGGCGGGAACCGGGACTGGATTCCCAGATGTGGTAGGCGGCGACATTCCAATCGGGAAGCGAGTCGCCGACGGGGAGAATGAAGGCGGGCGCTTCCCGGCTCTCGACGCCAGAGGCATGGAGGACGCGGCCGCCGGGGTCGCGCAATTCATAACGTTCGGCGGAATCCGGCTCGTTGGGAAACGCCGCGGTCAATTCCTGAACGAGGAGGTCGACATCGACCTGGATGATCCGGACGGGAGCGGCGGGGTGCGGGCGGTACCAGGCCGCGGCGCGGGTCCGGGAGCCGTCGTCGCGGTAAACCCAACCGCGATCGGAGACATCGACAAAGGTTCCTTTCTGGGCCGACGCAGCTTGCTGCGGAATGTCCGGCTGACCCGGGAGCGAGGAACCGGCATCGGACGGCGGTTCCGGGATGGCGCCTTGTTGCAGGCCGGTTTTCTCACGAAGCTGAGCCCGGTTGATTTTGAAATTGCCGTAGTTATCACCGGCGAGAAGCTTGTTGTTCAGCTCTTCCTCAGTGGTGGTATTCAGGGTTTGATAGACGAGCGTTCCCAGATTGTTCGACAGAGCGGGTTCGGCGTTCCAGACGAAGAGGCCGTCGCTGTTGCAAAGGTCGAGGGTGATCTGGGAAGGAGCTTCCGTGGGTGCGAGGACCGCTCCCCCAGGATCGCATACGAGGAAGTCGGAGACGAAACCATTGGAGACGTTCCAGCGGGGGAGTTCTTCGCTGAGTGATTCGGCGGGAAAGCTCGAGAGCGTGTCCATGAGTCCTGAGCGGATCTCACCGGCGGCCAAGTCGAGGTTCTCGGCGATGGTGGCGGCTCGGTCGCGCACGGTGTGCAGACCGGCCTCGCGAACACGGGTTTGTTCGAGAGAAAGGAGGCGCAGGGCGACGCCTCCCAGAACGACCGAGGGGACGACGAGCAGGGACCACAGCAGGAGGCTGCGGAAGCGGGACGGGATGGGACTGCGGGCGGCCATTCGAAGTGGAGGCGAGGCGCCGGGACGTACCGATGTCGCCCCGGCGCCTCATCTGTCAATGTCCGGCTTCAATTTCGGTCCCAGTTTCAGGCGCGGCGGAGCCGTCTTGCAGAGCGGCGACGCGGGCCACATAGGCATCGAAATAGCGATCGGACGCGTAGCGCGCCAGGGCCGGGTCCTCAGCGGCTTGTGCCAGCAGTTCGCGTTCGAAGGCAGGCTCGAGGATTTCGCTGCGACCCACCAAAACGCGCACGAGTTCGGAAGGAGCTGGATTCACGGAAAGCGGCAGAATCGATTCGGTGATGGGCGCCGGGACGACCCAGAAGACGCGCAGGCCTGGCGTGGCGAAGTAACTATTCCACCAAGTTTGGATCATCGATTCGGCTTCGCGGCGGTAGAGGCCGCTGGCTTCCAGAACAGAGGCGAGGCCATCGTAGAGTTCCCTGCTCCAGTCCTGCGGTTGGGGGAGCTTCTCCAACTCGACGGTCAAGTTAGATTGGCCGGATAAGTTAGACTCGAGGGCGAAACGCGTGACGCCACGCTCCCGGTCGCGATGGAAGATCAGGAGGTGCGGAATGGTCTCGGCGGCGGTGTTGGCGATGGTCAGGCTCGCCGGACCCGTGAATCGCAGTTCCAAGGGCAAGGGAAAGCTGCCGACGCCGCGATAAAACAGGTACTTCTCGTACTGGCCCGGCGCCGTCGAAAGAACATTGCTGCCGGTCATGCGGGGATGGAGCCAGGACGGAGTTTCCCGCCCTTTGAAGACGAGACGATCATGGAGCGGATCGGGATCGAGCACGTTCACGTCCCAGCGGATGGATCCGTGATGGGTGTTCGCGAAATCGATGTCTCCGCCTACGATTTCGCGGTTGACGATGCGGGCGGGAGGCGGCGTCTCGCCTCCGGACCTTTGGGGATACCATTGGCTGATGGAACCTCCTTCAAACCCGACCTCCACGGTGGCTTGGAAGGCTTTGGGCGCGTAAAAGTAGAGAACGGGCGTTTCCATCTTGACCCGGACGTTGTGGAGAGGGCGTCTCCAACCTTTTCTCAACAAGAGGTGAGACAAAGGTCCTTGGTTCTCCATCCCGTCGTGGGAGAAGACGAAGGGCGGCAGGGTTTCCTCTTCCCGGTCCATGCCGGGCAAAAGCCGGCCATCGGAGCCGGCCAGGGAAGTGAATGTGCCCCATTCGTGGAGCGTATAACCGGGCGCAGCGGATTCTTTGGCGGCAACGCCGCTCGCGAAAGCGGCAACGGCGGCCAGACCGGCCGCGACGATTCGAAATGGAGAGAGGGCTGTTTTCATGGTGATGGTTGGATGGTGAGAGAGCCGGTCCGGCGTGATGATCCGGTGGTTGGCTGAGCCCAAGATGGGACCGGCTCGGGGGCGGTTCTGTAAAAAGGTTGTAAGGTCCCTACGGGCCGGAGTTGGATCGGCAGGATGCCGTTTTCCTCCTGGCGACGGCGTCTTGGCCTGAGGCCTGAGGTTGGGCGCGGTTCAGAATCGCCGGACATGGAGAGTCAGGCGGTCCCGGCTTTGGGCATGACGCTGTTTTCGATAGCGGCCTCGTTGCTCGAGCGAATCGAGGCGCATCTCCCGGTCCGGTCCATAAGCGGCCCCTCGCCGAGTGCGCGACAGAATTGAGGTTTACAGCAGCGAGCCATTTTCACCAGAATGCCCTTTTCCGATAGTCATGAGCGTCGAATACAGAATCAAAGTGATGGGGCTTAACTTGCCGCCGCCTCCCAAACCGGCGGGAGTTTACAAGCCTGTGGTCTTGGTGGGTAATCTCGCCTATGTTTCCGGTCACGGTCCCCTCTGTGACGACGGAAGCCTGATCTGCGGGAGAGTTGGAGAGCATATGAGCCTGGAAGCGGCGAAGGCGGCGGCGCAACAAACTGGGCTGGCCATCCTGTCGAGCTTGCGCTCTCAGCTCGGAGGGCTTGATCAGGTCAAACGGGTGATCAAGCTCCTGGGCATGGTCAATTGCACGCCGGACTTCACCGATCACCCTCAGGTCATCAACGGTTGCAGCGAACTCTTTGCCGAAGCCTTCGGGGAGGAGCACGGGGTGGGCGCCAGGAGCGCGATCGGCGTGGGTTCGTTGCCCGGCAACATCGCCGTGGAGATCGAGGGGATCTTCGAAATCGCCACCGGCTACTGAGGACGCGTCTATCCTTACCGGGGCAGTTGCTCGCTCAAGAAGCGGAGCAAGTTTCCGTGGAAGATGGCGTCGATGTCGTCCGGTGTGTAGCCGCGCCGGGTGAGAATGTCTTCCAGTTTGCCGAGGTCGGAGATCCGGTCGAGACCGGTTGGCGTCTGCTCGTTGCCGAAGCCTCCGTCCAGATCGCTGCCGATGGCATTGTGGCGACAGTTTCCGGCGAGCTGGCAGATGTGATCGATGTGATCAACGACGGCTCCCAGATCGACGGTCGCACGAGATGTTTGGCCGCGAATCCAACCTGGGTAAAGCATCCAATTGTCGAAGGCCGTTCCCAGGATGCCGCCGCGTTCGATGACGAGGCGAATCTGCTCATCGGAAAATTGGCGATCGCCGGGGACGAGAGCCCGGCAATTCTGATGGCTGGCGAGAACAGGTCCCGGAAACAGATCGATGGCTTCGAAGAAGCTGGTGTCGCTGAGGTGGGTGAGATCGAGGATGATCCCTAAGCGGGCGAATTCCGCAAGGAGGTCGCGGCCGGAGGGCGTGAGGGGTCCGTCGTCGCCGGTCCCCACCGCGTAAGCGCTGCGGCCGTAGTGGACGAGTCCGGCGCAGCGGAGACCGTCGCGAAACCAGGCTTCGGCCTGTGCGGGCGCGATGATGGGATCGCAGCCCTCCATAGCAAGCACCGTTCCCACGGAAAAACGGGGCGAACCCTCGTCTAACCATGATCTCCAGTGATCGGCGAGATCCCGGGCTGTGAAAAGGAACTTGGTCTCGCCGAGTTGCGAGAGCAAGCGGTAGTAAGCGAGCTGACCCTGAGCGAACCCGTAGGCCTGAGAGTGCGAAGGGAAGTCGAGACTGTCGCCATGGACAGCCGCGCTGGCTCCATAAGGAACCCGCCCTATCAGGGTCGCCAAACAGAGCGCGACGCCTCCGCTGCGCATCGCCGGCAGGGACACAGTCGCGCGGGAGCGGCCGGGTTCAGCGGCTCTGGCCGCCTCGGCCGCGTTGATTTTCTCCAGCGGTTGGGTGAGATCGCGTTTCCAGGCCAGGGCATTCCAAGCCAGGTCGAGGTGGGAATCGATGATCAGAGGCATTGGCTGCAGCGGGCCGGGAACCGGGAGGAAGGAAATCAGGACAGCGCTCCGCGCGCATCGACGGGAACCAGTTCAGGGGGACTTTCCGGGTTCTCGGTCCACCAGAAACGGTCCTGCAAATTGACGCAGGGACAGATGTGATTGGGGATGACGGCGACGCGTTCGCCCAGGGACGGGACGCGAGGGCATGCGCGCACGTCGACCTGCCCGTGTTCTTCGCTGAGTTTCGCGATTCTGGCGTTTGGGTAGCCGGGCAAGAAGCCAAAACCCGAGGCGGGAGCGGGTCCGCAAGGATCGCTGGTTAGGGTCTTGCTTCCGGCGTCGAGGACGATCTGCCCGGGCACCGCATCGCTGACCACGGTGGCGACGATGCGCGCGGCGCAATCTTCCAAGCAGCAATAGCCTCCATGCACCGTGTTCATGTCATTGAAAATATTGGTGCCCGGACGGATCTCGGTGAGGCCCGGAACGAGGTGCGATTGGAAACAAGTAGGAGTGGAACCGCCGGACACGATGGGCGCGGCGAGTCCTTGAGCTTCCCACAGCGCCAGAGTCTCTTGGATCAGATCGCCGGCCGCCTTGAGCAGGGGACCTTGCTCTGCTGGCGGGCAATTGATTTGGCCGGGATAGACGAACAGGCCCGCCAACACGACGGCCGGCAATCCGTCGATGAAGGAGGCCAGGCGCAGGGCGTCTTGGGGCGATTGGAGCCCGGTCCGGTGAAATCCCACGTCGAGGTCGACGAGCAAGCGGATCGTCGAGCCGGCGGCTTCCGCAGCGGCGTTCAAACGCTCGGCGGCAAGGGCGGAATCGACGGCGACAAGGATGGAATAATCCCGGGCCAGTTCGGCGCCGCGCCGGCAACGCGGGGCATCAAGGAGGGGATAGGCGATGAGGGTCGAGGGAGAAAGGGGCGCCATACATTCGGCTTCGCCGACTTTGGCGGCGGTCAGACCGCAGGCGCCGTAGGCGACCTGGAGCTGGGCGAGGCGAATGGACTTGTGGGTCTTCGTGTGCGGGCGCCAGGCCAGGTCATGGGCGCCGGCGTAGACGGCAAGCTTCTCCAAGTTCTTGCGGACGATTGCTCCGTCGATGTGGAGAAATGGGGTGGATAGGGTGTCGAGTGCCACCGGGGAGAGGCTTGGGCTGATGGAGTTCACGGCGGGTGAGAAACTATAAGAAATGCAGGATAAGCGCGTGCTAGGATCCTTCAGGGCATTCGGCGGCGATCCGTTCATAGGCGGCGATGGCGCGATCATAACTCGCTCGCGCTTCCTCGCGTTCTTCTTCGGCGATGAAACCGTGGCGGTTTTCCCAGAGAAGGCGAGTGGACTCGGCGCACCAGAGGGCGCTGCGCCGGGATGCGCGGAGAGCTTGATCGCCAACCAGGATAGTCACCGGATTGGAATGGAGTTGGGGGAACTGCCGAAGGGCGATCCACGAGCTACATTCCACAGGAATCTCGAAGCGCAGGGGATGAGAAAGGCCATCGCCCGGGACGCGGGCAGCGTCGACGGCCGAGCCGTTGACGACGATCTCCACCAAGTGCTCGGAAGGCGCGACGGTTTGATCGCTCCGGGGCAGGTGTAATTCGATGGTGTCTCCGGTCATCCGCCGTCCTTGTGGGGGTTCGGCCGTTCCGTGCGCGACGGCTTCCGGAATCTCGGCAGCGAAGGCGACCAGCGCCTCGACAACGACGGAGGCAGGATTGTCGAGGTGGAGGGCTTCGGGTCCCGGCGGGATACCATTGACGGTGAACGCGAGCGCGTGGGCGTAGCCATCTGAAACGTAAGACCTGCCCGCGGCCAGGCCAGCGCACCAGGCGGAGAAGTCTATGGCGTCGATTTTTCCTAACTGAACATAGACTCTGCCCTGACCGACGCGACGGCTGCTCATGCAGGGAAAATCGGTTTCGCCGCTCAACTTGATCGGGAAACCGCAATTCATGAGGTGGTACCAGGTGTTCCACTCGGCAACTCGCGCCGTATCCATGGCGCTGATGAAATCGCAGACGCCTTCTACGGCGCTCACGAAAATCTCCATGGCTCCAGCTCCGTTCATGGCGGGGACGGAATAATGCGGCAGTTCGCCCGCGGCGCGACTGGCGGCTTCTTGCAGCTCCGGCGCGGCGAGCATGCCGTTACGATCCCGGTCGATAGCGGAGAATTCGTAGGGGAGGAGTTGGCCGCCGATCTCGAGTGGGCCGAGAAGACCGTCGGCGTCGCTATCGAATTGACGCAGGAGGCGAGCGGCTTCTGCGGGCGGATCCACGGCCATGGCCGAGTGGGGATAGCCGGTCACGCCGCCCTGTTCTTTGCACCATCGCATCACCGGCACAGTCCAGGTAGGCCA
This sequence comes from Verrucomicrobiales bacterium, assembly GCA_035513055.1. Classification (GTDB taxonomy): domain Bacteria; phylum Verrucomicrobiota; class Verrucomicrobiia; order Verrucomicrobiales; family DEV007; genus DATKCT01. Next base: position 25,381 of record DATKCT010000197.1, on the reverse strand, counting down.
GCCCTTCTGGCTTGATCCTTCGGATCCTGGGTAGGTTTGGTCGCTCAGGTTGAGCAGACAGACGTGTCCGAGCGCCGCCGATCCGAAGCCGCTGATCTCGAGGTCGTATTTGAGCAGCGCAAAGGGGCGGCTAAGTTCATGTGCTGAGGGTGAAAAGAATTGGCGTTGAAAATCGAAGCATGGTCCCCACGTCAGGACACAGCCGACATGCAGGCCCTCGCCAAGAACTTGAAGAAACATGTCCTCCGGTCCGACTCCTTCGGTGGGCGAAGTGTAGTGAGAGCAACCCGCGGCGTGGATATGATGATCGCCGCTATAGAAACCGTACTCGGCGGGATCGACCCAACGCTCGAGACCGATGGGAAGGACAGGGTCTCCTGCGCTTGGAATGGACACCGTCTCTGTCCGGACGCGGTACTCCGGGCCACGGCTGGATCGGAGTTCGAGATCCCCCGGAGGGAGGAGAACCGTTTGGCCGTCCTGCCGGTAGATTTGGGGCTGGAAGAAGAGATCGGGCGCGACGCGCTTGGCTTGCGGTGGGTAGACCTTGCCAAGGCGGTCGCGAAACTCGAGCCGGGCAGTGGACGTCGTCCCGTCCGGTTCCCGGATCTCGAGCCGCACGGCGACCGCTGGGCGGACGTGGAGGAGAATGGGCAGCTCGTTCCGGAAACCGAGATCCTGCGATCCCGGTCCGGCGCTGGCTATGATGGTCACTTCGCGTTTTCCGGCTTCGGAACTCGAGAGGAGAGCGATGCCGTATTCGACTTCGAGCCCGCTGAGTTCTGCAGTCATGGGGGACGACTTGAAGACTTCGATGTCGAAGAAGCGTTCCTGCGACTGCTCGTGGTTTTCGTTTTCGAGGAGTCCGCTTTGGGCTTGGCGTTGGAGAATGGAACGGCTGGCGCCCGCGTAGACGGGACCGCTTTCCGGACTGGAGAAGTGCAAGGAAGCGGTGGAGGCGGCTTCGTTGAAGACCTTAAAAAGGACGGCGGTATAGCCTGCCTGTTGGATTTCGGCCAGAGCGGGTCCGCGGGCGAGCTTGACCCGAAGTTCCGGATTGATGGATATCGAGAAAAGAGTCAATGGATCGAGCAACTGCTGCAGCAGGGCGGCGTCGCGTTGACGGGCGGCTTGCTTGAGGGCAACGGCCGTACCGGGATCGAACGGCTGGCCGAGGAAGTCCAGGCTCCGCGTCAACCGCCGGATGTTGGCGGCCAGGGGTTGGCCTTCGACGGAAGCAACGGGCAGTTCCGCCGCGCAGGCATCAGGCCTCGAGAGCAAAGCGGCCAAAAGGAGCGCGGCAGCGGCCTTTCCGGCGGGAACGAAGTTTAGGAGGAATTGGGGCAACATCGGTGCGAAGGATCCTGGGTCTTCCATCGGATCGTCGTGGGGATTCACGACCATGACAGCGGCATCGACTGGGGAAGCTTCTCGGTAGGAGAAATGCGGGTTGAACGATTGTCGCCTGCGTCCATCTAAGAAAGCGGCGAGAAGTTCGTCAAGGCAGTATGGGGAGCATGATTGAGCGAAAACTATCGGGGATTGTTTGGAAATCCGCACTGCTTACTTTGACGGTGTTTGCGGTGAGCCTGCCCGCCGTGGTCTACGAACGCGGCAGGGTGGTGGCTGCGGCCTGGGAACACCGTTTGCAGCATGGCGGTGAGCGTATTGAGCTGGACGCCATTACAGCATTCCGGTGGACTCGGGTCCATCTCTTCGGTCCTTACACTTCGGAGGAAGCGGTCCAGCAAGAACTGGGCTTCCGATGGCAGGGGTTTCGCCGCTCGGCGGTTGGACGATCTGACTCGGTCGTTCTCGTGGTCTTCGTTGAAGGGGAGCGCGTCGTGCACTGGTTCGATCAGGCGCGTGCGGAGGCTGATTTCCTGAAGGCCATCCGGCCGGGCGGATACGGTCCCGAGGACGCGGTTTTCCGCCGAGAGCGCCATGGGGACCGAATCGATCGTGTGCGGGAGTCCGAGAGTCTCTCGGAAGGGTTGCCCGGGGAGGAACCCGAACACGCTTCGCTGGCATCCTGACCGGGGCGAAACAGGAGTCCGGGGCCTCAGAACTCCTGACACGGGGGAATCACAATGATCAGCCCCCGGCCGCAACGGCGCTCCACGCATGGGAGATAGCGGCGATTCTCGCCGCAGTCCAAGAACCTGCGGCTCATCTATTTTCCTCCCCCCTCTTGGATCAGGTCGCCCGATCAGGAGTTCGGCGCCTATCGCGGCGTTGTGCAGCCGGGACGGGTTCGTTGGGCGCAGAATGCCAGCGGACACAGGGCCCGGGGATCATGACCCGGCAAACCCATCAACGCTTGGAAAACTGAAAGCGCTTGCGGGCTCCGGGGCGTCCGGCCTTCTTCCGTTCCTTCATACGCGGATCGCGCCGCAGGAGACCGGCTCGCTTCAGGTCTCCACGGAGATTGGCATCGAAGTCGACCAAAGCACGGGCCAGCGCCAAGCGCAACGCGCCGACTTGACCCGTGATTCCCCCGCCGTGCAACCGCACGTCCACGTCAAAACGATTCCGGCACTGCGCCACCTGCATCGGACCCAAAATCTGGTTCTGAAGGCTGATCGTGGGAAAGTAGTCCTCGAGGGGACGGTCGTTCACGACGATCCGGCCGCTTCCATCGCGTAAACGGAGGCGGGCGACGGCGGTCTTGCGCCGGCCGATGGAGGAGTGGACAGGTGGGGCTGTGGCCATAGGGTCAGGAGTTGCCTGCGATTGCAATCGAATACAAAAAGGAAACTTGGGTAACGTAGTGGCGCCCGGTGAAAGGCGAGCAGGAGATCAGACCTCAAGCGGCTGGGGCCCTTGGGCGGCGTGAGGATGATCGGCGCCCGGATACACCTTGAGCTTCTTGAAGATCTGCCGGCCGAGGCGGTTGTGGGGAATCATTCCGCGCACAGCGTGCTCGACGAGTCGCTCCGGAAAGCGGGAGCGGATTTCTTTGGGACTGTTGGATCTGAGCCCGCCGACATATCCGGTATAGCGGGTGTAACGCTTCCGTTCCTCCTTGTTGCCGGACAGACGGACCCCTTTGGCGTTGATCACGACGACAAAATCCCCGGTGTCGACGTGCGGGGTGAAAATGGCTTTGTGTTTGCCGCGCAAGATTTTGGCGGCGCGGGTAGCGACCCGGCCGAGAATCTGATCCTGGGCGTCAATGACCCACCAATGGCGTTGGACGTCTTCGGCTTTGGCGGAGAAGGTCTTCATGTAAGAAAGCAGCGGGCGCGGGAAGGCCGCGAAAGAGGCGGACGCTAGGTGGGACCGGCGGCGATGTCAATAGGAATTCGAGGGGGAATCGCCCGGTCGCCCGGTTGATTTGAACCAACCGGGCGACTCGACGCGGGAGGCGGTTTGACAAGCGGGCGGCGTCCGCTACAGTCCACGCTCCCCAGCCGCGGACCACCGGGATGATCCTGGAACGTGAGCCTGGCCTGGTGCTTTTTTCATTTCGCCATGAAACGGACTTATCAGCCCTCCAAGCGCAGCCGAAAGCGGCAATACGGCTTTCGGGCGCGCATGCAGTCGCGCAGTGGGCGCGAGATCATCCGGCGGCGCCGGAGAAAGGGGCGCAAACGGCTCATTCCCAAAGGAGCAGAGATCCATTACCGCCGGCACACCGTTCAGTGTTGAAGCCTTGGGGGCCCGGGAGGGACCACGAAGTTTCCATGCCCGGGTCGAAGGACGCCCATGAAGCGGCGGCATCGGCTTCGACGCAGCAGCGAGTTTGCCAGGCTGCGCAAGGAGGGCAAACGCTTTGCGGGCCGGTTCTTGGTGTTGTCGGTTATCGAAACAGCATGCGAGAAGGAGTTTCAGACAGCGGTGATCACCGGGAAGCGGGTGGGGGCGGCGGTGGTGCGCAATCTTCTGCGGAGGCGGTTGCGATGCATTGTCGACCGGCAGACGCCTCTGCTGGCGGGTGGAAGGCGCTATGTGAGCATTCTGCGTCCGGCCTCCGCCAGCGCGACTTTTCAGGAATTGGAGCGGGAATGGGTCTCTCTGGCGCGCCGGGCGGGACTGATCCGAGAGAGCCAGTGATGTATCTCGCCCTGCGGTTTGCCGTCGCGCTTCACCGCACCGTCACGGGGCCGGTGATCAAGATTCTTGTCGCCGGAAATCCGGGTGCGTCCTTGTGCCGGTATAGCCCGACTTGCTCGGCTTATCTGTTGGAGGCTGTGCGCCGGCATGGTTGGCTCCGGGGATGGGCGATGGCCATCCGGCGACTTCTGCGTTGCCATCCTTGGGGCGGGTGCGGATGGGATCCAGTCCCGCTGCCGCGGAGCGGAAGCGCGCCCAGAGCAGCCCAGATCTCCAGGATTCCCAAGAGCTGATACAGAGCATGGATAGAACTGGTTGGATTGTTGTGATCGTCTGCTCTTTGGGGCTGGCTGGGTTCTGGTTTTGGAATCAACGTGATCTGGAGGAGATCGCGCGCGCCCGCCGGGCGGCAGCGGCACAGGCTTCGACAGGAGCGGAGAAGGCGGACGATTCGTCTATTGTGGCTCCGGGAGACCCTGGGACGGCGGTCCCAACGCCGGACCTCGGCGAAGGCGAAATCGAAACGCCCGAGGCGGTCGCGATCAACGAGGAACTGCGCAGTTCCGAGGTTATTTACGACTTTTCCAATCTCGGCGGGGGCATCGCTACGGCGCACCTGTTGAAACACACCGCGCATCCAGAGGGAGATCTCTTCATCAACGAATATTCGAGCCATCCCATCGGGATGATCGTGCGCGGGATTTCGTTGCCGGACCGTCTCGAGGTTCACGAGATGGCGCGACCTGATGCCGGGAGCATCGTCCTCACGGCCCTGAACGATGCCAAGCTGCGATTTGAGAAGACCTTTCGCCTGACGGAAGGGGCTGAATCCGGTGGCGACCCCTATCTGTTGGAACTGGACATCCGGATCACCAACGAGAGCGACGTCTTTCAACAAGGCTCGGAGTATTACATCTACACGGGCGCACTCAGTTTGATGCACCCACAGGAAGCGACGCTCTACCTGAAATTCAACTGGAGGGATGGTCGAAAAGTCACGAGCCGGGATGCCCTGTGGTTCAACGGAAAAGGATTTCTTGGCATGCAGTTCCGGCAACCGTCGGAAGTGTTGACGGCTGCTCCCCCGGAGTTGCGTTGGGCGGGGCCGAACAACCAATTCTACACCAGCCTGGTGATTCCGGATCAAGTGGGACCGGGAAGGGTTTGGGCGCGGCGGCTTCCAGTGGAACTCAAAGGCTATGCCAACGGGCGCAAGACAACCTACGCCTTACACGGCGCCGTCGGGATCCCGGATTTTGGCCTGCAACCTGGGGACAGCGTTCAGCAAAAGTTTCTGGTCTACACGGGCCCGCGCGAATATCCCCGCTTGGCCCGGATCGACCGGGGGCTCGACGGGATCATGCACTACGACGACATGCCGGTCTTCGGCGGGATGTTCGGCGTGATACCGTTGGTCAGCAAGACGCTGCTGCGGCTCATGGTTTGGTTGCAGTCTCACGTGCACAACTGGGGCATCGCCATTCTGCTGATTACTTTTTTGCTTCGACTATTGATTTGGCCCCTCCACGCCAAGTCCATGGCGACGATGAAGCGGATGGCGCAATTGGCTCCTAAGATCACCGAGCTTAAGGAGAAATACTCCGATGATCCGCAACGGATGCAAAAAGAGACGATGGGTCTCTACCGGGATTATGGAGTCAACCCGCTCGGCGGCTGCCTCCCCGTGTTTCTGCAACTGCCGGTGTTTCTCGGCTTTTACAAGATGCTCCAGTCCGCCGTGGAACTTCGGGATAAGGAATTCTTGTGGGTCCAGGACTTGTCCATGCCGGACACGCTGTTCACCCTCAAGGGGGTTCCCTTGCTCGGGGAGCTTCCGGTGAACCCGCTGCCCCTGATCATGGCCGGGACCATGCTGCTGCAAATGGCGGTGACCCCGAAATCGGGAGACAAGATGCAGCAGCGCATCTTCATGTTCATGCCGTTGATTTTCTTGTTTATCTGCTACAATTTTGCTTCAGCGCTTTCTCTCTACTGGACCGGGCAGAACATTTTCGCCATCGGTCAGATGTGGATCATGAACCGGCGTCCGGCGCCGGTTCTCGAGAAGCGCAAACCGAAGCCGCGATTTGACCCGCAGGCGATGATGAACCCGGATCGGAGCGTGAAGAAAGCCAAGAAACGAAACCGGCGGACGGGAGGATGAGGGACGAAACAACGGGAAAGGAAACGGTGGAGTTCGCCAGGCAGGTGCTGGACACGATGCTCGGCTACCTCGGTTTCATGGTTCAGGTGGAGATCGATGAGAGCCGCGGCAGCAAAGGATTACAGGTATTTACGGAGGAAGCGGATGCCCTTATTGGGCGCAACGGCGCCCGCCTGGACGATCTCGAGTACTTGGTCAACCGGGTGGTGCGGGCAGGCCATCCGGAGGCGAAACGCGTGCGGGTCGATGTGGAGCACTTTCGCTCGATGCGGGAGGATGATTTTATCCGGGACATTCAGGAGTTGGCCGACGGGGTTCGCCGGACCGGCCGGCCGGTCCGGCTGCGGCCGATGAATTCCTATTACCGGCGATTGATCCACAACGCCTTCAAGGATGATCCCGGCATTGAGAGCTGGTCGCCGCCGGACCAGGCGCGCATAAAGCGGATCACCCTGATGCGGCGCCGGCGCCGGGGTGGGGGCGGGGGACAGGAGCCGTTGCGCTCGCAGGCGGCGCCGGAGGATTAACTCACATTTACTCACATTTTTCATACCCTTTCTACTGTGGCGCGCTGCGCGGCGCCCTGCTTTCGTTTCGCTTGCCTCAGGCTTTGAACAGGGTCTACTCACCCAGCTCGGCGCCCTCGGCTGTGCGCGGGCTGGGCAGTAAGGGGTTCGCAGCGCCTCGCGACGAACCGGCATGAGAAATGCCGGTTCGGAGAATCTTTCCGTCGCTTGACAAGCCCGGGGAAGGTGCTACCGCGACCGTTCGCTTTGGCTGTTCCCCCCGGCCCGGCCTTTTAGCTTCCGCGCCCATTTTCACCATGAAACCAGAGCTGGTCGAACAGGCTTCGACGATTATCCCGGAGATTCCCATTCTCCTCAACATGGTCTCGCGCCGGGTGCGACAACTCAACCAGGGGCGTGCGCCGCTGGTGGAAGTGCGCCCGAAGATGGGTTTGGCCGACGTCGCTCTCAAGGAGATCATTGAAGGCAAGATTTTGCTTGCCGACCGTGCCGATCGCACCGAGGCGCGTCCGGCGAGCGCTGGGCGGTAAGGGGCCGGCATGCCGGCTGGCGCTTCGGGCGGGGTTGGCCTTAATCACCGGCGCTGCACATTATGGCTCGGAAACGCAGCCGGCCTTCCGCGCAGGGGTCCGTCATCGCGACGAACCGTAAAGCTTTGCGCGATTACCACATAATCGAGAGCTACGAAGCCGGCGTCGCCTTAAAGGGCACCGAGGTGAAATCCATCCGCCAGGGCAAGATCAACCTGCGCGATGCCTTTTGCCGGGCGGAACAGGGGGAGATCGTGTTGCACGGCTGCGACATACAACCGTATGAGAACGCCAGCCACGAACAGCATGCGGCGCGGAGGCCGCGCAAACTCCTCTTGAACCGGGGGGAAATCCTCCGCTTGGACGAGGCCTTGAGCCAGCAGGGACACGCCGTGGTCGCGCTGGAAGCCTATTGGAAAGGCCGGCTCGTCAAGCTCCGCATTGGCGTGGGTCGCGGCAAGAAGTTCCACGACCAACGGGAAGATTTAAAGAAGGCCGCTGTGGCGCGGGAAGTCGACCGCGAATGGGCCCGTTTCAACCGGGGCAGTTAGTCTGTGGCAATCCAACCAGGGCCGCTCAGTCGCGGAGAATCCATCCGGTTGTTAGGAAGTCGTCGATGATGATCCGGGCTGCGCTCGGATCTTCCGGGGCGGCTGCGGCCGCAGAGGCAGGGTAGTGGGCCCGGATGGTGGCGAGAAATTCCTCCTGCCCGGTCCCGACATTCTCGCTGAGCAGCTTGCTGTAGGCCGGCGAATCCCGCCGCAAATAGCCCCAAAAAACGGCTTTCTCGTCGGCGCCGGTAATTCTGAAGGAGGCGTAGAGGTCCGGGTCATCAAACTCTCCATCATAGAAGCTGTCGGGACGGAGGCGGACGCGCAGCAGTGTGGGAGCGGAGGGGCGGGCGCTGCGGAACTGGCCGATAGGAACCTCGCAATAGGCGACGAAGCTCTCCCAATCCACGCGGGGCGGATCGGAATGGTCAACGCCGATGGGGAGGGCCCGGAATCCGCTGGTATAGACCGGCGTGACGAGAAAACCGTTGACGATGGACGATTCTTCGAGCGGCCCGATGCGGCTGAAAGGAGTCGGTTCTACCCCGCGAAGGCCGTAATGACGTTCCATGAGCGGACGAACGGCTTCGGGATTTCGGACGTGGGGAAGCATTTCATCGATGGATTTGGCGCGAAGAAAGGCTTCGATGACGGGCGCCGACGCATTGAACCGTTCCATCACCGTCGCTTCAGGCCGGCTGCCATTCACGGAATCGCCGTCCGTTTCCGCCGGGTTGTGAAAACTCTGCCAAAGGACCAATGCTCCGGCGGAGAGCAGAACGGCGGCCACCAGAATCCGGGCCAACATGCGGATGCGGTGGTGAGCGCGGTCGCCCTTGCGGCGCCTGCGCTTGGTCTCGCCTTTGCCCTCCCAGCCGGGCGTCTGGTCGAAGAGGAAGAATTTACGGCGTTTCCATTCTCCGGCTTCCTGAGCGTCTTCCCCGGGCGCATCCGTTTCGGATTCGTGTGCACGAGGGTCCTGGCGGGCGGAGAGACGCGGCGGATCCGCGGATGCAGCCGCGGTTCTCACCGCGGACGAGACGGCGACTTCGACTTCGGTTTCAACGGCCTCGGCCTCGAGAGTATCCTCCACTGCACGCTGACGCGCCCTTTCGCGCCGTTTGCGGGCTATGGCTTCGGTGCTCTTGAGGAGGCGGTGCGATCCGGACGTCTCAGCGGGGGAAGCGGCCTGGGTGCGGCTGGAACCGTGGCGGGCGAGGTCCTGAAAGGCGAGGCGGGTGGGTTCGTCGTGTTTTTCGGGGAGATTGCGGATACGAGGCAGTTTCGCGGCCTGTTTCCGGCGGCTTTCATCGATGCCGGACAAGCGGATCTCGGCTTGGCAACTCGAGCAGACGACCACGGACGCCTCGAGCTGGCGTTCGGCCTTGAACTTAAAGCCGCAGGCCGGGCATTTGACGATAAGGTGGGAGTCAGACGCCATGAGAGGGCGGGGAGGGGGAAGCGGAAGGAATTCTGTCGGAAGGAATTCTGTGGAAAGCGCCCAGTGGGATCAAGAGCATTCAGCAGCGGCGGGCTGAACGTCGGCAACTCTTCCGTCATGCACTTCGATGCGGCGCCGGGCCACGGCGGCCACCTGGGCGTCGTGGGTGACGAGGGCAATAGTGCGACCCTCGGAGTGCAGCTCGCGGAAAAGCTCGAGGATACGAGCGGCATTGGTGCTGTCCAGATTGCCGGTTGGCTCGTCGGCCAGAATGAGGCCGGGATCATTGACCAGCGCCCGGGCGATGGCGACCCGCTGGCGCTGACCGCCCGAGAGTTCTTTCGGCAAGTGCCGGCTCCGGTCGGAGAGCCCGACCCGGTCGAGAAGTTCGCGACCCCGCGCCTTGGGATTGCGGTGAGGAAGTTTTCCGTAAAACAGGGGGAGCAAAACGTTGTCGAGCACCGACAAGCGGGGAAGGAGATTGAAGGACTGGAAGACGAACCCGATCCGGGAGCTGCGGAGTTGGGCTCTTTCGCCGGGGGTCAGGCGCGAAGCATCGCGCCCTTCGAAAACGATGGCGCCCGAGGTGGGTTGATCCATGAAACCCATAATATGCATGAGTGTAGATTTCCCTGATCCGGAAGGGCCGACAATCGCGGCGAAATCTCCGGGCTGAATCGCGACGGTCACATCATCGAGAGCATGGACTTCCGAATCGCCGATTCGATAGGTTTTATAGACATGTTCGAGGGCAATGACGTCCATGGAACGAAGCGGAAGCCGGGTTATCCCGAGGAGGGACTGGAGGAGGCGAGCGCGATCCGGTAGCGGCTGGGCAGGGTGCCTTCGAATTGCGCCAGAAGAGTGACTGCTTGCAGTGCCTGCAACCGAGCCTGAAGATGTCGCAGCTCCGCGGCATCCGCTTCCTCCTGCGCCTCGAGAACGTCGCGGATAGTGGACTGCTGGCGTTCCCGGCGGAAGATCTGCTCTTCGAACTTCTCGCGATTGACGACCAGAGAGACTTCGGTGGATCGCAATCGCTGGGCGGACAAGGTCACTTCACGGCTGGCGGCCCGGATATCCGCGTAGAGATCTTGGCGGAGCCGGGTGGTGCTGAGTTTTTCACGTTCCAGATCGATCCGGGCGAGTTGGAGGCGGGCGCGTTCCGCCCGGGAACCCCAGGGGATACGGAAGATAAACCCTACCTGCCAGAAAAGCCCGTCCGCGTCGCTGGAACGTTTGAGACTGTCGAAGGCATCGCTGGACCGGCCGCTGATGCCGGATGCGGCGGTGAGATCCAAGTCGGGAAGGCGGTCGCGCAAGGCTTGTTTGAGCACGATTTCCCGCTCGTATTCCCGGTTCTTTTGCAGGAGGTAACTGGGAGCGTAATTCAGGGCCCGGCCGAAGCTCTCCTCCGAGTCTTGGGGGCCGAGTTCGGTGAGGGGCAGGGGATCGAAGGCGGGGGTATCCTGCACGGCGTCGCCATCGTCCAGGAGCGTGCCCATGACGCGATACAGGAGGTCGATCGCGTTGTCCCGTTCCCGGCGCGCATCCAGCAGGAGTTCTTCACGTTCGACCAATCCGGCTTCGGCCTCCAAACGATCGATCCGGGTGGCTTGATCCACGGCGGCGCGCTCGGTGACTTCGGTGACGATCCGGCGGGCCAGGTGCACACTGCGCTGACGGATTTCAACGGCTTTCTCCGTGGTCACGCATAACCAGTAGGCGATCTCGGCTTGGCGCATGACTTCGAGGGCTTGCGCCTGGAGAGCCAGGTTGGATTGGGCGATGTTGAGTTTGGCAATGCGCAAGGGGGCCAGGTTGGCGTCGAATCCCGCGTTTTTCAGGAGGGGTTGGCGCAGGGAAAGAGTGACGGCGCTGGCGTATTCAGGATTGAGCAGCGAGAACTCGGAGTTGGTCTCCCGGCGATCCAGAGCGACGGAGCTGAGACTGAGATCGGCGCCGGTGGGAAGCCGGTGGTCGATGCCCAGGGAGAGATCTCCGTTGTTGAACTCGGGCCGCGCCGCGCCTTCCAGCGTGCTCGAGGCGATAGGGGATCGGGAGTCGCGATAGTTTCCCTGCGCGAAGAAGGATGGATCAAACTCAGCCCGGGCGACTTCGTATCCGGCGAAACTGGCGGCGATCTCGAGTCGCTCGATACGCAGATCCAGATTGTACTGAAGGGCGGCTTCGACGGACTGGGGCATGGCCAGGTAGCTCTGGCGCCCGGCCGCCGGCGAATGCGCCTGAGCGATGATAGTCAGGAGAGGCAGCGCAGAACGGAGGGATACAACAGGACTAAGCAGGCGCATGAATGGGGCATGGGGGGCTTCGCGAACGCGCGAAATGCGTTACTCGAGTTCAAGAGGAGGCGGCGGGGGTATGGCAAGGCGCGAGTTGGAATCGTCCCCGATGCCAGTGGGAAACACAATGCGCGGCTTTACTCCTTTGACTTCGATAGGAGCATCGTCCTCTCCATCCACCTTGGCGATTTCGGCCCGGGGCGAAGGCGGCGTCACAGACTGATAGGGATCGGCCCCGAGAATCGATTCGGCCTGGACGTAGATGGGGGGAGTCGTGTTGGGAATGATGCCGCCTTCCGCGGCGACCATCCCCGCCTGAAGGGGATTGAGCAGATCAGATCCCCACTCGCTCCCGTGCGTGGCGCAGGATCCTGCCAAGGCGGTGCCGCGCCGGACGTATTCCACATAAGTGGTCCGCACATAACGCGGCGTGGGATCCTGCGGGGAAGGAGCGCGCTTTTCGTAGCAGGCGTCAGTGGCGACCTGGCCCGACACGGTGCAGATCTCGACCGCTTTGAGCTGGTTAGGCACTTGGAGAGCCGCCGCCGGGAATCGTTCCCGGCTGGCGTTCATGATGTCAATCCAAACCGGGAGAGCGGTTTGCGTGCTGAACGCTCCCCGGTAGATGCTCTTGGGCTGATCGAAACCCATCCACACCGCGCAGGTGACGCGGCTGTCGTAACCCGCAAACCAGGCGTCTTTGAATTCGTAGGACGTCCCAGTCTTGCCGGCGAGGTCCGGTATGTCCTGCAAACCCATATCCCAAGCCGGTTTCCCGGTTCCGGACCGGAGGGCTTCATGGAGACAAGAGTGAGTTTGAAACGAGGCGAAGACATCAAGGGCCTCGACGTGCTGCACCATTCGCGGGGGCACCTGATAGATGGCAAGGCCATCTTTGGTCTCGATGCGGTTGATGATGTGAAGGTCCGTAGGGCGGCTGCCCCCGTTCGGAAAGACGGTGTAGGCTTTGCATAACTCGGCCATGGAGACCTCGCTTTCGCCCAAGAACATCTTTGGGTATTCTCCCAGGTCCGAATCGATCCCGGCGCGTTTCGCCACTTCGGCCACGGCCGGGACCCCGACTTGAAAGCCCAGCCGGACCGTGGCGGCGTTCTTGGACAAAACGAGCGCTTGGCGCGCGGGGATGTTGCCTAGAAAGCGGGCGTCCGCTGTCTCGCTGCCCCACTCGCCGAGGATTCCGGCTTCCGCCCCGATCATGACCTGAGTGTTGTCGATGAAGTCGTCCCGCAGCAGAGTGCCCGGGTAGAAGCCCCTCTCAAAGGCCGTGGCGAAGACGAATGGCGTGAAAGCCGTCCCGGGAGGCCGGCGGGCCTGGAGGGCGCGGTTGTACTGGCTGTGCACAAAATCGCGGCCGCCGACGAGGGCCAGGATGGCGCCGGTTTGATTTTCCACCGCCAACGCCGCGCCCTGAAGGTAGGACGGAAGCTCAGGCTGGGCGCCGGATTCGAGCGCCGCCTTTCTTTGCGCCGCGTATTGGGTGTAGGTGATGTGATTGAAGCCGGGGTGCTCCTCCACTTTGCCCAATTGACGCCGCAGGGAGTCTTGAGCGACGCTTTGAAGGTCGTCGTCCACCGTGGTGTAGATGCGGAAGCCGCCAGCACGGGCCCGCTCCGACCCGATCAAGGCAAAAACCTGCTGCCGGATCAGGTCGTAGACATAAGAGGAGCGCGGAGAGAGGGGCTGAGGATTGATCCGGACCGGCTCGGCCTGAATGCGCCGGCATTCGGCTTGATCGATCATTCCCTCCTCCTGCATCCGGTCCAAGACATAGTTGCGCTCCCGTTTGGCCCGGTCCGGATTCCGGAGCGGTGAGATATTGTTCGGACTCTTGATCAGACCACAGAGCATCGCGGATTCGGCCAGATCCAACTCGCTAACCGGCTTGCCGAAATAGGCGATGGCCGCGGCTTGGACCCCGAAAAACTCGTGCCCGAAAAAGATTCGGTTGAGATAGTGCTCAAGGATTTCATCCTTGGAATAGTGGTCCTCGATGCGGCGGGCGAGAAACGCCTCGACGAGTTTGCGTTGGATCGAATGTTCCTTGAGTTCAAAGCTTTGCCGCGCCAGTTGCTGGGTGATCGTGCTGGCGCCTTGAGTCACCCGCCGGGCTTGGAGGTTGAGCAGCACGGCCCGGATAATCCCCACAAAGTCGACGCCGTTGTGCCGGTAAAAGCGGGAATCCTCGACGGCGATGAGAGCGCGGACGAGATGTTCCGGGACCTCTTCGAGCTTAATCGGAAGGCGGTTCTCGACAAAAATCCGGTTGATGTCCTGATCGTAGCGATCGTAAATGATGCTCGCTTCCTCGAGGCGGGCGATCTCTCTGAGGTCGAATGTCTCCGCCGTCCGTTTGAAGGGAGCGAGGGTGATGGGGATCGCGACCAATCCGGCCACAGCCAGGACCACCAGCGTCAGCAGGATCGCCTTAAAGCGGCCCGCGCGGGATTTCCAGCCGGAATCCGGTTTCCGCCGTGGAGCTTTGCGCCGGACGCGATTCCAGGTGTAGGCTTTTTCCATCCTGTCGTGGGCTGGGGAAGAAGAAATCGAGTTTTGAACCGCCCTCGATGGGGGCCGCCGGGCACACTACATCGTTCGTGCATCTTGACAAATCTTGCCGGGTCGCGGCCTTGAAAGCGCTATGGCGACGCTTTCCGATGGACATGACCCGGCCCTCTTGGCGGACCTTCGGGAGCGCGTCGCCCGGCGTGGACCGCTCACTTTCGCGGCATTCATGGAGCATGTTCTCTACGCTCCAGATTCCGGCTACTACATGGTCCGGGCCCGCGAACCCGGGCGGGAAGGAGATTTCTTCACAAGCGTATCCGTAGGACGCTGCTTCGGAGATCTGCTCGCCGAGCACCTCGCCGCGACTTGGTCCAGGCTAGGAGAGCCCGCCCCATGGGATGTGGTGGAACTCGGCGCGGGAGAAGGACGGTTGCTGGCGGACTTGGCGGGCAGACTCCGGGAAATGAAGAGCCGCACGATCGTTCGCGAGGGCCTTCACTGGGGCGCGGTTGAGGTGTCGGACGTAGCACGGAAGCGCTTAGCGCGGCGTTGCGCCTCTTTGCACCCGCCGGTGGAGGTCCACAGCGCCGCCCGTTTAATGGAACTTCCGCAAACGGGCGCTTCCGCGTATGTGTTTGCCAACGAACTCGTTGACGCGCTGCCGGTTCACTTGGTGATCCGGCAGGGTCAGGAGTGGCGGGAACTCTATGTGACCGCGGCGGATTCCGGCCCGGGATTCGCTTGGCTTTCGGGCAAGCTGTCATCGCCGGAAGTGGCTCAGGAAGTGGCTCGCATTCCGGCCCAGCGATACCCCGAAGGCTATCGCACGGAGGTCCGTCCGGCCGCGCGGCTCTGGCTGCACGAGGTCGCACGTTGGATGAAAAGCGGAGTTCTGCTCATTTTGGATTATGGACTCTCCGCCGGGGACTTCTATGATCCTGGCCGAACGCGGGGCACTCTCCAATGCCGGCACGGGCATGTCCGGCACGACGATCCACTCATCAGGGCCGGACGGCAGGACATCACCGCGCACGTGGATTTCACAGCTCTGGCCGCGGCGGCTGAAGAATGCGGATTCCAGGTGCGTTGCTCGGAATCGCAAGAACATTTTCTGATCGGCTTGGCCCGCGCTCGGTTGCTGGCGTGGGAAGCTGGGGGCGGTGAACCGGCGCCTGGGCGCGAGAAATGGCTGCGCCAGTTCCAGCAATTGACGCATCCTGGGCTCATGGGGAGAACGTTCCATATCATGGAGTTGGAACTTCTTGCTGCCTCCGCTGCGTCGATCACGTGAAATCGGATCGCGCGCAGCGCCGCCGAACCTCGAAGCAAAACAGTTAGCCGGCATTTCTCATGCCGATTCGTGCTATTAGTGCCCGTAGAGCAAATAGGGCAGGCGGCGTTTCCGGAAGGCTTCGGCGTCTTCGTTCCAGAGGGCCTCGATCTCCGGGAGCGGCGCTTGGCGCGCCACAGCCTCGTAGGTGAGGGAATGCTGGAGGAGCTTTCGAAACTCTGGAAAGTTCAGGGGCGCCCGGTGCTGGCGATGCAAGGCGGCGGCGAGGGCCACTCCGGCCGGCACAGGCCGGAAGGCGGCGCGGTTGGTGAGTTCGATGCGAACGCCGCGGCAGGTTTGACCGGCAAACTTGCTCGACTCCGGAGTGAAGACCGCGGGATGGAAGCGGATTCCGGGGAGGGCCAGAGCGTTGAGTGTTTCTGATAGGGAATCACCGTCGACGTAAGGCGCTCCGGCCAGTTCAAAGGGGGTGGGCGTGCCTCGGCCGACGGAGAGATTCATGAACTCGAGGAGTCCCACGCCTGGGTAGAGCACCGCGGCGGCGAGGCTGCGCATGTTCGGGGAGGGATCGACCCAGGGAAGGCCGGTTTGGTCGAGGTAGAAAGCGCGATGCCAATGGCGCAGGGGGATGACGGTGAGGTCGAGATCGAGACTGCGTTCCTCGCGAAACATGCGGGCCAGTTCGCCGGGAGTCATTCCGTGACGCAAGGGAATGTCGTGAAAGGCGGTGAAACTTTGAGCGCCCTGCCGCATGGGACCCTCGACGCCGAGTCCTCCAATGGGGTTGGGACGGTCGAGGACGAAAAACGCGAGACCGCGCTCGGCGGCGGCTTCCATGGCCAGGCCCATGGTGGAAATGTAGGTGTAGAAACGGCAGCCGATGTCCTGGATGTCGAAGACGAGGGCGTCGAGGCCAGCCAGGTCTTCGGCGGCCGGGCGATTCCGGTCTCCGTAGAGGCTGTGAATGGGGAGTCCGGTAGCTTCATCGATTTCGTTAGGAACGGCTTCCTCGCGCAGCCCGCGAAGCCCGTGTTCGGGGCTGAAGAGAGCGGCGAGTTCAACGCCGGGAGCGGCATGGAACAGATCGATGGTGGAATTGCCGCGCCGGTCTTTACCGGTGCGATTGGTGATCAAGCCGGCGGTTTTGCCTATCAATCCCGCAAACCCATCAGCAGCGAGAACATCGATGCCGGCGAGCACGGGCTCCGGCGGCAGGAATCCTTCCGGGAAAGACAACAGGGCTTGAGCGGCAAGATTGGCCAAATCGATGCGCAGAGACTCGGTGCGGCCCTTTTCACTGGGGTGATTCCGGTTTGAGAGGATGATCAGGAATGTGTCCGTCTCTGGATCGATCCAGACGGAAGTCCCCGTCCAACCGGTGTGCCCGTAGCTGCGCGGGCCGAAGTAGCGTCCGCGGGGCGAAGAGAAGGCGGAATCCATGTCCCAGCCGAGACCGCGGCGATCGGCGAAGGAATCCGGCGTTTGAACCGTGCTCATCAGGACGATGGATTCACGGCGCAGCGGCGCCGGGCCGGGTCCGGGATTGTGGCCGAGCATCATACGGCAGAATCGGGCCAAGTCGGCGGCCGTGGTGAACAATCCGGCGTGTCCTGCTACGCCGTCCATGAGTCGAGCCACGGGATCATGGACCAGACCATGAACCAGGCCGGTGGCTTCCCGGGTGGTTGGAGCGACGCGGGAAAACAATGCGGGCGCGGGGCGGAACCCCGTATCGGCCATGCTCAGCGGTTCGAAGATGCGGGTCCGGGCAAACTCATCGAGCGAAAGACCGCTGACGGATTGAACAATGGCCCCGAGGAGGATGAAATTGACGTCGCTGTAGCGAAACTCTGCGCCGGGTTCGGTCAGGGCTGGACTTCGAAAGGCGATTTCCAGCGCCGCTTCGGCGCCTTGCCAGGGTTCGTCGCGTGGGATCACCGGCGCCAAGCCGGAGGTGTGGGTGAGGAGGTGTCGCACGGTGATCCGGCCTTTTCCGTATTCAGCGAGCCGCGGCAAATAGCGGGCGGCGAAGGCCTCGATATCCACTTTTCCGTCCTCGTAGAGGCACAGGATCGAAGGGGCCGTGGCGACGGTCTTGGTCAGAGAAGCGGCATCGTACATGGTATCGAGATGGGCGGGCGCGAGCTCGGGATCAACGCTGCGGGAACCGCTGACGAAACTCCAGACCTGAGCGCGGTGTTCGAGCCAGATGACGCCGCCCGGGATGTGCTTGGCCGCGATGGCCTCTTCGAGGCGCCGCTCCATCGCTTCCAGGACGTCTGGCCGAAAAACGGCGGGCGCCGGTTGGACCAGCGCCGTGCCGGTGCTGAAAGCCAGGACCAGGATTGGGAAAGATGCGATGCGACAGGACATGGGTTGTCGTTGAAGGTGGTAGGGAGGCATGGACGATGCTCGGCCCGCCGGTCACTCCGGCCGGTTTTTCGAAGAAAACCCTTCTGCCGGCTCGCCGCGGGCGAAGAAACCAGCATACATAGAAATGGCCGGGCAGCGGACCGTAAACAGCGTCGAATCCGGAATGGGTGCCATGATTTTCATGAGAGCGTTACTATCCTGCGCAGATCCGGCGCATTGGCTATCGCTATCGCTGCTGCTGACACTGGTCCTGGCCGGTCCCGTTTTTGGGCAATCGGTTACTTTGGAACCAAATGAACGAGAAGCGCTGAGCAAATATCTTCCGCGCACTCTGGAAAAACTGGATGCCCGTCAGCCAGTGCATGTCGTCTTTTTGGGCGACCGCTCCGTGTTCGAATCGCCGGGGGACGGGCATCCTGGTGCGAGCGAGCTTTTTCTGAAGCACTTGGCGGCGCGTTTTTTCTACGCGGAAGGCGTGCACCGCTTGGAAGACGGCGTGTATCCGTTCGTGCTGGGCCCGCATTTTACCTATGAGGTGTTGGGTGACGAGGGCAACACGGCTTTTCATATCAATCAACGTTCTACGACCGACGCTTTGGTGAATGATCCCAGTCTGGCCGTGCTCTTTGCGGGCCCGGCTGATGCCGCCGCTGGAGTAAGTCCTGAGCGATATGGGACGGCCATGGCCGGCGCCTTGGGAGTGCTGGGATCGCGCGGAATGGACTGCCTGGTGCTGGAACCTTTAGCGCTCAGCCCGGCCGCAGGCCGTTTTGGAGAGGTCTTGGGCCAGGTGTGGCCCTTTGTGCGGGAACTGCGCGACCGGCTCGGGGCCGGCGTCTCCGGTGAGGCTGGTCGCATGCTCTTTGATACGAACAAGGCATTGCTTCCTGACCGGCTGGTGTTCGGGTCGCCGGAGGACCTGGCTTATGCCGAGGAGGATTTGAGGTCGCGGCTGTCCGAACTCCTGACCGAGGGCGCCGCCTTGACCCGTTTAGGGCACGAGCAACTGGCGCGGGCGCTGTATGAGACGGCGACAGGCTTCGGCTTTGCCGCTCCGGAAGGAGTGCGACTGGAATGGCGCGGCGCAACGGCGGAGCGTTGGCAGTGGAGCGTTATGACGGCTCGTGAGGATGGGCCCGGGGGCTTCCTCTTCCCGGGATGGGTGGAGGATTGGAAGCCGCGGCAGGCCGCCTATGGATTTCCGGCGGCCGCTGGCGAAGGTTGGCCGGTCACCTTGGTTTGGGAGGAGGCGCCGCGGCGGCGGGATGGGGCTCCGTCCCCCGAAGCCGTGCGACGCCTCCCATGTTTGGCGGTGGATGGCGACGGCCTGATGCTGCGGGAAGTGATCAACCCGGACGCAACCGGCCGGCCGCGCCTGGAGCCGGCCTTCGCGGGAAATGCGCCGGGGCAATTGGAATGGACCGTCTTGAGCGGGGATGGCGCGGCTTCACCTGCTTGGAAGGTAGCGGCGGTAAGCGCTCCCTGGTCCAGCCCTTTCAACCTCGCACCGGCCCCCGGTCGTGAAGGAGCTTGGTTGCTGAGCTTTCCGCAGGGCGAAGATACGGCGCGAATCGGCGGTGAGGTGATGCTGACCGGTGGAACAGGCAACGCTGTGTGGAAGCAGAGCTTTTCCGGGATGCGCAACCTGGGGTTGGGAGAGAAAGTACGACTGCTTCCGGACGATCCGGAGGCTTTGGGTTCCGCCGGATCGGATGGTCTGATCGAGTCTGCAGCGACCTTTTCCGCTGAGGCCGACTCTCGTGAGCTGCGTTTGTTCTTCGATCTGCGCCGGGTGGATCTCGCCGGGCAGACGGATGGACCGGTCGTGGAACTGCGGCTGGGTTTGGACGCGCGATCGTATGGGGAACGGATCGGGGCCGGCTACATTGGAACCTTGGTCTTCCAAGGAGATGGAGGCGACGGTCCTCTTCCGGTGGGGCCGCTGGAGATGGCGCTGTTTGGAGATGGCTACGCCCGGCTGCCGCTTGGAGCCGCATTGCAGGCATCCTTCGGGGGACGTCCGAACGGCGACAAACGCCTGGCGGTCGTGATCCGGCGGGAAGCGTTCTACCGGCACGATTGGACTTTGGGCAACGGCAACAGCCAGGTGGGAATCCGGGCCGAGTTGAGTCTGCGTTTGCCGGACCGGACGGATCCGCTGCGGTTGCGGTTGTTGCCGACGGACCGGCACTGGAATGACGCGGAAGGAGTCACAATCTTGGAGCTGACGGAGAATCCTACGAAGCGCTGGACGGTGCAGCTCTGGTAGCGAATCGAGGATGGTGAGCGGAGGTTTGCCAGGATATCCGGGACGCGCTGGCCTGCGACCGAAAGGAGGCCGGGCAGTCGTGGGCCTGGATTTTCTCAACAATCGCTCCACGACGGACGGCGGCAATGGGCGTCGCTCATTCTTGCCACCGATGGAAGGATGTTTATGCTGCCGGGATGAGTTGCCGCGTTCTCCTCTACGCTGTGGTTGCCGCTGTAGCGGCTGGAATTCCCGGGGAGGTGCGAGCCGATCCGATGCGCGAAGGGGAGTGCATCATCCTGGTCGGCGGCGTTTCCTTGCGCAGCCTCGAGAAATACCGGTTTCCCGGCGACCGGCACGACAACTGGTGGCTTAACTTTGTCCGTCCGGCGCGCTTGCGCGTGCAGGATTTGCAGAGGCGTTATGGACCGGACATTCCCATAACCCTCTTGGTCTACCGCCCCGCCTACGAACGGCGGCAGCGTGAGGAAGGGGGGCGGATGATCGCCAACATCGAATCGATCCGGACAACCTACGGGGTGAACCTGGTGTGGGTGCATTCGGGCGACGATGTCATTCGCTACCTCAACAGCGGCAAACCCCGTTCGCGAACCAAGATCGTGAACTTCGAGTATTTCGGACATTCCAACAAATTCTGTTTCATGCTCGACTACGGATCGGAGATTCTGGGGGCATCCAAAGCCTGGCTGCACGAGGACATGCTCTCACGGATCAAAGGCAGCTCTTTTCATTCCCAGGCGCACATTCGAAGCTGGGGTTGTCATACCGGGGAAAGCATGAGCCAGAAGTTTCAACAAACCACCGGCAAACGGATGTGGGGAGCGGTGGGAAAAACGGATTACTCCGGGGGCGACGAGAACCAGATGCCCTTTCTTTCGTCGCCGGGCGGTTACTGGAAGTTTTGAGTTTGCCGGGGAACGCTGTTGCCTTCGGGTGTTTGCCGCGATGCAACGCGGCGGCTGGGCCGGCCGCGCACAAACGATCGCCGTTGGGCTCACAGGAGAGCGGATTTTATACTTGCGACTGGTGAACAACCGGCGATGGTGCCCCTTAATGAGACGCATTCGCAATAAGATCGCCCGTTCTGCCGTCGTTCTCTCCGCTTTGCTGGTGAGCGCCGCTTGTTCCCAGGAGCTGCTCAACGTCTACTCCCATCGCCACTATGAGATCGATCACCAGGTCAATCGGCTCTTCACCGAGAAGACCGGGATCGAAGTCCGGGTCGTAAACGCCGAGGCGGACCAGCTCATCGAACGGCTCAAATCGGAGGGGGAAAACAGTCCCGCCGATATCCTGGTAACAGTCGATGCCGGCCGCATGCAGCGGGCCAAGTCAGAGGGACTCTTGCAGCCGTTCTCATCGGAAACGCTGGCCAAGGCGACCCCCGGGAAACTTCGTGATCCCGATGATTTCTGGTATCCCTACACGATCCGGGCCCGGGTGATTCTGATCGCCCGCGACCGGGTCAAGCCGGGTGAGATTCAGGACTACGAGGATCTGGCCAAGCCGGAGTGGAAAGGCCGGCTGCTCATCCGTTCCTCCTCCAGCAGCTACAACCAATCGCTCGCGGCATCCCTTGTCACGGCGCTCGGCGAGGAGAAAGCCAGGGAATGGGCGAAGGGAATCGCCAAGAATCTGGCCCGCCCGCCCCAGGGGGGCGACCGCGACCAGATCAAAGCCTGCGCCGCGGGTCTGGCGGACGTGTGTGTTTCCAACACCTATTATTTTGGGTTGCTCTTGAACTCGCCCGACCCGGCGGAGCGAACTGCGGCGGAGAAGATGAGCATCGTGTTCCCGAATCAGGACGGCAGGGGCGCCCACGTCAATGTGAGTGCGGCAGGGATCGTGAAACATGCGCGGAACGTGGACAACGCCAGAGCCTACCTCGAGTTTTTGGTTACGCCGGAGGTGCAAAAGTTGATCGCGAACGGCAGTTATGAGTATCCGGTGTCGATGGATCTGAGCCTCTGTGCGACGCATGCGAGGTGGGGCGAATTTAAGATCGACGTCGAGACCTTTCCCAAGATGGGTGAAGATCAGCCGAAGGCCGTCCGTCTGTTTGACGCTGCGGGCTGGAAGTGATCACGTGATGAGGCCGAATCGCGCAGGGTGTGGACCGGGGCTGGCGGATCCGGCCAAGGGTTGGACGAGGTTTCGCCTTGGGCGCATCGGATCTTTGACGAAGGCGCGCCGGGAACGCGGAGAATCGAGGAGAACGGCCTAGACGGCCCGAGCCCGGCGTTCGCGCCGTCCCTATGCCAACCCGGTCATCGCGCCTTTGTCCCAGGTGTCTGGCCCGGTTCGGGGTCTGGTTCATTGCGGGTTTGGTTCTGCTGCCGGTGCTTGTTGTGGTCTGGCGGGCGCTGGAGCCTGCTGGAGAGATGTGGCCGCAGATCGTGAGGAATCGCCTGGCCGGTTATCTTTGGCAGTCCGCCGTTCTCATTGTCGGCGTCACGTTTCTCGCCATCCTTTTTGGCGTTCCGGCTGCTTGGCATGTCTCTGTCCATGATTTTCCGGGCCGTCGCATTTTCGAGTGGGCGTTGTTGTTGCCTCTGGCCATGCCCGGGTTTGTCGCCGCGCTGGCCTATCTGGACGCCGTAGAGGGTCTCATTCCGTTTTATGTGTGGATCCGCGAGCATTTTGGTCTCGAGGTCTTCTTGCTCTCGCAGAAGATCACGCCTTGGATCTTCGCGACGGGGATCCTGGCTGCCACATTGTTTCCCTACGTCTTTCTGAGCTGCCGCGGCGCTTTTGCCCGCGAGGCCGCCGGGTCTTTGGAGGCGGCGCGGATGCTGGGCGCGGGAAACCTGCGGACCTTCCTGACGGTGGCGGCTCCTATGGCCCGGCCGGCCATCGCGGCGGGAGCCAGTCTGGTGGCGATGGAAACCATCAACGACTACGGAGTGGTCTCGGCCTTCGGGCTGCAACCCTTGACGCCCGGCATCTTCCGGGCTTGGACGGAGGGATACCCCGGGGCGGCTATGCGGTTGGCCGTGATCCTCATGGCCATGGCTTTGCTCTTCGTCAGTGTGGAACGTTGGCAGCGCGGCCGGCGAAGGTTTGCCTCTGATTCCGCGGAAACACCCCTGGCCAGACGGCGACTGCGGCCAGCCGGAGCCCTATGGGCCTGGACCGTCTGTCTGCTGCCTTTGCTTTTGGGTTTCCTCATCCCCGCTTGGCGAATGCTGCGCTGGGCCTTGCATTCGCCGAACCCGGTGGAGTGGGCCGAGCACGCCGTCGCGGCGGGCAATTCCCTGATGCTCGCAGCGGGATCCGCGCTGCTCATCATTCTGGGGGCCGTGGTGCTGGTGGGAAGCCGGCGAGCTTTCGCGGGCCGTTCGACATTCCTGGCCCAACGCATGGGGTTGCTCGGATACGCCTTTCCGAGCGCCTTGGTGGCGGTGGGCGTAGGAGCGATTGTTTCAACGCTCTCAGCCCAGCCCGGTTTGGGCGTTTTCGCGCTTAGCGCTTCCGTTCTCGGGCTGATCTACGCCTATTTTGTCCGGTTTCTGGCCGTCGGGATTCAACCGGCGGCGGCCGGGTTCGAAACGGTATCCTCGAGTTTGCACGAGGCTGCGCGGACGCTTGGCGCGCGGCCCTTGCGCGCCCTCCTTCAAGTGGATCTGCCGCTGGTCCGGCCCGCATTGGCCGCCGGAGCGACCCTCGCCTTCATCGATGTGTTCAAAGAGCTGACGCTCACGTTGGTGCTGCGCCCTTTTGACTTTGAGACTCTGGCCACGCGGATATATCGGTTGACCGGCGAATCGCGCATTCCAGACGCGGCGGCGCCAGGGCTCTTCATGGTGCTCATCAGCTTGATCGGCTTGGCGCCATTGACGCGTTTGCTTCGGCGAGAGCCTTGGCCGGCATTGGGCCGAAGCGAAACTCGCAGCCGCGATGAGGAAGGGCGCGGCTCGAACGGCCCCACGCCATGATCCGGTTGCAGGTCCAGAATCTGAGCAAGACCTACCGCCGGGGCCGCGAGCCGGCGGTCAAGGATGTATCCTTCGAGATTCCCGAAGGAGATCTTCTCTCACTGGTCGGCGCCAGCGGCAGCGGCAAGACTACCTTGCTGCGGCTCATCGCCGGTCTCGAACGGCCGGACGCCGGAGACATCAGGCTCGACGCCCGGATCATTTCTTGCCCAAAAGGAGTGTGTCCGCCCGAGGAGCGCGGAATTGGGCTCGTCTTTCAGCATCAGGCGCTTTTCCCCCATTTGACGGTGGAACGAAACATCGCCTTTGGGCTGCGTCACCTGGATGCCGGAGAACGCGCCGCGGTAGTCGCGCCCTTGCTTGAACTTGTGGGACTTTCCCATTTGGGAAAACGTTATCCGCACGAACTGGCGGGCGGGGAACGCCAGCGTGTGGCCCTGGCCCGGGCGCTGGCGCCGAGTCCGCGGCTGCTGCTCTTGGACGAACCCTTCAGCAGCCTCGACGCCCGGCTCCGGCAAGCGGTCCGGGACGAGACCCGCGCCATTTTGAAGGCGCGAGGAGCCACTGCTCTGTTTGTCACGCACGAGACCGGCGACGCCCTATCCATTGCTGATCGCATCGTGGTGTTGCGGCAAGGCGCCGTGCAACAGGACGGCGTTCCATCGGAGGTGTATTACGCGCCAGCTAACGCCTATGTGGCATCCTTTTTCGGCGCCTGCAATTTCCTTCCGGTAAACAGCTTGCCTCATCCCAGCGGGGCGCGGATCCGTTGTCAGGTCGGGCCGCCTGCGCTTTCGAGAGGGCCGAATCCGGGCGGTGAAGGGCCGGGATTCGGCATTTGGGTGAGGCCGGAAGACTTGGAATTGGTTAGCCCAGAGAATACCGGCGCCCTGACCGGCTCGGTGGTGAAGGTCGGCTTTCACGGAGCCTACCTCGAGGTCACACTGCTGTGTGAGCACGAAGCCGGCGAGTCCTTCGAAGTGATTGTGTGGCATCACGGTCCTTTCATGGTTCGCCCCGGGGAGACCTGGGCTGTTGCGCCTCTTCCACAGCGTCCTCGACCGCTTTGAACCGCACGAACGCACTCACCGTAATCCCTGCATAGCCATTAGAGAAGATGACATGCTCAAGCAGGCCTGTGTAGGTGGAGGGCATGGCCAGCCGCTTGCTGGCACCCCTGCCGGGGGCGGATCGAGATGCAACTCAGACCGGTGGTGTCGCTGCGCTTCACCACCGGCTACAAGCTGGGAAGCCTCCGGCTTCTCCCGAGGCTCTGCAGGCTCCTTCCATTGAAGTTTGGGGCCACGTCCAGTCGCAAATGTAAAAACTCCAGGGGCAGGCGGGAAGTCTGCTCCTGCATGTCAACAAAGCCCGAGGCGGGTTGCCAGATGAAGTTGACCCTGGGCGGAAGCCAA